>DVDZ01000045.1 GCA_015296025.1 Thermosynechococcus sp. M46_R2017_013
GTCAAATGCATTTCTTCACTAAAGACTTGATAGCGATTCCCCCCCTGCTAACTTCGCCTGATACATGGCAATGTCGGCATTGCGCAAATAGTTTTCTGCTTTTTCAATATGGTTTGATCGCGTTGCCACGCCAATACTGACCCGTAGCGTAATGGGTTGATCTTTGATCATAAAAGGCTGGTCGAGGGTATAGCGAATGCGATCGCAGACCCCCAAGGCATCGTTGTTATTGCTGATGTCATCAAGTAAGATAACAAACTCATCGCCACCAATGCGAGCCACTGTGTCATCGGGGCGGACAATGCGGGTGAGGCGATTGGCCAACTCAATGAGAATGAGATCTCCGCAACTATGGCCAAGGCTATCATTGATGACCTTAAAGCGATCAATATCAATAAACAAAATGGCAAACTTATAGTCAGGGCGACGACGGGCATGACGAGCCGCCTGTTCAATGCGATCAAAAAGGAGCGTCCGATTGGCTAAGCCCGTCAATGAATCGTGGAGGGCGTCATGGAGCAACTGTACCCCGGCCACTTGATGTTCTGTCAGGTCAGTTAGGGAACCTGCCATGCGACAGGCATTGCCATGGGCATCCCGCAGCACCAAGCCCCGTGCTAAAACCCAGCGATAGGAACCATTGCGATGCTGAATGCGGAACTCCTGTTGGAAGTGGGGTGTTTGCCCACGGATATGGAGCATGAGATTTAACTTCACGCGCTCTACATCTTGGGGATGAATCCGCCTCAACCACTCATCAATATGGTTGCCTACTTCGTCATGCCGATAGCCGAGAAGCTCCTTCCAGCGAGAGGAATAAAACGTTTCATCGGTCGTGAGGTTCCAGTCCCAAATGCCATCATTGATGCCACGGGTGAGCAGCGCATAGCGATCGCTCGTCTCTAGTAACGCTGCCTGCGTCAACTTCAGGTCTGTATTGTTGTAGCCGCACATCAAGCCCCCCCCATTGGGAAACCGCACAAATGCCCAAATCATCTCTAGGACTTGACCATCAGCACTGTGAACAGGGACTTCTTGCCAACCTGCGGGGGGATGCATCATCCAATAGCGAATCTGCCGCTGGGTTTGCGGATCGGGAAAGCAGTGACTCAAAAAGTCCCGCGACAGTAAGTCTCCTGTATCCCAACTCAACTGGGTGGTCACCTCTTGGTTAATTGAAAGGATTTGCCCTTCATTGTCATAAAACACAACGAGTAGCGGTAAACGGGCACAGACATTCTGTAGCAGCTTATAGAGATCTGCACTTGCTGGAGAATCGAATCCATACCCTGCTAGACCACCCATGACTGGTTGCTCACAATTTGGAAATAAGGAGAAAGGATTGTGTTCCATAATACTATGCTAGCTGAAGCACCCATACAATGACAGTGGATTTTCGGTCACCCCAAAGAGCAACCCTGCAAATATTTCCCGCAAAATCGCTCTGTCCCCCGCCAACACTCCCAAATGTAGTCAAAGTCATTATGAATTTTTAAGTACTTTTGTCTAGGCAGTAACAGAGTGCTGCTGGGGGTGCAATGAGGTGTATTTTAGACCCAAAATCCAGAAAATTTGCTGGGTAATTGCTTCATATTGTTCAATGGAAATCAAGTCTTTTTTCTGATGCAAAAGAATAAGTCTACTCAATTGTTCAGTGACGGTGGCCAACTCCTGTGGGTCAGGGTAAAGACTCTCGAGTACAGCGTATAAGTCTGCTTCTGCATTTGCCACCAGTCCTGCACCTTCATGGATAACGGGCTTGAGAAATGGCTCGTATTGCCGCAACAATCGCCGCAAGTGATAGATCATTGAAATTGACAAATTAGGAATCGCCATTGAACCAATCTCCTTAGTTCTAAGTTGGAGAACGGCAAAATTACCGCCTAATCCTTGAGTCAGAATTAGATCTACGGCAGCAGTTGTTATCTAAATTACATTTCCCCCATACTATCAACTTACTCACAGCCTGACTTGGAGCTTAGGGAAGTCATTTTTAGA
>DVDZ01000202.1 GCA_015296025.1 Thermosynechococcus sp. M46_R2017_013
CCCAGAAGAGGAAAAAGACGTGTTTGAGCCGCTCAAGCTTTGAATGCTTTTGGCTCCCTTTGCTATCTTGAATCTGTCAATCACCTGACTGCACGCGACTCCCAAGTCACAACTGTCTGTTGACAACCACAGGCTACCCCTTTTGCAAGACACTGGATCCAGCACGCACTCCCTTGCCAACAGACACTTCAAGAGTTACAGAGGTCATCCTCTGCACGGTGGTTCAATCAAGATTGCCCTACATCTCCATTCTGAAACAGAAAAATTGGCTTTGTTTGCTGCTTAATAATCCCTTAAATTCATTGGCATCCTAGATCACGATGGGTAAAGGGTTTGGCATTGGCCCCGCTATAGGTTGCAACAATGTGGCCATTCCCCACCAGTTGATATTTGTAGGTCACTAGTCCCTCTAGCCCCACCGGCCCTCGCGGTGGCAACTTGTGGGTGCTAATGCCAACTTCTGCGCCAAAGCCATAGCGGAATCCATCGGCAAAGCGGGTGGAGCAGTTGTGAAAGACGCCAGCGGCATCCACTTCTTGGAGAAAACGGGCGGCGGCGGCGGCATCCTCGGTCACAATAGCTTCCGTGTGTCCCGATCCATAGGTGGCAATGTGCTCCAATGCAGCTTCCAGACTGGGAACCACCCTAACAGAAAGGATGAGATCACAATATTCCGTGGCCCAGTCGGCATCGGTGGCAGGGGTCATAGACACCCATTCGCGGGCAAGGGCGTCTCCCCGCAGTTCAACACCGGCATTTTCGAGAACCGCTGCTACTTTGGGGAGAAACTCTTTGGCAATTCCTTGGTGCACCAGTAGAGTCTCAATGGCATTGCAAGCGGCGGGGTACTGGGTTTTGGCGTCGAGGGTGATGGCGATCGCCTTCTCAATATCGGCAGCCCTATCCACATAGAGGTGACACAGGCCATCGGCATGACCGAGCACGGGAATGCGCGTGTTGTTTTGGATATAGCGCACAAACTCGTTAGTGCCGCGGGGAATGATGAGATCAACCCATTGATCGAGAGCCAACAGTTCAACCACTTCAGCGCGATCGGTGAGGAGGGCGATCGCCCCTGCGGGCACCGCCGATTTCTCTAGCCCCCTGTGAATAGCGTGCACAATTGCTTGGCAGGAGCAACGAGCCTCCTGTCCCCCCTTGAGAATGGCACCATTTCCCGACTTGATGGCCAAAGAAGCAATCTGCACCACTGCATCGGGGCGCGCCTCAAAGATCACCCCCAGTACCCCTAGGGGGCAAGTGACACGACTCAAAATTAACCCCGCATCCAATTCGCGATGGAGTTGGCGCTGCCCAAGGGGATCGGGGAGGGCTGCCACTTGACGAACCCCGGCGATCGCTGCTGCCAATTTACTGGAACTGAGTTCTAAGCGCGCATAGAGGGAAGGGTTGAGGTTATTGGCCTTGGCCTGCTCACAATCAGCCGCATTGGCTGCCAAAATCTCCTCCCTGGCGTCCTCAAGGGCACAGGCCACCTGTTCTAGAGCTTCATTGCGGGCAGAGGCATTCAGGGTGGCCAACAGACGCGCCTGCGCATGCACTTCCTTGACCCGTTGCACAAGGGGAGACTCTGTCATAGAAGCTGTAATTCCAAAGACCTATAAAGACCTATTAAGAGCCATCGTACGCCAAATTGTCCCGCACTTGTGTTAGGTTAACGGCAATTGCGTTGCCCTAGAGTTGGCCAAAAGACAGGCTCAGGAGAATCATGCGAATTCTATTTGTTGCTGCTGAGGCGGCACCGCTTGCAAAAGTGGGGGGGATGGGAGATGTGGTTGGCTCCCTGCCCAAGGTATTACGCCGCATGGGGCATGATGTGCGTATCTTTATGCCCTACTATGGCTTTTTGCCAGATAAGGTGGAGATTCCTAAAGATCCCATCTGGATTGGCCATGCCATGTTTCAGACGTTTCATGTCTATGAAACCGTGTTGCCGGGGTCGGACGTTCCCCTTTACCTTTTTGGCCATCCCTGCTTTAGTCCCCGCCGCATCTATTACGGTGAGGATGAGGACTGGCGGTTCACTTTCTTTGCCAATGGGGCAGCAGAATTTGCTTGGAACTACTGGAAGCCCCAGATTATCCATTGCCACGATTGGCACACGGGGATGATCCCGGTGTGGATGCATCAGGACCCTGACATTACCACTGTCTTCACAATTCACAACTTGGCCTATCAAGGGCCTTGGCGGTGGCGTCTAGAGCAAATCACTTGGTGTCCGTGGTACATGCAGGGGCACAACACAATGGCGGCGGCAGTGCAATATGCCGATCGCGTCAATACTGTTTCACCCACCTACGCCGAACAAATCAAAACTCCTGAATATGGTGAGAAATTGGAGGGGCTGTTGTCGTTTATTAGTGGCAAGCTCTCGGGGATTCTCAATGGCATTGATACGGAGGTTTTTGATCCCAGTACCGATCGCGCCCTTGCTCAAAACTACACTGTGGATACGCTAGAGCGACGCAAGGCTAACAAAATTGCCCTGCAAGAGGAACTGGGACTAGAGGTGAACTCCGCTGCTTTCTTGGTGGGGATGGTTACCCGCTTGGTGGAGCAAAAGGGTCTAGATCTACTGATTCAGGTACTGGATCGCTTTTTGGCTTACACCGATAGCCAGTTTGTCCTATTGGGGACAGGCGATCGCTACTATGAAACCCAGATGTGGCAAATTGCCTCACGGTTTCCGGGACGCTGTAGTGTCCAGTTACTCTACAGTGATGTGCTGTCACGGCGGATTTATGGGGGTGCCGATGCCTTCACTATGCCGAGTCGGTTTGAGCCATGTGGCATTGCCCAAATGATTGCTCTTCGCTATGGCTGTGTGCCGATTGTGCGTCGCACGGGTGGTCTTGTGGATACAGTTTCTCACCACGACCCAGAGAAACAGACAGGAACGGGCTACTGTTTTGATCGCTATGAACCCCTTGACTTCTATACCTGTCTGGTGCGGGCTTGGGAAGGCTATCGCTACAAACGAGAGTGGCACACCCTTCAGCAGCGGGGTATGCGTGAGGACTTTAGCTGGACAAAATCAGCACTGGCCTACAATGCCCTTTATAACTCAATTTATGGGTTACCGCCAGAGGCAATGCCCAACCCTCATCCAACACCGGTACCGGCAATGACCTAATGATCGTGGCTGCGCAGTGTCTGGTCATTATTGCCTACGAGTACGTTGATCTTCACTGGCAGGAGATTGACCACTGGGTACTCGACGTGGAGAGCGTCCGTCCCCAGTGACGGTACTAGTGGCAGCGGGTATAACCGTGATTGCCTTAGCCCAAGGCTATGTCAGCGATCGCCCCGTTAGCAGAGATCAACTGCTCTCCCTTTGGAATAAATTGAAGCCATTGACAGGCAACTGCAACAACTCCCAGAACTAGAAGGCTCAGGCCTTTTAGATGCGGAAACGGCTCAGTTGCGCCGCCATAAACTGGTGGGAGAACGAGCGCAAATTGAGGCACCGCAGGCACAATTGCCCCCAGTAATCTCTTGCAGCTGGCGCTGACCTTAGGTCAGCCTCAATTGCTGAGATGGGAACGCTAGTTTATAGATAGATAAATTAAAATTAAACTAATAATAAATAAAAAACATCAATAAGAAATCACAGGTGTCAGGGGTTATGACGATTGAACTCAGCGATCGCCAAAAGCAAATTCTAGGCGCCACAATAAACCATTACATTGCCACCGCAGAACCTGTCGGCTCAAAGGCGATCGCCACTGAGTACAACCTCAACGTTAGCCCAGCTACGGTGCGCAATACCATGCTGCTCCTCGAAAAAAGCGGCCTGCTTTACCAGCCCCACACTTCCGCCGGACGGGTACCCTCAGATTCTGGCTACCGCGTTTATGTAAATGAATTGGTTCAACCCATTCCCGATGTGGCTCGCAAAGCCGAAAGCCTCTTGAGTGAGCGGCTTATTTCGGGACAGCAACGCCTTGAGGTCATTTTGCGCCAAGCGGCACAGTTGTTGTCGGATCTTAGTGGTTACATTACGCTAATTACACTCCCCAATCGCTTGGAGCGGCAGATTCGGGTCATTCAACTGGTGTCTTTGGAGCCGCAGCAGGTGATGGTCATCCTTGTTCTTGACACCTACGAAACCCAGTCGGCACTGATTCAATTGGATCAAGGGGAAGAAGACCCTGAGCTCCGGGAGCGCACCCTACAGGTACTGACAAACTTCCTCAATCACCAGTTACAGGGGCGATCGCTGGTGGAACTGAGTGCCATTGACTGGCAAAAACTGGATTTGGAGTTTCAAACCTACAGCCAGCAGCTTCAGACCCTACTGCAGCAGTTGAGCGATCGTTACAGCCACCAGGGAACCTCCTTTGTCATCAGTGGCCTTGCCGATGTCCTCCAGCAGCCCGAATTTTCCCAAGTGGAGCAGGTGCAAATGCTGCTGCATCTTCTTGAAGACCAACAGGATCAACTAGCTCCCTTGATTAGTGCCGATAGCCAAGCCCCCTCGCAAGTGCAAATCCGCATTGGCAGTGAAAATGCCCTAGCACCGATGCAGTCCTGTACATTGGTCTATTCCTGCTATTGCTATGGCAACTCCCCTGTGGGCAGTGTCGGTATTTTAGGACCGACGCGGATGCCCTATGCCCGGATTATTCCGCTGGTGGCCACAGCCGCAGATTACTTGACAGAGCAAGTGAGTCGCTGCCGCTAATGACATCAAAACATGAGATACGTTCTGTGCACTTAACGGTTGGCTTTATCATGCAGAATAAACTATTGGGCTTCCGCCGTTGGAGATATTGAAATGCCTACACCCGCCTTGCTGGTTCTCGCCGATGGTTCAGTCTTTCGCGGCTTTTCCTTTGGAGCACCGGGGACAGCCATTGGCGAAGTAGTCTTTAATACGGGCATGACGGGTTATCAAGAGGTGCTCACTGACCCGAGCTATTGTGGTCAAATTGTGACATTCACTTACCCTGAGTTGGGCAATACGGGAACCACCCCCGAAGATGATGAATCCGATCGCCCCCAAGTGCGCGGTGCTGTCGCTCGCAATATCTGTGATGTTCCCAGTAACTGGCGATCGCAACAATCATTGCCCGACTACCTCAAAGCCCATCGTATTCCCGCGATTTATGGAATTGACACCCGTGCTCTTACCCGCAAAATTCGCACTGCTGGTGCCATGAATGGCGGCATTTCCACCGAAATTCTTGATCCTGTTGAACTGCTGCAAAAAGTCCTTGCCGCCCCCAGTATGCAGGGACAAAATCTAGCCAAGGTGGTGACTACTCGCACCCCCTACGAATGGAGAGAACCCACGCCGCCCGCTTGGGAATTTCGTTCCCAAACAGCTACGGAAGAGCCACCTTTGACGGTTGTGGCCATTGACTTTGGCGTGAAGCGCAACATTCTTCGTCGCTTGGCCAGCTATGGCTGCCGTGTGATTGTCGTGCCAGCGGATACGCCAGCGGAAACGATTCTCAGCTATGATCCCGACGGCATTTTCCTCTCCAATGGCCCCGGTGATCCTGCGGCGGTGCAGGAGGGTATTGAAACGGTGCGCAAATTACTGGCCGCTCAGCGTCCGATGTTTGGCATTTGTCTGGGGCATCAGTTGTTTGGACTCTCCCTAGGGGCGGAGACTTTTAAGCTCAAGTTTGGTCACCGAGGGTTGAATCAACCCGTTGGCCTGACGCGGGAAGTAGAAATTACCAGCCAAAACCACGGCTTTGCCATCACCGCAGAATCCCTTGCCCAAACTCCCGTTGAGATTACCCACTTTAACCTCAATGACAAAACCGTTGCCGGTCTGAAGCACCAAACATTGCCGATTTTTTCAGTGCAGTATCACCCTGAAGCCAGTCCAGGCCCCCATGATGCTGATTATCTCTTTGGCGAGTTTGTGGCGCAAATGCGTGCCTATCGTCAACAACACCCCCGCAGCCAATGAAAGGGCGATCGCTCACCCCCTACCTCTTTCTTGCCCCTGCTTTAGGGTTGCTGACACTGACGGTCTTTTGGCCAGCGCTACAGGCCTTTTTCCTGAGTTTCAGCCGCTATGAAACCGATCTACTGAGTCCGCCCCTATGGGTGGGATGGGTTAATTTTGCCCAATTGTGGCGCGATGGTGTCTTCTGGAAAACTTTGGGCAATACTTTTCTCTATTTAGTAGTGGTGGTGCCGATTCTGGCGATCGCCCCTCTGCTTTTGGCAATTCTGGTCAATCAACCCCTGCGGGGAATTCACTGGTTTCGCGCTGCTTATTACAGTCCTGTGATTATCTCCATGGTGGTGGCGGGGATTGCTTGGCGCTGGCTGTATGCCCCCAATGGTCTGTTGAACCAACTGGTGCAGGGTCTGCATCTGCGGGATACCCCGATTCCGTGGCTGACAAGTCCCCGATTAGCCCTCTTTAGTGTGATGGCCGTCACCGTCTGGAAAGGCTTAGGCTACTATATGGTGATCTATTTGGCGGGACTGCAGGGCGTTAGCAGTGAACTCTACGAAGCAGCCGCACTGGATGGCAGCGAGGGATGGCAACAACATTGGGATATTACATTACCCTTGATGCGCCCCTATATTTTCTTAGTGAGCATTATCTCGGCAATCTCTGCCACTAAGGTCTTTGAAGAGGTCTATGTAATGACCCAAGGCGGTCCTCTCAATAGTTCCAAAACTATTGTGTACTATATTTACGAAAACGCCTTTCAGCGTCTAGAAATTAACTATGCCTGCACGATGGGACTAGTGTTATTCCTGTTTATTCTATCTTTGTCCCTGTTAAATCTCAAGTTTGGTGGCCGCCCAGAAATGCCCCTTAATTAACCACCTGCATGCGTTGAATTAGCCATTGATCCCCACGACGGATTAAGGTGTAAAGGACACGGTAGGGATCCCTATAGGAAATGTCATTGCGCAGTTGCCCCTGTTCATAAAAATGAGCCTCTTCCTTCACTTCCGCCAACACCTCTACCCGATCGCTCCCTTGGGGACGTACTGCCTTCACTTCTAGGTTCTTCAGGGTGTACACCCAATGGCTGTCCTCGGCCTTTAATCCCTGTACCCGCGATCGCCAACGGCTCAGCTCTGGCTCCGCCAAAATCGTTGCCAGCTTGTCCATTTCAAACGCTGTCCCAAGGGCTTGGGCTTTAATTTGCTGCCAAGTACGCAGGCGATCGCGAGCCATCTCCGGCGTTAACGTTGTCGCTAATGTCGTTGGTGGTGGTGTAGGTGTTGCCACAGGTGTAGGCGTGGGTCTTAGCGGTGGCGGTGGAGAGGCGGGAGCTTCAGCAGTGGGGGTTGGCCAATAGACTTTTGCCAAGGCTCCTAATCCCACAAGCACAACCGCTGCACCTGCCCAAAACCACATCTGATGTTTTTTGCGATGACTCCTTGGAACCCTGCGCCGTTTATGGGAGCGGGGTTGGGGTGCCACTGTCTGAGTGACTGAAGAAGAGGTAGAAGCCGATGCAGAAAACCCTTGACCCAGCTCGGTGTGATACTGCCAAGGCAATGGTTGTGCTGTGAAGGAAACGGGAGATGGCACAGTCACCGCTGGTGTCATCACGTCGGAACACATAGCAGTGCCGGTGCTAGGTGGCTCAGCAGCAAGAGATTCGTCACCCAGCGCTTCTAAGTAGGTTTGGATATTGGGATCGCCAAAGTAGGCCTCCAAGGCCACGGGTGTTTCCCCTAAGTCCCGAAAGGCAGGGTAAATTTCCTCCCGTAGCCATTGCTCTGTGTGGTAGTAGAGTCCCGGCAGCAGATCGCCGGCGTCGTTGGCATGGCTGCGGATAAAGGCTAAACTCTGCTGATCTTGGGATTTATCCAGCGCTGCCAATGCCTCAGCAGGTTGTCCCAGTAGGAGTAAACAACTGGCCAGTTCAAGGTAGATGTCTTGATTGGGCAGCAGCCGCTCTAGTAAATCCTTAGCACGGCGAATATAGCTAGGTTGAAGTTCTTGCATCCCCCGCGCCACCAGTGCATGGACTGCAAGGTAGGTCGCCACTGCTGAGGGACGCCGTGATTCCCGTTCAAAAAGTTCCTGTTGCTCTGCCACAGTGAGATGGCTGCGCAGTTGCAAAATAAATTTGAGAAAATCCTCAACCCCTAGGCCAGAGTGATCCTCATGGCGCCCTTCAATACCCCCGCGATCGCTGAGCATCTGCCGCAGTAATAGAATGCCCCGCTGCCGATTGACACTATCGGATAAAGGCAGTGCCAGTAGCTCAAGAATGCGATAGGGACGCAGCCGATTGAGTTCCGTCTGAAACTGCTCTTGAAGTTCAGGAAAGAGTGTTGCCCGCTGTAGCACTCCTAAACCGGCTTCTAGATGAGAGGCAGCTGCTTCGTAGGACTGCCGCTGCCATTCTTGGCGTCCCAATTCCAGATAGGCTAAGGCAACTGTCAGGGTAATGTCGGCAACGATGGCCGAGGGCGTGTAAGGACGGTTGAGATCAAAGGTGCCTCTTTGAAGAAACTGTTCTCCTAGTTTGACCACTTCAGAGTAGTTGCCCAGTTCATAGAGGAGTAGGAGCGCTCCTGAGAATTGCTGATCACTAATTTCAAGCTGGGGAGCTGTGGCATCGGCCTCCAACTGGGCAATCAAATCATCGGAATCAATGACACGGCAGTGGCGATCGTAGGCATGGCGCTGCTCTGGTTCTCGCAAAACCGCATAGGCTTGCTCTATTAGTTCACGACGGGTAGCAACAGTGGCAGGAGAGTGCTGATGGGTGGGGAGTTGCAACAACCGATCTTGAAATGCCTGTTCAATTTGCTCCGGCGTTGCCTGAATTGGCACACCCAGCACTTGGTAATAATCGAGGGGAATGCGCACCTGAACCCAAACCTCTACAGATAAACCCGTCCATCAACGACAACACTTTGTCTTTACAACAAGGACAGGGAACCACTGCCAACGATTCCTTTGCCTTAGGCACGACATTCTATAGTGTTCCTAGGAAATAAGGAGGCATCAAGCGTTTTACAGTATCACAATTTTTGCTCATCAGGCGGAGTCGGAGGCTGTATTTAGTTTGTTCTTAACCCCGTACTTTTGCCGTAAAGCCAGAGGCCTTAAATTGCTCTAGCTGTAAAGGCGTTGGTTGGTTGTAGGGCACACTAATGCGAATCTCAAAATCGCTAATCCCCGGTGGGATGACATCAATCGTGCCGACCCGTGTGCGATTTTGCAATACTGGATTGCCATTGGCATCGTAGATACGGCCAAAGACATCTGCATCCACTACCGTTTTGCCAGATTTATTCTCTGCTTTACCGGTAATCAGGTAGCAGTTGGCCTTGAGGGTTGTCCCCCCCCGAGGTGACTGAGCCCTCGCCAATTTCTGGTGGGCATTCATGGTAACTCAGGTCAAAAAGCCGCACTTGAATGGTTGCGATCGCCGGCGGCGTTGCGATACTTGACCAGCACAGTATGCTCAAAAGCAAACACACGACGCCTCGACGCAGATACCGCACAAATCGATTCGCACTCATGGTCATCGCTCAGCACGCAAATACGTCCCCATTATCCCACAGTCATGAGAATCCATAGATCTACGGTGCCTAGTAGCAGCGTCAAAACGGCCAAAATAGCGTACATCCAAGGCTGAGCAAGGGGCTTAACCATGTCGGTGGGTAATCCCGTGTGGGCTTCAATGGCGCGCATCATTCGGGCGAAGCCTGCAACCCGCATGGGGAGAAGGTATCTTTGATCTCCAGAAGTTACAAGGTAATACACCAAACCCCCTTGACTGGTGCTGCGGGGCTGAAGCCCTTGAATCTCCGACCAAGTGAGTTGCCACTGCTGCCGCAGAAAAGGCGGAACCCAACGGGGATAGGTGAGGCGGATTCCTTCAGCATCCAGTTCCACCCGTTGACTCAGTGCACCCCAGAGCAAAAGACCCCCACAGGCGATCGCCCCCCATAGGAACCAGGGTGAAACAGGGGCAGCCGTCTGCACTGCCAAAAAGGGTAGAGGAAGGGTGAGCGCCCCATAGAGAGCCATCAGTGTTCCAGAAATCAGCGGTGAGGTTTTGAAGTGCAGGGTTTCCATTATCGTTGTTATGTCAAGGATTCGTTATCCATAGAATAACCAAATGGCAAAGGCATATTCAGTTCCCTTCACCACTGGTTATGGGAATGAGTGTAATCGGCGGCGAAGGCCACCACATCTCCCGTACGGGGGCTGAGATCAAAGATCAAATAGGTTTCTCCGCCGTGAACTCAATCTTAGAAAAGCGAATGCCATAGTGCTGGTAAAGAAGGATTTGCATCCTTTGCGTCGCTTGGAGCAGAATCTGTCCTATGGTGTCCTGGGGATCAAAGCGCAGTCGCCCACTCCCCGCACCGACTGATCTACCATCCCCATAGGAATTTGCACATCTGCAAACCCCGCCTTCTCAGCCGTAGCAATTACCTGCTGACACTGAGGGGTGAGGAGAATCTCACCCCCCAGGTCGAGAATTTACAACGTACAGCACTAGCCCTAGGGGAGGCGCAGTTGTACTGGCACTTCACTTTGAACATTGCCACTGACAATCACCTCCTGGCGATCTAGCCACCCTTTTGCCCATTGTCCCTGAACCTGAAGACGGGG
>DVDZ01000109.1 GCA_015296025.1 Thermosynechococcus sp. M46_R2017_013
ACAGCACCCGATAGGCTTGTACAGGAGAATGTAACGATAGCTCATGGTCAGGAAAAGTTTAACCGCGACGCCGTTTTACCTCAGTTTATGACCTAGTAAAGACTAGGGGGGAATGCTAACTGCAGACTTAGAAGTTTCTGGCTCGAAGGCCAGTTTACTGCCGCCCACAGTGTTGATTCCCAAATGTTTTGCAGTTGTAGATCACAAAACAATATTGGCAGTCACCAACGTCGCAGCCAAACTACAGCTAATATAGCACATCTCCTCTGGGGGTCGGTTTAGATATCGAGGTTTTCTAGTGCCAACTGTGGACCATAGGTCTCGATAAATTCGCGGCGCGGTCCTACGCGATCGCCCATGAGAATTGTGAAAATGCGATCGGCCTCAGCCGCATCTTCGATCTCCACCCGTTTGAGAAGGCGCGTCTCTGGGTTCATTGTTGTTTCCCACAACTGCTCTGGCATCATTTCCCCTAAGCCCTTAAAGCGTTGAATGGTGTAGTTGGCATTTTCAGGGAACGATGCAATTTGCTGTTGTAGCTCGCGATCGCTATAGCAATAGAAGTGCTGTCGTCCGCGCTCCACTTTGTATAGGGGAGGGCAGGCAATATAGACAAAACCTTGGTTAATTAATTCCTGCTGATAGCGATAGAAAAAGGTCAGCAACAGCGTGCGAATATGGGAACCATCCACGTCTGCGTCCGTCATGAGAATGACCTTGTGATAGCGCAGCTTCGTAGGATCAAATTCCTCGCCCTTCATGCCTAAACCCAAGGCAGTAATTAAGGACTGCACCTCATTATTTTTATAGATTTTGGCGTCATCGGTTTTCTCAATGTTGAGAATCTTCCCCCGCAGTGGCAGAATTGCTTGAAAGCGGCGATCGCGCCCCTGTTTGGCACTCCCCCCCGCAGAATCCCCCTCAACAATGAAAATCTCGGAGACAGCAGGATCTCGGGAACTGCAATCCGCTAATTTCCCTGGCAGTGTTGAAGACTCTAGCACCGACTTGCGACGCACCATTTCCCGTGCCCGCCGTGCTGCTTCAGCCGCATTAAAAGCTTGGATGGCTTTTTCCAGAATGGCGTCGGTAACCGTCGGATGAAAGTCGAGGTATTCAGTTAGGGCTTCACCCACAATGGCATCGACAATGCCCCGCACTTCCGTGTTGCCAAGCTTGGTTTTTGTTTGTCCTTCAAATTCGGGGTTGGGCACTTTCACAGAAATGATTGCCGTCAGGCCTTCGCGAATGTTTTCGCCGGCAAGGTTGGCATCGTTGTCCTTGAGTTTGTTGCGCTTGCGGCCAAGGGCATTGAGCGTCCGTGTCAGCACCGCTTTTAGCCCCTCCATGTGGGTACCGCCATCAATGGTGCGAATATTGTTGGCAAAGCCAAGGAGGTTTTCGCTATAGGCATCGGCACACCACTGGAGAGCTGCTTCCACTTGCACTTCGTTTTTTTCCCCCTGAATGTAGATAATCTCTGGGTGGAGAGGTTCCTTTTCCTGCACCATATAGCGGACATATTCACGAATGCCGCCTTCATAGCAGAAGGTTTCAGCCAGAGGAGGGGTGACCCGCAAATCCTGAAAGTTAATCTGAATCCCAGCATTGAGATAGGCCAGTTCCCGCAGCCGTGTCATGAGCACTTTGGCATCAAATTCAATCGTTTCTGTAAAAATCTGGCGATCGGGAAAGAAGGTCACTGACGTACCGCGCCGTTCCTCAGGATCGGGCCTCTTTTGCAAAGGTGTAATGGGAACGCCCCGTTCATAGCGCTGATAGTGGACAAAACCATTGCGCCACACCGTCACCTCTAGCCACTCAGAAAGGGCGTTGACTACGGAGACCCCTACTCCGTGCAACCCCCCTGAGACTTTGTAGCCGCCATCGCCAAATTTGCCCCCCGCATGGAGCACCGTCATTACCGTCTCAACCCCAGAGACTCCCGTATCAGGGTGAATATCCGTAGGAATGCCGCGGCCGTTATCGGTGACAGTTACAGAGCCATCGGCATTGATCTGCACTAAAATGGTGGAGCAGTACCCCGCCAAGGCTTCATCAACGGAGTTGTCCACAACTTCATAAACCAAGTGGTGGAGTCCCTTAGGGCCAGTGCTGCCGATGTACATCCCCGGTCGTGTCCGCACGGGTTCAAGGCCTTTGAGCACCCGCAACTGGGCAGAGGAATACTCGGCGGTCATGGCAACTCCCTAATTGCTATAGAATCGAGGCAAATGCGTTTTTGCTTGCCTAAATGTCAAATCTGACCTAAATTTTAGCACATAAGGGTTATAGGCGATTCTAGGAAATTTTCAGGCTGTATTTGAGTGGGGGATGTAGGGCTAATTGTAATTGGGGGGGCAACGGCTACAGGCAAAACGGCACTGGCGATCGCCCTTGCCCAGCAATTGAATAGCGTTATTTTGAGTGCTGACTCGCGTCAAGTCTACCGAGCTTTGATATTGGCACCGCCAAGCCCACTCCAGCCCAGCAACAGCAGGTGCTGCACCACCTCATTGATATTTGTGACCCCCGCGACACTCTGACTCTAGCTATTTACCAGGCCAAAGCCCAAGCCCTGATTGCCCACTACCATGCCCAAGGCATTACGCCTCTGTTAGTGGGAGGCACAGGATTGTATATCCGCAGTATTACCCAAGGGCTAACGATGCCCCAAGTCCCACCGCAACCGCAGTTGCGGGCGCAGTTGATGGCTCTGGGGCAGCAGGAATGCTACCAGTGGCTCCAACAGGTGGATCCCCTGGCGGCACGGCGCATCCATGCCCACGATCAAGTGCGTACCCTGCGCGCCTTGGAAGTCTATTATGTAACAGGGGTGCCCTTGAGCCAGCAGCAGCGGCGCGAACCGCCTTGCTATCCAATTTGGTACTTTGCCCTCACGGGGGGCGATCGCCGGCAACAGCAGGCACGAATTGCAGAACGCACCCACCAGATGCTGGCCATGGGTTGGCTAGAGGAAATTCGTCAGCTCCAAGCGCAATACGGTGATGAACTGCCCCTTTTAGATACCCTTGGCTATCGCGAAATGCGCCAATATCTACGCGGAGAAGTGTCCCTCCAAGAGGCAATTGCTCTTACAGTGCAGCACACCCAACAGTTTGCCAAACGGCAGCGGACGTGGTTTCGGGCAGAACCGGGGATCTATTGGCTGCAAAGCACTACCCTAGAGGAGCAACTTGTAGAGATTCAAACACAATTGGCGGAGTGGCACAGCACGACTTCAACAAAGCGACGGATCAACTGATTAGCGTAGGGAGTGGCAGGGGCTGTTTGCTTCACTTTTTCCAGTTCCGCAGTGTTAATTAATAGCGATCGCAATAAGGAGTAATCCGCGCAATCAGGTCGCGATCGTCCACCTCTGGATGAAATTGAAAGCCATAGAAGGGCTTCTTGAGCACTGTGGCATCACTGGAGCCACCTCTAAAGAGGGCATCAAAACCTTGAACACAATCAGGCGTAAAATCAGCACACTCAAAGCCGTTGAGTACCGTAAATTGCTCAGTAGCCAAAATAAATTCGGCCAATTCCTCCGGCTGGGTGGCGCGATCGCCCCGTGCCTGAAGCAGTAAAATCTGTAAAGAATGCGCAGTTTCTTAGCGTTTGGCAATCTCAATAGGCTGAGGGGTCGGTGGACGTTGGGTGTCCACAAAACTAAAGACAAGGGACGTTTCAAAGAATCCCACAATTTGCTTGAGGGTTGGCTGCATCCGCGTTTTGCCCGTCATGCCGTAGGCACAGCAAGACCACAGGCGCCTTCAAGTGCATTGACCTCCTTGATCCAGTCAAGGAGCAGTAAGCCGTTTTCGGGGTCAAAGGTATCCAAAAGCCACAGATGATTGGCATTGGTTTGGGCAAGGAGTATGACTACTTGCTCAGCTTCTGAGGGGGGAAAGACGGTCAGATGGTGAATACCGCCCTCCTCAGCAATTCTGGCAGCAAGCGCCCCCGCTGCTGTTTTTTTAGTTTGAATTGTCAACACGGGATAGCCCTGAAACCCCTTTGGAATCTCCCCCCGTTGATAGTAAGAGACGACTGTTGGTAATTTCTGTAGCTCTTCAGGGGAAAACAACTTAAAGAGGATGTAGGCTTGCTCGGGAATAGCTTCCGTATCAATGGGGATGTGGAATTTTAAGTTGCTCTCCTCAGAGTTATCATCAATGTTTGACACCATCTCTGGCACCGTTGCCACTTGCACCTCATAGCTAAGGGCAAAATGGCAGGACGAAGGAATCTTGAACCTTAAATTAAGTTCAGGGTACTTCCCCTGCGCGAACTGCTTTTTTGTTTTCTTCCAGAATTTGATCAGAGCCTCAATCGCCACATAGACCATTTCGGCTTCTTCGGGGGCGTAGAAGGGGCGCATCCCTTCTAAAGGATGGATGGCTCCAGGGTCAATGGTGTAAAGCTGTCCGTTGAGGACAAAAAATAGATCGTCGTCTAAATCTTCTGGATTAATTTGAGTAAAATTCAAAAAAAGACAATTATTGCGCAGAATGGCTCTTTCTAGGCGTTCATCGTCGTCTTCGCCAATATAGGGATACTCTTGATCAATCTGCTGCCAAAAATTGCGCAGAGCCTCTTCGCCTCGGTAGAGCAGCAGACCAAAGTCGTGGTTGGCTCTTTGGGGGTTAACCAGTACCGCAAAAAGGGTGGGGGAGTCCCAAGCTTCACAGTGGATCTTAAGGGGGATAATACTGTCTAGACACTGCCAGATGTCCAGTTGCGCCAATTCTTTGACCTTTTGCTTGTAAAGAGGAATGTATTCTCGAGGGAGTAGCTCTATATCCTCGGCATTGTCTGTTGTTGTGGCAGTGATGAATTCAAAAAATTCGTCAAGGAGGGGAATATGGGCTTGATACTCCACCTGAATGTCGAGGGGGGCAACGATGCCACGCAGGAAAAATTGCAGCTCGCGGTCATCAACGATAATTGTGTGGGGACGGCAGGGTTCACATTCAAAATGACGGGGGTGTTCGATGGCTTCTACCAACAGCCGCATTAGGTGTTCTGGAGTTGGCGGCAGTTGACTAAGCTCCATGCTGCGTATCGCCTGATCTTTGGGATCGAGCCAAGCAGCGCCAAAGACCCGGTCGTTAATCCTGTCGAGACTGCGTCCGCCACCCACCCAAGCGCTAGAAACTTGCGGTACATTCAACAGACGACGGATGGTCGCAGCGGGTAGGCTCACAGGGCGATCGCTCCAAATTCGATACTTTGTCTACTCTAGCAAATGACGGAAATGGGTCGCATTAGGTATCTGTTGGGATTTGATCCGGGGCGGGACAAGTGTGGTTTAGCCCTTGCCCTCGGTCAAGAGGTGGTGTGTTACGAAGTGGTGGCCAGCGATCGCGCGATCGCCTGTGTCCAAGAGTGGCATGCAGTCTATCCATTTGAACAAGTGATTATGGGCAATCAAACCACTTCAAGGCAATGGCGGCGCCAACTTCAAGAGGTTTTAGCAGTAGAGGTTATTGCTGTGGATGAGCGCAATAGCACCCTAGAGGCGCGCGATCGTTATTGGCAACTTTTTGCGCCCCAAGGGTGGCAGCGGCTGATTCCCAAGGGTTTGCGCCTGCCCCCGCGTCCCATTGATGACATTGTTGCCATTGTCCTTTTGGAGCGCTACTGTGGTTATCCCCTGCTGCTCAGTAAGAGGCAATAAACTATAATTATCAAGTTATGGTACAGCACGGCAGCCGTGGAGAAAGGCACCCTCATTGAATTTCGGGTTAATAACCAGCGTCGCTTGGCGGTTATTGATCGGCCCGAAGGTAAAAAGCATTGGATTGCCATTGATCAACATTTGCAAGCCCACACAATTCATCCGCGCCAACTGACCTTTACAGTACCTGAGGAACGGTTTCGTCCCCAGGAGATCCCCGCCTTTTGGCAGCAAGTGCAGCCGCTCCTAGACACCGACAGCCTAGAGGTGGCATGGGAAATTCTCCGTGAGGAAAACCGCACCATTACTCCAGCAGATCTGGCGGAGCTGCTTTTTGCGGAGCGATCGCCGGTGGCCTGCTACGCTGCTCACTATCTTCTGAGTGAAGATCGCTTCTATTTCAAGCTCAAGGGAGAAACCTACGAGCCTCGACCGGCTGCCCAGGTGGCAGAACTCAAATATCAAAGTGAGCGGGAAGCCCAACGCTTGGCGGAGGAAGTCAGCTCCGTGAACATTTGACCCAAGCGCTTAAGGGGGAAACGGTGGCATGGTCCGCCAGCGATCGCAAGCGCCTTGAACAGTTAGAACGTTATGCTATAGCCATTGAACCCAGTGCCCAGCACCAGGCGGCCATTGACCTACTCAGTGAATTGAAGCGACCCACCCAGCCCTTGGGAGCCTTTCAACTGCTGGTGGATCTTGGCCTTTGGTCAGAGCACGAAAATCTGTTCCTGCGCCGTAGTCAAATTGATGTTGAATTTTCTGCCAAGGTACTTGCTGTGGCCCATGAACGCCTCACCTCCCCCCCTACAGACATTGACGCTCCCTTGCGCCGCGATCTTACCCATCTGAAGGTCTATACCATTGACGACGAAAGTACCCAAGAAATTGACGATGGCCTTAGCCTCGAAATTGTTGGCGATCGCCAAAAGCTGTGGATTCACATTGCCGATCCCAGCCGCTGGGTGATGGTGGATGATGTCTTAGATCTGGAGGCTCGCCGCCGCGCCACAACCATCTATCTGCCGACGGGAATGATTCCCATGTTTCCCGCGGAGCTGGCCACAGGCCCGATGAGCTTGGTGGCAGGGCAAACCTGTTGTGCCCTCAGCTTTGGCATTCTCTTGGCCGACAGCGGCGAGGTCTTGGAGTACGAAATTTGCCCCAGTTGGATTCGCCCCACCTATCGCCTCAGCTATGACGATGTGGACATGATTTTGGAGCAGGGGGTCACTGGCGAAGCGGAGTTGCTGGCGATCGCCCAATGGGGACTGCGGCGGAGTGAGTGGCGACAGCAACGGGGAGCGATTCGCATTAGTATTCCTGAACCCAACATTAAAGTAACCAATGAAGAGGTGGAAATTTCGCCTCTTCACGACTCACCCGCGCGCCAGTTGGTGGCGGAAATGATGATTCTAGCCGGTGAAGTGGCTGCCCATTTTGGTGCCCGTGAGGGAATCCCACTGCCCTTTCGCAGCCAATCCCCACCGGAACTGCCCTCGGAGGAGGAGTTGTTACAATTGCCCGCTGGCATGGTACGTGACTGTGCCATTCGTCGCTGTATGCCCCGCAGTGAGATGACTACGCAACCGAGTCCCCATGCTAGCCTTGGCCTTGATGCCTACTGCCAAGTGACCTCCCCGATTCGTCGCTACACAGATTTATTGGCGCACCGTCAGATTAAAGCCTACCTGCGAGGGGAAACGCCGCCCCTGACCTCCGAACAACTCAATGAAACTCTCTTGGGACTGCTCTCCTCGGTTCAGGAATCTTCTTTAGTGGAGCGGCAAACCAACCGCTATTGGTGTTTAGAATACCTGCGGCGGCATCGTGAGGAAGTGTGGCGGGGAATTTTGCTGCGTTGGTTGCGGCCTGAGGAGGGGCTGGGGTTAATCCTTTTAGAAGATTTGGGAATAGAGCTGGCCATGCGCTTTCAACGGCAAGCCAACTTGGGAGAATGCGTGCTGGTGCGGGTAAGTCGTGTTGATCCCCGCAGTGATCAAATTTGGCTAGAGGAAGTGCCCGTCGAGGCACCAATGCCCGTAGAAACCATTGCATGATCTTAAACTATGAAAAAATGGCAGTGTATGCAGGGGTGCGGTGCTTGTTGCTACCTTGAGTTGAGCGATCGCCCAGAGGTAGCGACTATTCTTAGTGAAGAGGAATTTGCCCTCTACCAATCCCTCATTGGTGTCGATGGCTGGTGTATTCACTTTGAACCCCTCAGCCGCCGCTGTCGCATCTATGAGACTCGCCCCCGCTTTTGTCGCGTGACGCCAGAGGTTTTTGAGGACTTGTACGGCGTCCTAGCGGAAGAACTGGATGAGTTTGCCATTCAGTGCTGCTGTGAGCACATTAGCGATCGCTACGGTGAACGGAGTTTTGAACGACTCCGCTATGAATATCTGGTGGAGCACAGCGTAGATCTTCCCCAAAAGGCTGAGCAATCTTTTGATTGATCAGATGCCTTTACAATACAACAATGTCTTTAGCCAGAGCCGATGAGCGAGCAACGGATGCAGGTTAATTTGGCAGAAGGCTCGGTGAGTTTTTGCTGCTCCCCAGAAGCAGCAGAGATGCAGGCTTCAATGGAACGGATGTGGCGATCGCCCATACCAAGGCCAGCGGTACTTCCCTACCCGCCAAGCAGCCATGGAATATCAGCATGTGGACAAAGTCTTTTGTAGTCCCAATATTTGGCCAAATCCCTATGCCGCTAAAGTTCTCTTGACCGCATTCGCTTAACCGCTGAGGCCGAGCTAAATCGCTGGGTGGAAGACCTCAACCAGTTTCTCGAAGGTGCTACCCCCTAGGGGGCAATATCTGTTAGTTTGGTGGTATGGTTAGTCTTCCTAAAGCAGGCCGCTCTGGCCGTTTGCATCGCCTGCTGGCCTATCTGCGTCCTCACCGGAGCAAAATCTGGGGCGGAATTGCGGCGCTTTTCATTGTCAACCTCCTAGGCACCTACCTACCACTGCTCATTGGCACTGCCGTTGATGAATTGCAGGTCAAGTTTGACTTTCAGCGGGTGGTGTTCTATGCCCTGCTGCTGATTGGTTTGGCCTCTTTGATGTGGCTGATTCGCATGGCCTCGCGTCTATGGATCTTTGGAGCGGGGCGATTGGTGGAATTTGACCTCAAGCAGCAGCTCTTTGAGCACCTGTTGCGACTTGAACCCAATTACTTTGCGGAGAATACCCCAGGGGATTTGATTAGCCGTGCCACCAGTGATGTGGATAATATTCGCCGTCTGGTGGGCTTTGCCCTTTTGAGTGCGGCCAACACAGTGTTTGCCTACGGCATGACGCTGCCTGTCATGCTGGCAATTCATCCGGGGTTGAGCTTGGGGGCGATCGCTGTCTATCCAGCGGTTCTCTTTATTGTCCAAACCTTTAGCGATCGCCTGCGGGCAGAGCAACTAGATGTGCAACAAAGCCTTGCTGAACTGAGTGAACTCATCCAAGAGGACATGAGTGGCATTGCCCTAATTAAAATTTATGGGCAAGAAACCAATGAGAAGCGCCAATTTGACCAGTTGAACCAAGAGCTGCTCAGGAACAATCTGGTCTTGGCCAAAACCCGCAGCATTCTCTTTCCCCTCCTAGGGGGTATGGTGAGCTTGAGTTTGCTAATTCTCCTTTGGTTTGGCAGTCGGATGATTGCTGCACACACAATTCAGGTAGGCGATTTCATTGCCCTGCTGCTGTATATTGAGCGGCTGATTTTCCCCACTGCCCTGTTGGGCTTTACAATTACTGCCTACCAGCGGGGAGAGGTCAGCGTTGACCGCATTGAGGCGATTTTAAGTGTCAAACCCCGTATTATTGATGCTCCCGATGCCATTGCTCTCCCCCGCGATCGCGTTCAGGGACACTTGCGTTGTCAAGACTTGACCTTTACCTACCCCAACCGCAGTACCCCTGCCCTCAATCACCTTAGTTTTGATATTCAAGCTGGCGAAATGGTGGCGATCGTCGGTCCTATTGGCTGTGGCAAATCCACCTTGGCCAGTGCCCTGCCTCGTTTATTGGAAATCGCTCCTAATCAGATTTTTCTTGATGGTATTGATATCACGCGGCTGCGCCTTGCAGATCTACGGGGGGGCGATCGCCTACGTGCCCCAAGACAGCTTTCTTTTTAGCACCACCATCAAAAACAATATCCGCTATGGCGAACCCGATGCTACGGAGTTAAAGGTGATTGCTGCCGCTAGCCAAGCCCAGATTCACAACGAAATTCTCAACTTTCCCCAGCAGTACGAAACTCTGGTGGGCGAGCGGGGGATTACCCTCTCTGGCGGACAGCGACAACGAACCGCCTTAGCCCGTGCCCTACTGGTGGATGCGCCGATTTTGGTCCTCGATGATGCTCTAGCCAGTGTTGATAACCAAACCGCTAGCCAAATTTTGCAGGCACTACGACAGCAACAGCGTACCCGTACAGTGCTCTTTATTTCCCATCAATTGTCGGCAGCGGCAGCCTGCGATCGCATTCTGGTCATGGATGAAGGACGCATTGTCCAACAGGGTACCCACAGTGAACTGGTGGCAACTGAGGGACTGTATCAATCTCTTTGGGAGCAGTATCAATTAGAAAGCTCCCTCGCATAGGAGAGTTGCCCACTAGAGCGTTGTTAAAGTAAGGGGGTAACTCCTATGGCTACCCCCATTGAGGTTGTTGCCAATAGGGGCTAGAGGGAGCTACTGACCTGGAGTTTGGGGACTTGGAGATTCCGTTGGTGTTTGATTATTGGTCGTACCACCACCACCACAGGCAACCAGTGTTGTAGAAAACCCACTAAAATTAGACCCAAAGCGGCAAATTTGTAGAG
>DVDZ01000057.1 GCA_015296025.1 Thermosynechococcus sp. M46_R2017_013
ATCGCGAGAATGGAAACAGAGCTTTGAATGGTGGAAAAATCGTTGAGTTGTAGGGTGCCGTAATGAATTTGCCCCCCGTCGTCTGCACTTTCCACCACAGGGAATTCGTCCCCTTTTCTCCTTGCCAAGAATGGCAAACGGCGGTGCTAGAATTATAAGGCCTTGCTTTTTGCATCTGTCAAAAGGCCATTTGTCCAAAGGGAGTTAGCCTAAATGATGACACGTAACTACGAAACGCTTTATATTGTTCGTCCTGATGTGGGCGAAGAACAACTGGAACAAACCATTAGCCAATTGCGCACGTTTTTAGAAGAACAGGGCGCCACGAAACTGAAGGTTCAAAATCGCGGTAAGCTCGGTTTGCCTATCCAATCAAGAAACTGCGGGAGGGTTACTACATCCTCATGACCTATACTGCCCCTAGGGCAGCAATTGCTCCCCTTGAACGCGCTATGCGTCTCAATGAAAACATTCTCCGCTTCATGACAATTGTCCTAGAAGAAGAGACCGACACCGAAGAAGCAGAGGAGGAAAATCCTGTTCTTGCCCGCGCCTAGGACAGCCCATTGACTCAAATTCATCTGCAAAGGGGGCATCATGGCACCATCTTCCAGCTCTTGGATGTGCGATGGCGTACCTAAAAACGGTAAGGCCTACCCTCATGCCAGTGGTGCCCACCCACCCCATGAAAACTTTGGTCCCGATTGTGCGATATGTGGACTGCCCCGTGAGGCCATGAATGCTGGGAGTGGTCGTGGCGCTACTGGGGCTGAAAAATCAAAAGTGCCGTTAGTTCCTGTGGCCGTTGGGATGGCCTTATTAGTGGTGGGTGGCATCGGCTTTCTTGGTTATCAAATTTTTGTTGGCAACCGCAATGGCCATACTCCACTTTCAACGGCAGAAACGAACAGCGGCAACCAATTGGTGAGCAAAACCACTGTCCGCAACAGGGTCTACATCAGTCAAGGGGAGCGCATCCTCATTAGTGAGCCGAATCCACAGCGAGCAGCCCTCAAGCAGGAGGCAGCCCTTGCCTTTGATCAGGGAGCCTGGGTACAGGCGATCGCCAAGTATGAAGAACTGGTGAAGATCGATCCCAATGATCCAGAGGCACGCATTTATCTGAACAATGCCCGTGCCCGCCAAGCGGGTACGCCAATGACAATGGCCACCGTTGTTCCCATTGGTACTAGTCCCGATACTGCTAAGGACATTCTACGGGGGGTAGCCCAGTACCAAGAACGCTTTAATGCCGGTGCTCCTCGGCGTGCTCTCGAAGTTGCCATTGTCAATGAAAACAGCCCCAATGGTGTGACAAGTTTAGCCGAGGATTTGATCAATAGTTCAATCCAAGGGGTACTGGGTCATGGCACCGATGCCAATAGTCGGGCGGCTTTACAGGTTTATGAACAAGCGGGGATTGCCGTCCTTTCTCCCCTGACCACAAATGTCACCCCCCAAGGGAAGGGCAAGGTGCAAGTGCAAACCCTATCTTTGAATGAAAAGGGGCAACAACTGCTCAATACCTACCTTGACAATGCAGCGAATACCCTCGCCCAAGCCGTTGCCAAAAAAGTGACCCATGCTCAAGTGGCGGTGCTGTACAACAGCGATAGTCCCTATAGTAATGAGTTAAAGACCAAACTGGTGGCAGCCCTACCTCGGTTTGGTGCTCAGGTGGTGCAACAGATTGATGTGGCCGCTGCTGGCTTTAATGCCAACACAGCGATGACCACAGTGCAGCAAGCGGGAGCCAATGTGGTGATTTTAGCTATGAGTCGAGCACGGGTGAATGATGCTGTTGCCCTTGCTATTGCCAATCAAACCCAGAAAAGGCCTGTGCAATTGTTTGGCAGTGACCAACTTTATGGCCCTGATTTGCTGATCAAAGGGGATAGCGCCATCAACGGCATGATTTTGGCAGTGCCTTGGAGTACTAATCCCAATGATCCTTTTGCGCAGCAGGCGGCGCAAGCGTGGCGGGGTCAGATTAGTTGGCGCACGACTACCGCCTATGATGCCACTCAAGCCCTTGCCCAAGCGATGGCTCAAGGGGGCGATCGCGCCAGCACCCAACAACTGCTTCGCCAGGGAGTACAAATTCAGGGGCAAACCGCCAGCGGTACATTTGATCGGGTTCCTTTGGTTCAGGCGGCACCAGGTCCCAATGGGCCTAAAGGCTCTAACTACCAGTTCAACTCCCTCCTCTAAATCCGTGCAACTAATGCTAAGCTATTGCCCGTTGGTATTTTAGGAATCTCCATGTCTGCAAAAATTGGCATTATTGGCGGCAGTGGTCTCTATAAAATGGACACCCTCACCGATGTCGAAGAAGTGCGCTTGACAACTCCTTTTGGCGATCCCTCCGATGCTTTTATCTGTGGCAAGATTGCTGGGGTTCCTGTCGTCTTTTTGGCGCGCCATGGCCGTGATCACCATCTGCTGCCGACGGAGATTCCCTTTCGTGCCAATATCTATGGTTTCAAGTCCCTTGGAGTTGAGTACTTATTGTCAGCATCTGCGGTGGGTTCCCTACAAGAACAGGTAAAACCCCTCGATGTGGTTGTGCCAGATCAGTTTATTGACCGTACCCGCAACCGAATTTCCACGTTCTTTGGCGAGGGTATTGTAGCGCATATTGGTTTTGCGGAGCCGGTATGTCCTGCCCTAGCTGGCGTTCTGGCGGATGCGATCGCCGATCTCAACTTGCCCGATGTCACTCTCCATCGTCAGGGCACCTATGTGTGTATGGAAGGTCCTGCCTTCTCCACGCTGGCAGAGTCTAACCTGTACCGCTTATGGGGCGGCACTGTTATCGGCATGACGAATCTACCGGAGGCCAAATTGGCTCGTGAAGCGGAAATGGCCTATGCAACGCTGGCGCTGGTAACTGACTACGACTGCTGGCACCCAGAGCACGACTCGGTAACGGTGGAAATGATTGTTGACAACTTGCAGCGCAATGTCAGAAATGCCCAAGCCATTCTTTGCGAAACAGTCAAACGTCTTCATGCCAATCCGCCCGCGTCTAAAGCCCACCGCGCCTTGAAAAACGCGATTCTCACCCCCCTTGACAAGGTACCTGCTGCAACCAAGGAGAAACTCCACCTGTTGTTGGCAAAATATCTCTAGGTCATTGAGTCGGCAGCCCCCTGATTGCCATCAAAGCTGACCTGGTCACACAGTTGCGGATAGGTGGTCTTGGGACTGAGACAGCGACAGCGGTTGAGGGCGGCGGCAAGGGCCTCAATTTTAATTGGTTTGCTGATGTAGTCATCCATGCCCGCCGCAAAACAGCGCTCGCGATCGCCGGTGAGGGCATTTGCCGTCATGGCAATAATCCAAGGACGTTGGCTAGGAGGCCATTGGGCACAAATGCGTGCAGTGGTCTCCAGACCATCTAGCTTTGGCATTTGCACATCCATCAGCACAACATCATAGGGGCGCTGTTGGAGGGCTTCAAGTACCTCGAGGCCATTGGCTGCCACATCGGCACGGTACCCCATCCGCTTGAGAATATGCAACGCCACCTTCTGGTTAACGGCATTATCCTCGGCCAGGAGAATCCGCAGCGGGAAGCGACTGCCCAAGTTAGGATCGATGCTCGTTTTTGTCAGGGCGGGCTGACTTGCAGATTCACTGCTCAGGGTCTTAATCAGGGTTTGGCGTAGGGTGAGGGGGCGAATTGGTTTGGGTACGTTAGCCGTGATCAGTTCCTTGCGGCTAGCGGTTTGCAGCCAACTCAAGGGCGTAAGCAGGATAATAGGCTGCTGCTTGAAGCCATCCCCTGATTGCAATCGTTCTGCCAACTGAAGCCCCGTCATTTGGGGCATATTCAAATCAATTACCGCCAAATCCCACGGGGGCGGTGCCTCCAGAACCAGTTGCGGATCACCATACCCGACAGGAATCATGCCCCAGTTTTGTAGCAGCGTGCAGAGATTCTCACGGCTGGCCGCATTGTCATCTACGACCAAGACATGCTTGCCTGCCAAGGCAGTGTGAACCGTCGGCGGCACATAGGGTTTTTGTTCTTGGGCGAGGATCGTAAATGTAAACGTTGTCCCCTGACCCTCAACACTCTCAACAAACATATCGCCGCCCATCAACTGACAGAGGCGCTTGCTAATGACTAGCCCTAAACCTGTACCGCCATACTCCCGTGTCGTGGAGGCATCCACTTGGCTAAAGGGTTTGAAGAGCCGATTTAAGCGATCGCTGGGAATACCAATGCCTGTATCTTGGACTTGAAATTGGAGAAAATCCTTGCCCTCGTGCCTGAGCACTCCCACATGCACTACCACTTGGCCTTCGTGGGTAAACTTAATGCCATTGCCCACCAAGTTCACGAGAATCTGCCGCAGCCGTGTCACATCCCCTTTAATTTGGGCAGGCGTTTCCGGTGTGCAGGTGTAGAGTAACTCTAACTCCTTCTCTTCGGCTTTGCTGGCCAATAGGCTCAGGACGTCCTCTACACACTCACGTACATCGAAGGGCTGTTGCTCCAGTACCAACTTGCCGGATTCAATTTTCGAAAAGTCAAGAATGTCGTTAATAATCGCTAATAGTGCCTCACCGGCCTGATGCAGAGTTTGCAAAAAGTCCCGTTGCTGCTCATTGAGGGGCGTATCTAAGAGCAAATTGGTAAAGCCCAAAACAGCATTCATCGGTGTGCGGATTTCATGGCTCATGGTGGCCAAAAATTCACTCTTGGCACGGTTGGCAAGTTCTGCTTGGAGGCGCGCTTGTTCAAGTTCTTGGTTTTGTTGCGCTAGCAATTGTCGCTGCTGCTGTTCGTGGCGCAGGAGTTCCGCTTGGGCGATCGCAATCCCCACTTGGGCTGCCACCGCCTCTAGAAGTTCGATTTCCTCGGGGGTCCACTGTCGCTGGCGATCGCACTGGTGCAGGCCAATAATGCCGTTGGGCACCCCTTTATAGGACGTACGAATGGCCAGCATTGACTTGATTTCAAACTGGCGGCATAGCTTCTCTGCATTGGCAAGGAGGGGATCTTGGGTCACATCATGGGAGACAACGGCGGCATCCCTTTCTAAGACCTTCAAGGCGTGGGGGTTATTTTCCACAGGAATACTCACCCCTTTCATTGACGGGTAGCCCGGTTGCAAATATTCCGCCACATCGGGAATACGCGGCGGCGGCCCCGGCTCGTAGCGGTGAATCAAACAGCGACTGACCCCAAAGGCACGACCAATTTGGATGACAGTTGTCTCAAAGATGGTTTCTGTATCGAGGCTCTGGCGAATCTGTTCCGTGATTTGATTCAAGAGCAAGGCCCGCTGCATTTGCTGTTGTAGTTGTTGACGCTGGCGGGTCTCCTGTTCAAGGAGTTGCACTTGGGCAAGGCCAATCCCCACTTGGGCCGCTACACTCTTGAGCACACTTTTAATGGCATCGGTCCATCGTCGCCGGCGATCGCACTGGTGCAAAACCAATAAACCATTTGCTTGATTGCGATAGGCTGTGCGAACAATCACCGCAGACTTCACGCTCAGGGTTTCGCAGTACTCATGGAGGGCAATCAGGCGATTGTCGGTAGTGACATCATCACAGCAAAAGACTTCGTCGGAGGCAAAGACCGACTCCAAAAATGAACCCCGTATCTGTGCCAAATCAAGGTCGCACTCATTGACAGAAGGCACCCCCGGCGCACAATACTCCGCCACCAGTTCCATCGGTGAAGGGGCTTTCTCTTGATACACAAATAGGAGGCAACGACTGACATTCAGGGTTGTTCCCACCTGCTGAACGGCTGTGCGACAAATGTGTTCCCGCTCGATTTGCTGGCGAATTTCCTCGGTAATACGGTTGAGAATCAGCGTGCGTTTTACCTGCTGTTGTAAAAAGAGTTGTGCCCGCTGCCGTTCAGTGACATCACTTTGAATGCCGATGTAGTGGGTAATTTCACCAAATTCGTTATAAATCGGTGAGATGGCAAGCTCGTTCCAAAAGGGCTGGCCGTTTTTGCGGTAATTGCGCAGAACCACTCGGCAGGATTGGCCTTTTTCAAGCGCATTACGAATTGCTTCAGTTCCCGGTTGATGGCGATCGCGCCCCTGAAGAAAGCGGCAATTTTTGCCAATGACCTCTGCCAAGCGGTAGCCAGTGATGCGTTCAAAGGCAGGGTTGGCATAGATAATGGGATTATCCGGTTGGCGGTAGTCGGTAATTACAATGCCATTGGTACTAGCAATAATGGCTCGCTCCCGCAGTCGCAGTTCCATCTCGATTTTTTTCTTGTCGGTAATATCAACCAGCAACTGCAAAAAGCCACTGAGTTCCCCTTGGCTGTCATGAATGGGGGTGACTGAGAGGGATACAGGAAAGCGAGAGCCATCCCGTCGGATAAATGTCCACTCCTGCTTATCTGCCAAGCCTCGCCGCGCCCGTGCCACGAGCGTCTCAAACCCCCTAGGGATGGATTCCCCCAGTTGGACACTTAAAATCTGAGCATATCTTTCCAGCTCTTGGGGATCATAGAAGCGTTCTGGAGTCGCTTGACCCACTAATTCTGAAGCAGGATATCCCAGCCATTCTTCGGCAGCTCGATTCATGAGCGTAATGATGCCATCCGGGCGGGTGACAATTATGGCGTGATTACGACTGTTAAAAATAGCCTCCTGCAGGCTGCTCAGCCCCTGGATATGGGCTAATTGTTGCTGGGTCACCTCCAAGTGGTGGCGCAGCTCTAGTTCGTTGATCACTTGCCGACCGAGGGTGCGTAAGGTTTGCTGTTGAACTGGTGTTAACTCACGCGGCTGGTAGTCCACCACGCATAGGGTGCCAATGCCGTAGCCACGGGGAGTTATTAAGGGCATCCCGGCATAGAAGCGAATATAGGGGGGGCCTGTGACAAGGGGATTATCGGCAAAGCGTGGATCAAGACGGGCATCGGGAATAATAAACAATTCCGATTGCAAGATCGCATGGGCACAGAAGGCAATTGAGCGGGGGGTTTCACAAATCTCAATCCCCACTTTGGACTTAAACCACTGGCGCTGTTGATCAATCAGACTAATGAGCGCAATCGGGGTTTCGCAAATGGCTGCTGCTAAATTTGTAATTTCATCAAAGATGGGTTCCGGAGGCGTATCTAAAACTCGATACTGCTCAAGGGCACGTTGCCGTTCCGGTTCATTTGCTGGCAATGGAGCAGCAGGCATAGCCCAAGTGTACCGCCTTTTCCTAGGAGCAAGTCTTTCATCATTATATGAACTGCGCTGGCCTAGAGAGGATTACTTAGATATATCTATGTTGCGTAGGGTAATCCTATCAAAAAAAGGATGTAGAATCTTAGCCTACACCCTTGATGAATCCTTATTTTCAGACTGTAACAATCTTAGCCTGCCCAACCCTTGGCAGCCTGATCCAGCACGTAGGCAGCCACATCTTGAATTTGCTCCTCGGTGAGACGACCGCCAAAGGCGGGCATTGCATTTTTGCCGTGCTGCACTTGGTAGATAATGGCATCTTCGGAGTACATGCCAAATTGCTCAAGCGCTTCTTTTTTCAAGGTTTTGTTAGCCATCACCACATTGCCGCCACCCATGTGACAGGCTGCGCAGTTGCCGCTAAAGACCTTAGCGCCATTGGCCAGATCAGCCGCGAAAGCCGCAGGGGCGAGGCTGAAAAATAGAGCGATCGCGCAAATACTAATGAGTAGCTTTTTCAACGGCGTTCTCCTTTCATCGAATGCGTCAGGGTCTAGGTAAAGTGCCAAAAATCAAGGGGTGTAAGACTCACTAAAAGTGAGTGTAGCAAAGTTCCCAAGCTAGGGGGCACTGTCTGGAAAGCTTTCTACGCCCCAACCGGGGGCTACGGCAGCTGCTCGCAAAATAAAGCCAGCTAACGCCTCAAGCTGTTCCGTCGTTAACCAGTCCTCACTTACGCGGCGGCAGGAATAGCTTTCCTCACTGCCATCGTAGGACATAGGCGATCGCTGGAAAGCAACGAGGCTGGCAATCGTATCCCGTGGCGGTGTTGCCCCCTTTAGATCTTTTAGGGAAAGTGACACCAGAGGATTGGGTAACGTGCTGCCACCGACATGACAGTTTTTGCAGTTTTCCTCGAAGAGCCGCTTGCCACGGGTCAGATCCGCTGCTGTGAAGGTTTTGGTCTCACCGCGATCATTGAGGGGTAATTCCACTGTGTCCGTTACCTTGAGGTATTGGATCACATAGTTATCCACTGCGGCGGCTGCCAGTGCCGTTGCCGGTGCGATCGCCCAGCCTAGCAGCAGAATCAAAAGACCACCGCAAAGCCAGCCGACAGACCGTTGCCAAAAGTGAGGTTGGTTCATAGGTGTTGGGAAAATCCTTGTTACAGGTCATTAATAATAAACTTTGCCACCGCCCCATTTATCACCCAAGATTTTGGGTTCAACGAGAATATGGCCAGCGATCGCCACCAAATCTTTCTCCGTCAGGTTGCGCATTTTCGGGAAAATGTCGGCACTGCGCAGACTGGGGTGAACCTCAGCAATTTCTTGCTCACCATCGTAGGTGGTGGGGTTCTTCATGTAGTCCACCAGGCCTTCAATGTTATCCCGTGGCGGCGTGGCTAGGGCGAGGGTTTCTGTACGCAAATCCAAGCTGGGGTTTGTTTTGGTGATCCCCCCCACATGGCAGGAGGCACAAGCATACTGGAAGAGGCGCTTACCCTCTAGGTATTGTTTTTCCGTGAGCGTAATTGTTTTGCCCTCGCTGTTGAGGGGAACAGTCAAGACTTCAGGGGTCAGTTCAGCGGCCAGTGCTGTGCCTGTGGTCAGTTGCCAGAGGCAGAGGCAGAAAGCGACCGCAAGCCAAACGCATTTTTTTAACATAGTTCTCCCAATAAGCAGGTCTTACGATTGCGGTGTGTCTGGTTGATCCTTGGTGGGGACAGAGTTCGTTAAAGCCAAAATAATGGCTTTGGCATCCTCAAGGGGCAAGCGGGTTTGCGGACTGGTATAGCGAATACCAAGGCGATCGCACCATGCACAGACCGTTTCGACCGACACGCCGTAGTCCGCTGCCAGATCAGCGATCGCAATGTCCACAAATCCCATGTTGCCCCTCCCCGCTTGGGATCAACGACCAAGTATCATTATCATGCCATTGCGCGGCTTCTTTACCAAAAGGCCGCCCCTTTGCAAAGACAAGTACCAGCACGGCGTACACTGTTGATGTGGCATTCAATGGAGTTGTCCATGAAACGAGTCTTGGCAATTATCCTAGGGGGCGGTGCCGGCACACGTCTGTATCCCTTGACCAAGCGTCGAGCCAAGCCTGCAGTTCCCCTTGCTGGAAAGTATCGCCTCATTGATATTCCTGTGAGCAATTGCATTAACTCCGAAATCAATAACATTTACGTCCTTACCCAATTCAACTCGGCCTCCCTCAACCGCCATATTGCCCGTACCTATACCTTCCCCGGCCTGACGGGCGGCTTTGTCGAAGTCCTAGCAGCCCAGCAAACCCCAGAAAATCCCAACTGGTTTCAAGGCACTGCCGATGCCGTGCGACAGTACCTGTGGCTCTTGGCCGATTGGGATGTAGATGAGTACCTAATTCTTTCGGGAGATCACCTCTACCGCATGGATTATCGGCTGTTTGTGCAGCGTCACCGCGAAACAGGTGCTGATATTACCCTTTCAGTGTTGCCCGTGGATGAAAAGGCCGCCTCAGGCTTTGGCTTGCTTAAGGTAGATGGCACAGGCCGCGTCATTGACTTCCGCGAAAAGCCCACGGGGGATGCTCTACGGGATATGCGGGTGGACACAACCCGTTATGGGCTTAGTTCTGAGGAAGCCCATCGCAAGCCTTACATTGCCTCAATGGGCATTTATGTCTTTAAGCGGCAAGTACTCATTGATTTGCTGCAACAGATGGCCGATGCCACTGACTTTGGCAAGGAAATTATCCCCGCTGCTGCCCGTTCTCATCTGGTTCAAACCTACATCTTTAATGGTTATTGGGAAGATATTGGAACAATTGGAACTTTCTACGAAGCCAACCTTGCCCTCACCCAACAACCGCAGCCGCCCTTTAGCTTCTACGACGAAAACGCACCCATCTACACCCGTCCGCGGTACTTACCCCCCAGTAAGATGCTGAGTTGCACAATTACAGAGTCAATCATTAGTGAGGGCTGCATCCTTAAAGAATGCCAAGTTCACCGTTCCGTCTTGGGGGTGCGATCGCGAGTGGAATCGGGGTGCGTTATTGACCATGCCCTGTTGATGGGAGCAGATTACTACCAAGATTCAGCGCAGCGCCACCAGCTTACTCTGCAACACAAAATCCCCATCGGCATTGGTGCCAACAGTGTGATTCGCAAGGCAATTGTGGACAAAAATGCCTGCATTGGCCACGATGTCAAAATCATCAACAAAGACCATGTTGAAGAATCCAACCGTGAGGATCAGGGATTTTATATTCGCAGCGGTGTCGTGGTGATTCTAAAAAATGCCGTGATTCCCGATGGCACCGT
>DVDZ01000140.1 GCA_015296025.1 Thermosynechococcus sp. M46_R2017_013
AGGCTCAGGGGTGCCGCCAAGACGGTGACATAGCCCCGTGGTAGCTCTTGGCGCAGCCTGAGAATAAGTTGACGGAGGTGATTGTCTTGGCCGTGGAGATAGACATAACCGACCCCTGCACTCATTTCGCCTCGGCACTCGCAGGCTAATTCGGTTGCCAATTGCTGAAGCTGGGTGAGGGCAGGCAACATCTTCTGCAAAGGCACGCCGATTTTGAGAATCACTTGATCGGGAGTGGGGTTGAGGGTAATGCCTAGGGGGTTTTGGCGTTCAAGTTGCAAATCATAGATCTGGGCAATGCGACTCAGGCGATCGCCCAACGTGCCAGGACAAGCACTTCCCGCAGGGTGTGAAACTCCAATTCCAGTAAAAGTCTTCCCGTTGCTTCAAGGCGTAGGACACAGCGAGCAGGGGCAAGGGAACTGCCTAAAATTGCCGCCAGTCCGCCCGCTAGGGCAGTGACCTCTCCCTGGAGCTGCCAAATTTGCACTGCATCGGGTAGCGGATACACCCGCAGAGTCACTTCCGTTAGAATTCCTAGGGTGCCGTAGCTGCCAATGAGCAGCTTCATAAGGTCATAGCCAGCTACATTTTTGACGACGCGCCCCCCTGCTTTAACGATTTGGCCATCACTGCGAATGAACTTGACCCCCAAGAGTTGATCGCGCCATGACCCATACCGCTGCCGCAACGTACCATTGCTTTGGGTTGCCAAGCAGCCGCCAAGGGTAGCTGTTTCCCGAAAGAGGGGGTCTGCTGCAATCCACTGCCCTGCTGCTGCTAGGCGCCGCTGGAGTTGTTGAAAAGGAATGCCCACTTGGGTAGTAACGGTCATATCCGCTGCCGCATGATCTATGAGCTTGTGCCATGCGGTTGTCCGCAGAAAAATATCTGCCTTGGGGGTGTTCCCCAGCCAGTTGAGTTTGGTTCCTGCGCCAATGGGCAATACCCGCCAGCCTTCGCGCTGGGCACAGGCAACCACGGCTGCCCCCTCTGCAGGGGTGGGGGGAGTCACCAGCAGGGCATGCTCAGGGAGATAGGGACGCAAGTGGGGGGCGCGATCGCCCAATTCCGCAAGGGAGTGAACCGCTGCATCCCCTAACAGGGCGGTCAACGTTTGTTTCATGGATTGCGGGTGGGCAGTTCAAAGACAAACCCTTCGTAGTATAAAAGTTGACCATCCTCACTTTTGACAGGGCGGGCGCATTCACAAATAGTGGTGATGGTTTGATCAGCACGATACACTTTGGAGACTAAGTTGCGCACAACGCCGTGGGATTGAATTTGCTGTTGGAATTTTACCCAAGAGCTGTCGTCAACATAGGGTCGTTTGTTGTGGTGTTCAATATCTGCTAGCCAATCTTCAGCATCGGCGTAACCATAGATACGCGCCAAGGCATTGTTGACTTTGAAGTAAACCCCCTCCGGGGAACTTTGGTAAATCCCAACCACGGCTTCGTCAAACATCTGCCGGTACTGCTCTTGAGCTGCTTGCAGTGAGCAGACCAAGTCACGCCGCTCTTCAGCAATTTCCTGCAACTGTTGGTTTTGCTTTTGCAACAGGGCATTCTTTTGCCGCAGTTTCCGCTGCAGGAGGGCGATCGTTAACTGGTTTTTTACCCGTGCGAGCACTTCTGCCTGTTGAAAAGGTTTGGTGATGTAGTCAGCGCCACCCATCTCAAAGGCCTTGACTTTGTCAAACACATCATCGAGGGCACTAATGAAAATAATTGGGATATCCTTGGTCTTGGGATTTTCTTTGAGGGTTTGACAGACCTCGTAGCCATTCATATCGGGCATCATGATGTCCAACAGGATCACATCTGGAGGTTCGGCCTCAATGCCCATAAGTGCCATTTGGCCACTGATGGCACAGCGCACATCGTAGCCTTCAAGTTGCAGCAGCGTGGTTAAAACTTCAACATTTTCGGGGGTATCATCGACAATTAAAATGCGACCAGCCCCTGAGTCAAAGAGGTCGGTGCTCATGCACGGGTCTCCCAATGGCGATCGTTTGTCAGCGCCCTGACATTCCCCATCCTATCAAATTTTTTTCTGAGTGTAGGCATCGCTAGTCACTGCAAAATGGGCTAGATCGCCAATACCTCATTTCCCTGTAGGATGGTGGTGACCCACAGCGGCAACGACAATCAATGACAACCAATTGGGAAAACTTTCGCAAAAACCTTGGAGAGTGGCATGGCTCGTTTACGGCTATCAGCCCTACAGGAGAAGTGGGAACCTCGGTGCCGTCAATTTTGATCCTTGCCGATACTGCTGACGGTCAGCGGGTGCGGTTTGAACTGCGACGCTTTGGCAATGGCCTCGATCAACCCCCCACCAGTGAAACGGTGCAGGAGTATGCCACTATTGGTCGCCAAAATGTCTTTTTTCCAACGGGCGCCTTTTCTAAGGGGTCGTTGCAGGTGGCACCCTTTGCGGAGTTTGGTGCCGAGTATGGATTTGTGATGGGCGATCGCCGACTGCGGTTTGTCCAACTCTTTGACAAAAATCAGCACCTGCAATCCATGACCCTGATTCGGGAGTTTCGTGCCCACAGTAATGCCATTGAACGTCCCCCCTTAACTGTGGATCAACTCCTAGGCGAATGGCGCGGTACGGCCTACACCGTCTATGCCGACTGGCGATCGCCCACGGAAACTGCAACCCGCCTTACCCTCTGGCGCGAAGGGGACTGTCTCCACCAAGTGCTGCAAACCCCCGACCATAGGGTGGAAACAACCGCCACAATTGCCGGCTCGCGCCTTCTCTTTCAGGATACGGAACACCCCAAGCAGCTTGTGTTGCTACCCGATGGCACCTCTAGCCTTACACCGCTGCAAGTATCCTTTCGTCAGCCCTTCTTTGTTGAGGTGGGCTGGTTGTGGGCGCAGGGGCAACGGCAGCGCCTCATTCGTACCTATGGCGATCGCGGTGAGTGGGTGAGTGCAACGCTCGTTGTCGAAGAACAGATACACTAAGCATCCCCAGCAGGAGGGGGAGCACCCAATCTCCATAGCGGGTATAGAGGGTTTGGGTCTGGCGACGGAAAATTGTTGCTGCATGAAGCACAAATTCATCGGTATCTGAGAGCCAAACGGTTTCCCCCGTAGGCGCAATCACCGCAGAAAGACCTGTATTCGTCGAGCGCACCAGCCAGCGATCGCCCTCTACAGCGCGCAATACATCGTGGCCATGGTGTTGGCTCATTAGTTGGCGGCGGTAGGGGTCATTGTTGGCAAGACTGAGGATAAACTGTCCGCCGTGAACTAGTTGCCAGCGACTGCGGCGGGAAAAGGCAGATTCAAAGCAAATCAGGACAACGGCCTTGCCCCAAGGGGTGGCAAACACTTGCTCAGGATCCCCCGGCAACAGGCGCGATCGCAACGTGGACAACCGCTGCACCACCCCTGAGAGCCAGTCGGGAATGTATTCCCCTAGCAGAACAAGGTGAACTTTACTATAGCGACTGTAAATCTCCCCGTTGCTATCGAGCGTTAAAAGCACCTGCTGATGTCCCCCCGCCGTCTCCATAAACGTTCCCAACCACAGGGGCACCCCTGCCTCCCGCACTGCGCTGGTGAGGGGATTCATTTGCCGGGGGTGCCAGAGAACTGGCAGTGCCCCCTCAGGGGTTAAAACGGCATCCACTCCCAAAGTCGCAAGTTGGCGATAGCCACGGCGGTAGTTCTGCCAAGCACGGCGGATTCCCTCTGGGGTCAGCTTTTCCCGTGTGGGGATGTTGCCTTGGATTAAACCCACCCGCAGAGGTTCCCCTTGATCTGCTGTGACACTGACGCCTAAAACCCCATTGAGGGCGATTGCTCCGGCAAGAGTAATCGCAAGCCAGCCCCTTGCTCCTGCTTGCCGCTGCAGACTAAGGGCGACCAAGCCATTGAGGGTTATTACGACGGCTGTAATTGTGGTGGGTCCGCCAAGCCGACCCAGTTGCACCAGTCCCGTTGGACTTTGGGTTAAGGATAAGCTAATCCACCACAGGGGCGAATAGCTCCAGAGGCTTCGAGGGCGCACCAGAGCGTCACCCCCCACAGAAGTTGCCAAGGTGCGGATCGCCGCACGCCATAGCGTGCCATCAAAAATGCCCAAAGACCACTGAGGACTGCTCCCCAAATGCTCAAGAAAAGCCAGATTCCCCGTGAAATTAACCAACTGGGCACAGGGGCAATGCCAATCCATGTCAGGGGATGCAGATCCCACACCCAAACTAAGCTGCTGCCGTAGAATCCCAGTCCCCAGCACAGTCCTGCGATTGCTGCCCCCAAGGGAGATAAGACTTGACACTGACACCACAGGGGCACAATTCCTAAAAAGGCGAAGAACCACCAACTCACTGGCGGTAGTGCCAACTGCATTCCCCAGCCCGCGAGGCTGAAACCAACGAACAGCAGCCACCTAGGCAATACTTTGGCGTTTGCGTTGCTCTTTGGGGGAAGGAGCCACATGCCAGTGTCCTGCTTTAATGAGTTCCCGCTCCAGTAAAGCAAAAAAGCGTTGGCGATCGCTGCTGCGCACAACGGCTAAATTGTGGGCTTCTGCCAGTGCCACAGGATAGCCGTGGCCTTTTGCAATCTGGGCTGCCGTCAACGCGACCGCCTGTTGCCATAGCTCTGCATCCTGTGCTACCCATTGGGGAACTTCCAAGCGCACCACTTCAGAGCCCCCATGGAGATAGGCAACGTAGATGCGGTGTTCACCGTAGTGCGCCAGAATACGACTGTGGCTGCGCCAGAGGGGGCTGTACTGTTGCGGCTGCAAGTGAGCTTGCCAAAGGAGAACATCCCGCAATGGCTCAAAGACCTGACAGGGTAGGCGATCGCCCGCCATCTGCGGACTGAGTTGATTGCTCTGACCACAGTGGAGACGACAGTTGGGTTCAGGGTAGGGACAAACCCCCAAACGCAGAAAATTCACAGTTTCATGGCTGCGGGAGGCGCTGACATAGCCCACAAGGGGGATTCTTTGAGCGCGCAATTGATCCCATGCAGCCAAAATGGGAGTCAGCAGTTCCTCGCGCCCCATGGGCGGCAGCGATTCCCAAAACCAGAAAATGAGTGACCCATCCAACAGTGCCAAACTAGGGGTGGTCGGGGGATAAGTTTGAATCAACTCCACGAGGGCAAGAATTTCCGCTTGGGTGCGGCGGTAGCGTAACCAGTCCTCAGTGGTGAGTCCCCAGCTCCGCGATCGCCCCAATTCATTGGGGTCATAAATCAGTTGGGGCACACTGTCTAAATGTGGCCGCTGTCCTTGGCCGTAGGCGATCGCCACTCGTCCCACATTAATTAAATAGCAATAGGCAATTTCATGGTGACTAGGGGCAATCTGCGAGCCATCAACTGCAAAGATAGTGTGCTGGCTGGGGGCAGGGGAAACAGGATACCGAACAGTCGGGGGTTCAAGGGGTTCAGCCACACTAAAGGGAAAGGCCTCCCCCCACTGTTCAATTGCTTGGCAATAGGTGTCTAAAGTGTCGGCCATGGCTGTGAGCACCTCAAGGGCATGGGTCTGTCTCTGTTGGCTAGCGATCGCCCCCTGACGGATAGCCTGACCCACCCTACCCATTTGGGCAGCAACTTTGACCAAATCCAGCACTGTTTTCTTATCTCTACCAAAACCTTATTCCAATACTAGACCTAAATAACATCTCAATAATTGCTTAATGTCAGCAGTTTGGCTGACGCATTTTTTCAGTACCAGCAGAGAATCTCTCTTCTGCCTTGTCCTTTCCCCCTCGGAGTGACAAGTAGGACTGATTCAGCAATCGCCCCAACAACTCAAGTCTCCTCAGTTTCAGCAGCAATTCTGTGGTTGCCTGTGGATGCTCAATCACAACCCAAGTATGAACCAAGTATTAACTAAGTGTTAATTTCCCATCGGTCTATGCGATGGGGTAGTTCATTTATTTAAGTGAATTCTAAGATTTATTACAATTGGCAATTGCGAGTAAGTTTGGTGGTCGCTAGGGGTACGATCAAAGGTAGCCCTATAGATTCACTATAGTTTTTTGCAAGAATTGAACATGCTTAAAACTTCCATAGAGTAAGATTTAGATAACCTACACTTTAGAAAGCTACTGTATCCTTTCCTGAGGACATGAGGCATTAAAATTCATCAATTAATGTCCCTTTATGATTGAAAGTTCAACCATTTTCTAACAGGAAGGGAGATATGAAAATTGGCGAATTACTGCTGAAAGCAGCCTTAATCAACCCTAGTCAGCTGCAAGTGGCCTTGATGGAGAAAAACATTTATGGTCACCTGCGCCTCGGGGAAATTCTTGTCCTCCACGGTTGGCTCTCCCAGAAAACTGTTGATTTTTTTGTTGAAGAATGGCCTAAACTGATCCAAGATAAAGAAAAACGTCCGCTTGGTTTTTACCTCAAAAAGGCCAGCTTATTGACCGAGGAACAAATTCAGCAAATTCTCAAAGAACAGTGGCAGACCAGCTATCGTTTTGGCGCTTTAGCTGTCCTCAATGGCTGGGTAAAACAGGAAACAGTAAACTTTTTCCTGCAATATGTAAACCCCGATGCCCTCCAAGAAAGCAGCCGCATCGAAAAGGCGCTGCGGGAAAATCCGAGGGAATCAAGGGGGTCTTCCCAGTTCCATTCGTTCAAACTAGTTCACAAGCAACTGAAGCAGGATTTGATTGATCCAGAGGATTTAGCGGAATTCGACCTTCACTTTGATGAGAACCAGTGGTTAACTCCGACAAAAACACCACAGCAGAATCCAGTAAAAACTCGCATGAGAGGTCACCCCATGCGAGGCTAATTTTCAATCCTTATTGAAAGAGGACACGCCTGTCTGTACGTTAACTCATTGTGGCAGGACTGCGGTCATAGCTGGTCCACAACTGGGGCTTAATTTTGCCCTGAATTTGGTTCCAGTAATGACCTGCAGCTACAGGTAATCCCATTTGGGCAATCATCCGTGTCAGGAGGGACTGTTCGCGGTTTTTGATCACTTGGTGGTGATGGGTGAGAATCACTCGTGAAAGTTGATTGAGATCAAGGGCTGGCATGTTCACTTCAGTAGCTGTGTGGCCATTGGGAGTTGACATCGTATTCACAACTGCTGCGGGGTTTGTACGGTAGGCAACGCCACGATAGATTAAATCCCGCACGGGCTGAGCTGGGGGATTCACTGCATGGGTGCAGTGGTAATTCCAACCCCGATATTTTGCAACAACATCGGTTGCTTCGGTGCGTACCGCCGGAGGAACGTAATCGTATTGAACGCCGCGATAGGTCAGTGTGGTTGTCATCGTCATCGCCCCAAATTGTTTGCGTAAGTGGTTTTTGTCAACTGAGGCGCGTTCCTTCGGGACAACTGCCCTACTTCCGTCTTCGCTTCTGTCCCAAATTTTTGGGCGCTTCTTAGCGAAGATGAACGATTTATTTCTGTATCTAAATTAACAGTTTTGCTACTATGAATGCAAGTGGTTACAAAAATTTACACTCAAAAAACCTCCCCTATTTCGAGGGGAGCCTAAATAGGGTGGGATGGAAATGTACTCAAGTCTCAGCAGCGTTGATAAGAATGATGTGGCGATCGCGATCGTAGGTAAGCCACTGCTCCTCTTTGAGCTTGCCTAGAAGGCGAGTCATCGTTACCCGACTTGTCCCAATGGCTGTTGCCAGTTGCTGATGGGTAAGGCGAACACTGTAGCGCGTACCCAAGGGATGGGGTTGACCAATTTCTTGCTTCAACAGCAAAAGTAAATGGCGCAATCGATCCTCAATCCGACGATGGCTGGTAATTCCGAGGAGACCTTCTGCTTGAGACAGGCGACGGGCAAGACCGCGTACAAGACTTTGGGTCAAGTTGGGAGAGGATTCCACTTCCATTAGGGTAAAGAGCATCAGCTCCACTTTGGACAGTGCTTTGGCCTGGTAAGCGGTTAGACGGGTCAAGGGTAAACCAAAGGCGGTTCCCGGTGTAGCCAGCCCAACCACCACTTCCTCGCCCTCAGGATGAAGCAGATTTAACAGCACAACGCCACGGCTGACCAACCAAATTCGCTCCGGCTCCATCCAGATGCTCTCACCTACGCTAAAGAGGTGAACCCGAGCAGAGGAACGCCAGCGTTCCTCCACAGGGGGAATGATCGCAGCAGTGGAAACGTTTGCCATGGCAGCAGAACCTCAAGCAAAGGAACCAACACCTAGGTGCAACCCCAAGAGATTGGTTGTTTTTCCAACATTCCCAGTGCCTGTGTTCTGGGTAACGTTAGTCAAAACTGCCTATTAGGTTAAGGGGCAAACGTAAAGATGAGATAATCCTTAGCTCAAGATAGGGTTAAAGTTTGATTGCCAAAGCAGAAATTGCCTCCAGCAGCCCCCGTGCTTTATTCAGGGTTTCTTCATATTCCCGTTGGGGATCGGAGTCAGCCACAATGCCAGCACCCGCTTGCACGTGAATGAGATGTTCGTCCTCAGTAAGGGGTTGCACCACCATTGTGCGAATGGCAATGGCCGTGTTGAGCTGACCTTCAAAGTCATAGTAACCATAGGCACCCGAGTAGGGGCCACGGCGGCAGCCTCCAATTCATGAATAATCTCCATCGCCCGGATTTTGGGGGCACCACTCACTGTCCCAGCGGGGAAACAGGCTTGAAGTAAGTCCCATGCCGTTTTGTTGGGTAGTAGCTCTCCCACCACATTGCTGACAATGTGCATGACATGGGAGTAGCGCTCAATCACCATAAATTCTTCAACGCTGACACTCCCTTGACAACACACGCGCCCCAAATCATTACGCCCCAAATCAACCAGCATGACATGTTCAGCCACTTCTTTGCTGTCAGCGAGGAGTTCTGCGGCAAGTTGCTGATCTTCGGCGTGGGTGTGCCCCCGCTTGCGAGTGCCGGCAATGGGACGCACAGTGGCAAGAAAAGACCCGGTTTTTTCAGGGTGGTGCTCCGCCTTGACCATTATTTCTGGGCTGGAGCCAATGAGTTGCCATGTGCCAAATTGAAAGTAGGCCATGTAGGGGGAAGGGTTAATCAGGCGCAAGGAGCGATAAAGGGCAAAGGGATCGCCGCTATAGGTGGCACTGAGGCGTTGGGAGAGAACGACTTGGAAAATGTCGCCGGCGCGGATGTAGTCCTTGGCACGCTCCACGTTGGCACGGAAGGCTTCAGGAGTAATGTTGCTGGTGTAACTGGGGGTCTGACGACTGGGCTGCCAGTGGAGTTGGGTCGCCTCGGCGGGAATACGGGTTTGGAGTTTACTCAAAAGCCGCTCTAGGCGATCGCCTGCGTGGGTATAGGCCGTTTTCAAATCGGTGTTGCGGATATCGGCATAGACCACTGCCCAAATTTTCCGCTTCACTTGGTCAAAGATAAGAATTTGATCCACCTGCATCCATACGCCATCGGGCAAGTCTCTTGCGGTAGGGGAATGAATGGGAACCCGTGGCTCAATCCACTGAATGAGTTCATAGCCCCAAAAACCAAAAAGCCCGCCAATGCCCCCCGGCAGTTGTGGTAGCTTCACGGGTTGATAGGGTGCAAGACAACTGGCCAAAATCGTGAAGGGGTTGCCAGTAAATGTGGTTACAGCGCCGTTGCGATGGGTTTGGGTCGTTTGGTTGCCTCGTGTTTCTAGTACCCACAACGGATCACAACTGAGGAGGCTATAGCGAGCTAGTTGTTCGCCCCCCTCAACGGACTCCAGCAAAAAGTTGTAGGGGCGATCGCGACAGACCCGATACCAAGCCGACACGGGCGTATCCATATCCGCCACCCACTCCTGATAGATAGGGATGAAATTCCCCTCCTTGGCGAGCTGACAAAAGGTCGAAAAATCGGGGTACATGGTTGCGTCAGTGAAAACCTTTTTATTGTCCCTGTGAACTACCGCTACAGAAGTGTTGAACGATAGATTGAGAGACTAGAAAAAAGGGAATGAAGTGGTGTATTCTTCCCTTAAAAAGAAGAAAAAGGAAAATTTTACTGTTGCATCCTTTGGCAAGATTGTCAAGTCTATCCTCAAACACCTCAGCCCTTACGACTCTCCTGTGTTGAACTTACAACTGCTGTTCAAAATCTGGCTGACCTATGTTCTAGACCACAGCTTGAACAGCATGAGAGCTTTGTTTTATCACCTGAATTGGTCAGGAATACAGGTGGACATGTCCACCTTTTCCAAAGCTAACAAAACATGAACGACAGAGTGCTTTGCCAAAATTGACAAAGACTTAATTTCAAAAGTAAAACGGAAGCATAAGAGTGATTTTTCCCATAGATTCTAAACTACTGAATGGGTTCAGTATTACAGAGAACTTGACGAGTCAGCCGTCAGGCATGACCTGAGCTTTCCAGGGGAAGTGATAGAAATGACCCCTGAGAATGCGGTAGCGATAATGGATAGAGGCTTTGCGAGTTTGTGATGTTGATAGCAAGACAGAGTTTTAGATAGCGACAAATCTTTGGAGTCTG
>DVDZ01000018.1 GCA_015296025.1 Thermosynechococcus sp. M46_R2017_013
CCACCCGACGCGCCAGCATACGACTCAAATCCCCCGTGCCACAGCAGAGATCCAAAGCCGTTGCCCCTTTAGGGAGTTGGAGCCAGTCCACAGCCATTTGTTTCCAGACATGGTGAAGACCAAAGCTCAGTTGATCATTGAGGCGATCGTAGAGGGGGGCAATGCGCTCAAATAGGGCTTGAATATCAGTCACGGTCATGGTTTAGCAATGGCGGCGCTGACGCAAATAGTTCGCCTCGCAGCGCAACTGCTGAAAGTACTCCGTTTCCGTAATTTCTGCTACCTGCTGCTTTTTGTGATCAATGTCCACCTTTAGCTCTTCGATTTGCTGCTGCATCACTTGTTCACGCTGTTTGCACTCGGTAATGTCCTGTACCAATCCTTCATAGTAGGAAATTTTGCCGTCAGTATCCAAAACTGCCCCTATATTTATGCCACCCAAATGGTCTGGCGATCGCGCCGATAGGCCTTGAACTCAAAGCTACGGTAGCTGATCTGAATGAGCGCTTCAGTAATGAGCATAGCTGGAAAGAGCGCCGCAAGAGTTAAGGCCAAGGTAAATTGCCAACGCAGACTTAACCGCTGCCATGGGATCGAGCCTCCTTAAAATAAGACCCTAGCGGAATTTTTCATCAAGATTTATACCGAGGTTACTGAAACTGCCGCCATTGTTCCCTTCCCAGCTTGAGCATTGCTGGCTGTACATTGATCTTAGACGACATTAAAAACGGTAACGAAACTCAAGAAAGCCTGTGCCCTCACCACTGGTGCTCACCTGTCCGCCAAGACGGATCTGCTCTGTCACCTGAAACCCAAGGTTAAACCGCGTCGGATCATTGGGGGCGGTTAGCAACTGCAAGAGGGAAACTGAGGTAAAACGATTCACTTGAAAACCAAGTTCAGCCCCCACGGCAAGGGTTGGAGCTTGACTTTGGGCTTGGCGATCGGGGGGCACCACAGCCGGAAAAATGCGAAAGGAAGTGCGGTTGCCCGTGGCCTGATCAATCAATGCCTGTAGGTTGTTGAAAAGAGCGGTTCCGGCGAGACTGGCCACCACCGCTTCTCCCCCCACTTGGTTGAGATCTGCAATTGAGCCACCGCCTATCAAGGTGAGAAGTTCGGTTGTGCTGCGCGAAGGGTTACTGGATAGCTCAAGCACTGCGGGTAAATTGGTTTGGAGCTGACTGACACGACCGTTAATGCGGGCAGTAATGCGAACGGTATTCAGTGTTCCCAAACTGGTGGCCGTTACGGAACCCACATCGGAGAGTCGCGTCACGGTGCCGGGAGTATAAACTTCAGTGGCAGTGGCAGCAAGGGTGAGGTTGAGTTCCGGATCTAAGCCATTGGCGGGGGTAAAGAGCACATAGTTATCCGCTCGCTGCTGCAGTAAAAAGAGGGTGGTGAACAAATTCAGTTGCCCTCCCGTGAGGCGAATTTTGCCGGCGGGCTGGAGACTATCGAGACCCCCATTGAGGATTAAACTGCCAGTGGCTGTCAGGCTGAGAAGGGGCGATCGCGTCACACGCAAGGAATCTGACAGATGAATTGCCAAATTATCAAAGGCGAGGGGTTCAAAGGGACTGTGGGCAGGATTGGCGAACCCATTGCCATTGGCAACACCATTGATAGCGCCCAAATCAAATCGGCCTTGGCTGAGTCGGACATTGCCCCCCAGATTGGGACTTAGGAGTGTATCTGTGATTACGAGTGTGCCATCTACTGTACCGCGATAGATATTGCCGGCATTGACTTGCAATTGTCTCAAGGACGCGGTGAGGGGTGTGGCAGCATCGGGATCATCTGAGGCCAAGGGCGTCTGAATTGGCAACACCCCTGCCATGGTAATTTGCCCTTGGCTAAAGAGACCTTGAATCCCGTCCACCCGCAGGCGATCGCGATCAAATCGCACCCGCGCACTGAGATTTGTTACTGGTTCCTCAAAGGTGGAGGTTTTGATCACCGCATCATCCACACTGAGAACGCCATTTAGAATGGGGTCTTCCCATGTCCCTCGCAATTGGACTTGGAAAAGACCTTTACCCTGCTGCCATTGCACCTGATCCGTAAAGAGATTAATCAACGATAATCCTTCATCTTTGACACTCACATCCAGCGCCAACTGCGGATCGACCACAGGTCGTGGATCAAGGGGATAGATCAAGGGAACTGAACCCGTAACCGTCAGCGGCTCTGGCGTGTTAAAGCGAGCGATCGCCTGAAGGGCAAGACGATTTTGGGCATAGCGGAAGGTGGCATTGGCGGCTTCAAGGGGACGTTGATTCAATTGACCCTCCACAAGGGCAGCTCTACCGGCGAGAATGGGCTGCTGCCATGAGCCAGTCAACACCGCTTGGGCATTTACTTTGCCTTCAACCTCTACCCCAGGGGGCAAAAGACTCGCCACAAGACTGACAGGGAATTGCTCCAGCCGCAGTTGGGCATTTTGCTGGTTGCCCCCCACCGTCCCATTCATGTTGAGTTGGCCACCGTTGGCCAAAAGATTGAGGGTCGTCAGCACCACTTGATTTTGGGCAAAGCGACCGCGACCCAGAAAATGCTCAATTTGGTAATTTCCCCACTGCCAATCGGCTCCCTTGAGATCAAAACTGGCCACAAGACCCGCCTGAGGAGTTTGACTGAGGTTGATTTGGCCATTAACCCCCCCCCGCAGTTGATCCAAGGGGGGCAGTGGCTGCGGCCGCCGCACCAAGGCCGCTTGAGCTTGTAGCGTCTCAATTTCAGCAAGGCGGCGAATTTGCGTTAGCAGTGATACTTGGAGACCTTCTCCGGCTCTGGGGAGTCCCAAATCTGCTGCGGTGCCCCGAGTAGTTGGTTGACCAATCCCAAAAACAGTGGCAAATCCCGTCAAATCCGCTAGATTGCCTTGGGCAATCGTCAACTGCGCTCCCCATCGTTGGGGTTGGAGCTCTGCGGTCAATTGATAGCGACTCTGACCTTTTTCAAAGAGGCCAGATTGAATTGTCAAGCGATCGCGACTCAGGCGAAATTGCGCCTGCAATCGATCGCCCCGCCATGCCCCTACCCCTGGTCGCTCTACCGTAAAATGACCCTGACCCCTTGTCCAATTTTGCAACTGTAGGCTGCCAGAGGCGACGCCGGTAAGAATGGCCGCTTCAGGAAGCTCTGGGGGACGCAGCCGCAGGGATTCTATAGGAAACTGCTGGAGACGCAGATCAAAGTTCTCCCCTTGGCGCTGACCAATGAGTTGTGCCTGTTGCCGTTGAATGAGTAGCGAGTGGGGTAAACCATCAGGAGCCAAACGCAACGCCAAGCGATCGCCCCCCCCTTGGAGATTGAGGGTCACCCCCTGTTGCTGGCTCAAAGCCACTGTTCCCGTGAGCTGGGGAGCAAAGCGCCAACCATTCACAGCCAATCCCTGGGTGAACAGCGCCCCCTGCAATTGGAGATTGTTGAGGCGTCCAGTCAGTTGACCTTGAAAGGAGGTGGTGCCCGCAAGGGTGAGGGAAACAGGTAAATTCGGTTCTAGGAAGGTGCTTAACGTACTCAGGGGGAGATTTCTGGCTTGGATGCCCAATCGAATGTCCGTGGGTTCTAAAGCCGCTAAATCCACACCAATTGTTCCTTGGGCACGAATGGCACCCAGGGTGGCTTCTTGGACTTGGAGTTGCCGACCATCCCAATTCACAGCGGCAATAAGAGAATCACCGCTGGGGGTTTGATCTACTTGGAAATTAGCCTTGGCTCGAATGGCGGGCAGCGTCAGCTGATCCACTCGCCCTTGGGCAATCCCTTGCCCACTGAGGCGACCTTGTAAATTTTGATTCAACTGCCGCAGGGAAAGATTCTCAGCCTGAGCCTGTAACTGCCACTGACCGGCGACGGCTTGCACTTGACCCCGCAGACTTCCCCCCAGAAATTGCATTTGAAACTCAGGGATGAGCAGTTGCGTTTGCGTAAGACGGGCGGTGCCCCGCAGGGGATACTGGGCGGTGGGCAATTGAAACGCCGCATTAGCCTGCCAACTCTCTGGGGTACGCAGATTGCCACCAAAGTCCAGTTGCGCAAAACCTTTCCCCAAGGAAACTGGCGAGGTCAGATCATAGCGGCGGGCGATCGCCTGCAAATTCACCTGCTGCACCTGAGCCTGCCCGCGAAACTCCCCGGTGGGCTTTACCCTCAGAGTTGCCCGTACTTCACCCCCATCCACTAACTGGGCATGGATATTCATAAACCTGATGCCCTGATCCTGGGAGGCCACAAAAGGCAGCCGCACCTGTTGTAGTTGCAATTGATCCACTTGAAGGGGAGTATAGCTGCGCAGTTCACCCCTGATTTGAGGCGCGGCTAAGTCACCCTGCACCTGCAGCCTAGGAATCTCCACCTGCCCCTTGAGAGAAACAGACGGCATAATCTGCAATGCCTTGAGTGTAGGAGCAAGATCAAATCTAGCCGCCTGGGCATCAATGTCCCAGCCACTTTTGAGACCCACGGTTCCTTGAGCCTGCCAGTGGATATTGGCGATCGCCCCGCGCAAATAGTGGAGCTTTGCCTGATTGCCCTGCAATTGTACGTCAGCTTGTAATGCCTTAATGTCTTGGGGCACAAAAGCCGTGCGCAGCTGGCCATCCCGCAACCAAATTTGACCCGTGACGGCAGGAGTTTCTGGCAAGGGAAGCTTAACCCGGAACTGTCCCTCTAGGCGGCCGCCTTGCACAGAAATGGTTTTTGGCAAAACTGGATTGGCCAAGGCCAAGGGAACTTGCCGAAAGTCCAAAGCCAATTCCCCCGCCTCTCGGGCTTGATCCCACATTCCCTGCACTTGCCATTGGCCACCCCCAGCCAGTTGTCCTGCTGCTTGACCTTTGAGGCTAAAATTTTGATCCTGCGCCCAGAGGGTTAAACGGCCATGGACATGAGGCAGCAGGTAGGCCTGACGCTGAAAGGGTTGAATTAAAACAGAACCATCCTCCACCTTCACCGTGACTTGCTTTAGTTGAAAAAGGGGCGATTCCGTTTCTGGCAGCCTCAATTGCGTGCGCCACCACCGCCCTTCGGCGTCCTGAACCACAGTGAATTGGGGTTGGTGGAGCGTCACCTCAAGATCTAAGGGCTCACCAGTGAGGACTTGCAACGGATTAAAGGACACGTCAATGTGGGAGATGGTAACACTGTCCTCGCTTGAAGGATCGCTGGGAACAGCCGACGGACCAAAACGAATAAAATTTAGGCCGATCTGCTGCACGTGACCAATTTCGACTGGACGATTGAGGCGCTTTTGCAGCTCTCGGGAAATTTGAGGAGCCAGCTCAATGATAAACAGCCCTGCCACTATACTGACCCCGAGAGCAGCTTGCACCGCAATTTGAGCAAGTTTTCTGGGAACAGCGCTCCCAACTCTCAGGTTCAACCCGTCAGACTGAGGATCAGGGGGTGGTTGCTGCGTCATGAAGCCCAACTCCACTACAGCTTAGCAAGAAGTCCAATAGCTTAATCCTAGTACGCATAGAAAAGACTCATCTTTCTAATTTGATGTTTCAGATCACAGGTGGATTCTCATGGAGAAAAGAAACGCTAAGATAAAAAATGAATGTAAAAAAATGTAATAATGAGCGTCTTAACAGATCGTGTGGTGTTGGTGGTGGGTGCCACCGGTGGGATTGGCCAAGCAGTTGTCGAGGAACTGCAAGGCAGCGGCGCCCAGCTTGTACTAGCGGCACGCTCTAGCGATCGCCTACAAGCCCTAGCAGCCCAACTTTCCCCCTCCACAAGGGTGCAAATTCAGCCGTGCGACATCACCGACCCGGCACAAGTCAGTGCCCTTATGGCAGCAATCCGCAGCACGCAGGGACGGCTCGATGTGCTAATTAACGCTGCCGGTGCGGGTCTGCTCAAGCCCTATCAAAAAATTACGGCGGCTGACCTAGATCAGATGTTAAATCTCAACCTCAAGGGCTGCTTTTACACTAGTCAACAGGCCGCTGAATTAATGAAGGAGCAGCAGCAGGGACATATCTGCACGGTGGTCGGCATTCTCGGTAAGCATTCCATGGCACTGGCCTCTGCCTACTGTGCCGCTAAATTTGGGGTCGTGGGCTTTAGTAAGTGCATGGCCGAGGAACTTAAACGTTACGGCATTCGCTTTAGCCTTTTTTACTTTGGCGGTGTGGATACCCCCTTTTGGGATGCCGTCAGCCTCAAAGTGGATCGCCAAAAACTCCTGCGTCCCGCCACCGTTGCCCGCTTTATCCGCGCTGCCCTCGAGACAGACACCCATGCGGTTCCCTTTGAGTTAAGCTTGATGCCCGATAGCCACGTCTTTTTCTAATCTTGGAGAAAGTAGGCGATCGCCTTGCCCTTAAGCTGAAAGGGTCGGCAGCGAAGAAGGATGCAGGAGTAGCTCAGCCGTGGAGCGTTTTTCCACCATTTCGGGAGTGATAGTACATTCACGCAGGTCTTTGCGGGAGGGCAGTTCGTACATCACATCCAGCATAATCTCTTCGACAATGGCGCGCAGGGCACGGGCACCGGTTTTACGACGGTAGGCCTCTTGGGCGATCGCCTCCACCGCCGCCGGTTCAAAGTGCAACTCCACGCTGTCCATACGCATTAGTTTTTGGTACTGCTTCAGGAGCGCGTTTTGAGGCTGGGTGAGAATTTCTGCCAAGGCGGCCACGTCTAGCGGCTCTAGCACAGCAACCACAGGAACACGGCCGATAAATTCTGGAATCATGCCATACTTCACCAGATCTTGGGGTTCCAGTTGCTTGAGAATGTCCGCAGAGCGTTTTTCCTTAGGCAGAAGTTCGCCATCGCGGATAAAGCCCATCGCTTTTTTGCCCACCCGCTGCTCAATCGTTTTCTCTAGTCCAACAAAAGCACCCCCACAGATAAAGAGAATATTCGTTGTGTCAATTTGAATGCAGTCTTGGTAAGGGTGCTTGCGCCCCCCTTGAGGCGGCACATTGGCGATCGTCCCCTCCAGTATCTTCAGTAGCGCCTGCTGTACCCCTTCCCCAGAAACATCACGGGTAATTGAGGGATTTTCACTTTTGCGGGCAATCTTGTCAATTTCATCAATGTAGATAATTCCCCGTTGTGCTTCTTCCACATCCATATTGGCGGTTTGCAGCAACCGCAACAGGATATTTTCCACATCTTCCCCCACATAGCCTGCTTCCGTGAGGGTGGTGGCATCGGCAACGGCAAAGGGGACATCAAGGAGTTTCGCTAGTGTCTGAGCCAAGAGGGTCTTCCCCGAACCCGTTGGGCCAATGAGGAGGATATTGGACTTTTGCAGTTCGACATTATCATCGCCCCGCTGATCACTCTCTAAAAGACTCAGACGCTTATAGTGGTTATAGACTGCAACCGAGAGGATTTTCTTGGCTTCGTGCTGCCCAACCACGTGCTTATCAAGAAATTCCTTGATTTGCCGAGGTTTGGGGACTTGGCTGAAGGGACGACTGCGGGGCGTGCTACGGGGCGATCGCGACGGTGTGGGTTCTCGACGGGGAGTAGCGGTAGCCAATTCCTCATCGAGAATTTCATTACACAGTTCTACGCATTCATCACAAATATAGACCCCAGGGCCTGCGATAAGCTTACGCACCTGTTCCTGCGATTTGCCACAAAAGGAGCACTTAAGGTGGGTATCGTATTTGGCCATAGGGAACCTCTCGGGTTGCACGTCGGGTGTACTTAGTGGCTAGGGAGGGTCTGCCGCGTCACCACTTGATCAATGAGACCATAGGCCTTGGCCTCTTCAGCAGACATAAAGAAATCCCGTTCAGTATCGGCTTCAATGCGTTCGATTGGTTGCCCCGTATGCTGTGACAGGAGTTCATTGAGCTTGCGCTTGTGGTAGAGAATTTCCCGCGCTTGGATTTCAATATCCACCGCCTGACCTTGGGCACCGCCGAGAGGTTGGTGAATCATGATCCGAGCATGGGGCAGCGCCATCCGTTTGCCGGGGGTACCGCCAGAGAGCAAAAAGGCACCCATACTCGCCGCCAAGCCAAAGCAGAGCGTACACACATCGGGGCGAATGTGCTTCATTGTGTCGTAGATGGCCATGCCGGCTGTAACTGAGCCACCGGGGGAGTTGATGTATAGGTAAATATCTTTTTCCGGATCTTCGGCGTCTAGGAACAGAAGCTGCGCCACGATGGAGTCAGCAACCGCATCGTCAATGCCCCGGCGATCGCCGGCACCCCCACCAAGGAAAATAATTCGTTCCCGCAGAAGCCGCGAATAGATATCAAAGGCTCGTTCCCCCCGCCCCGACTGCTCAACTACCATCGGCACAATATTGGCGTGGGTGGGCGGCAAGTTGAGGGCTGGAGAGCGCAAAATAGCACTAAGGGGATGGTCGTAACGCGATTGCAGCATAGTTGCCCAGAATGACAGTTCAATTATAATTAATTGTAACTAGCGGTTTGTCCCCGTAGATCATCACCTTCATTATGCCGAACTATTCTTGAGATGGGGTAGAACTTGCTTTTTTCCCAGAGCGTTTTTGCGCTTCGGCGGGAGCAGCGGGCTGCTCAGGGGTTGTGTCGGACTCCACTGGCTGAAATGTATTTTGCTCTAGGAGCCACTTAAGGACTTCCTCGCGTTGGAGTTCCTCTGTAACAAACTGTCGTAACCATTGCAAATCTTTGGCAGCTTTCACTTTTGCTGTCTCTTTATAGACAGCAAATCGTTCCTCAACGGCCTCGGCCTTCGGTTCAATGCCCTCTTGGCGAGCGATCGCTTTCAATAATAGATTGGAGTGTACCTCCTTAGCCGCCGCCGGCTCTGCCTCTTGACGCATTTTTTCATAGAGCTCCTCGGTCATGATCTTATCGAGATCAACGCCTTGGGAATGAATTTGCATCAGCGTCGTCTGTACTTTTCTCTCTACCTCTTTACGGATGAGCATTTTTGGTAATTCAACGGGATTTTGAGCAATCAAGGTATCAATGAGGGCAGCTTCTTTAGCTTTCTTGTCTTTTTCTTCAGCTTGCTGCCGATGATTTTGCTCCAGATAAGCCCGCAATTCTGCCATCGTGGTGAATTCACTGTGCTCAGCGGCAAAGGTATCATCCAAAGGCGGCAGTTCGGGAGCCTTAATTTCCAAGAGTTCAATCTCGGCAGTTAACTGATTGGGGGTCTCCGTTTCCTTGCCAACAGACACCGTCACCGTTTTCACCTCACCAACACTCATGCCGACAACGGCAGAGGGAATTTCTTTGAGCAAAAAGGACTGCTCTTCATCAAGGGACAGGGGTAGCTCATCTGCTGAGAGTTCCTTTACCACCTCCCCTTCTTCATTTTTGGTAACAAGCTTGAGGGTAACATCATCGCCCCATTGAGCTGGCCGGTCTTCGACAGGGATGAGAGTGGCGTGCTCCCGTTGGTATCGTTTCAGCAGCTTTTCAACGGTTTCGGGATTATAGGTGACGGGACTGTACGGAATCGTCAGCCCTTTGTAGGCTGTGACTGTAACTTCGGGTTCAACGTCAAAGGTGACGCTGAAGGAAAAGTTTTTGCCGGGCTGAAATTGATCCAGTAACTCTGTAATGTTCCCTTCGAGTTCGAGGTTACCTAGATAGGGGATATTATTCTTTTCGACGGCGGCTTTAACGGTCTCCTCAATCAGTTTTTCCATGGCAACATAGCGCAGCCGCTGTTTGCCAATCTGCTGCAAGACAAGCTGCCGAGGGGCTTTGCCTTTACGAAATCCAGGCACTTGCGTATGGCGAAGGAGATCATTGACCACTTGGTTATACACCTGTTGAGAGTGGGTTCCCGAAACCTCAATCGTGGCGAGGAGTTGGCTATTGGAACGGGATTCAGTTGTTATGGAAATGATGTCAGTCACGTCAGTCAAGGTGATTCCCCTTCGCAAATGGTGTCAATGTAGTGTCCGTTAGTTGTGCGCGATCGCACAAATTGTAATTTTAGCGCAAATTTTCCCTACTCTTTTTAATCGGACTCACCTTAAAGCTGAACAACGACGCTCAGGATGTCAGAGTTTCGTGACAAAAGTAATCGTTAGAATTAGTGACTGTGAGGGATGCCCCGTAGCTCGCATCTGCGGTTTGGAAAATGTCAACAATTTCCCTGCCATCTCTATGAGTTCAATCCTGTGATTCCTCATGTGCCCTCCCACCCACTATGAGGCGGACTATGTGATCAATCTTTGGATGGAGGGAAATATCCACAAGTCCTCCCGCGATCGGGCACAGGAGCAGTAACAAAAACTCTAGGAAATTATCTGTGCTCGGGCTACTGTTGACCTAATTGAGCACTTAGGTGCGGCCTTGAGCTGCCCACTTCAGAATTGAGCGTAAACGCTTAACCCTGAAATTCAGTTGCTTCGGTAGATCCCTGCTGCTTACGGCACTACCACGCCGCTCACTTCACAGGCGATCTGGGCGTGTCTAACTTCTAATCTGAGTACATTTAATTGCGCACCCGCAAGGCGCGGTT
>DVDZ01000107.1 GCA_015296025.1 Thermosynechococcus sp. M46_R2017_013
ATACCTGTCCCACTGTGGGGAATATGGCAGAACTGACATGACCACTACAACCTAAGAGGCGATCGCGACTGGTATCTTCGCTAAACTGCGCAAAAATCTGTCCCAAAGGCCGCGAACACAGACCCCCCCGTTATGAGCGCCAACAGCAGTGCGGCAATTGCAATCACCCCAGACCCCATCACCCCTGGCCAACTGCCCCTGAGCAGGTAAAAGAGGACATTAAAGAACCAGCCCAGTACGCCCAAAAGGCTAAAGTCCAAGGCAAGCAAAAGAATGAGCGGTGCTCTTCCCACCCCTAGCCAGTGCAAAATCGTCAGAAATGAGATGCCTTCCTCCAAATCGACTTCTACTTCCAAAGGATCGGTATTCCCCTCTAACTCGACCTCTTCATTGCCCACATCGCCAAAGATCACGGTCAAAAAGAGCAAGACCCCCATACCCAAGACAATCCAGTAGGGAATGTGAATCAAGTGAAAGAGCATTGCCTTAGTACATGAAGGGATTTGCAGGTTCAGGAATCGGCGTTATTGTCTCAGCAACTAGTACCAATTGGCGGCGGTCGTTGAGGATTTCTGTGGCCATCCGACCTTCTACGCGAAACCAGTGATCTTGGGGATAGGCTTGGCGCGATCGCCCTAATTTCACCGGCAGTCCGACGGGATAGGCATCCGCTGCACAACAGGTAATGACAAAGCGGGTAAGGGTGAGATAGGTCTGCGGCAGTTGGGGGCTATGGACAGCAAATCCCTCAATGCGAGCGGGTAACCCCCTATAGGCATCGGGTTCGGGATAGACATCGAGGGTGCGAATCCAGTCAATGAGCGTGCGCTCCTCAGGCCGTTGATTGAGACGAAAGGCCACTGGACTATTGCGCGTCACCGTTAAGCCATCCTCCAGACCGCGATGAATCGCGGTGGCACTATTGAAAGGACGGGGTGTCATCAGCAACCCCACCACTGCTGCGAAAATTAGGAGACTGAGGGTACAGCGGGCCGGTAAGAGGGTAACATGCTGCACAAGCGTCACTTGCTCCCGCCACAACCGCCACCCTTGCCACCCACTTACAGTAACTAAAAGAAAACCAGTGGCGATCGCTAGTCCAAAGTAGTTGGGGTGAATCAGTAACCCCAGTCGCCCCTGCAACCAATATTGAAGAAACAGAATTCCCCAAAGGAGAAGTGAAACAAGGGTCCACCCCTCCCGCTGAAGCCAGCGACGGCGCACCCTTTTGTGTTGGTTACGCGGGGAATAACGATTGGAGGAGCTAGCAAACATGGGGCGGTGGAAAATTCGCCATCCCTAAACATTCTAGGGGGAATCCTGCCATTGCGGGCTTAGCTCCCGAAAATTAAAGAGGGTCGCCTTGGGATGACACTGAGCACAGCCCTCGAGGGTAACGGGTCGAGGTACCTCAACGCGGGGATGTAGGATACGAAAGAAGGGCGATCGCCCGACACGAAAGGGAATTTGGACATCATTAGGCAGAGGGCGAGAATAGGTGCGCAGATAGTTCCACAGCGGAATCAGCTCAGCACGGGAAATGGGTTCGAGCGTCGCACCGTAGTGATTGGGATCTTGAATTAGCACCTGCCATGTCTGTGTGGGCAATGTTTCCGGGGGTACTGCAAGGTGACAACTGCCACAGCGCTGCAGATAGATTTGTGCCCCCAATTGGGCATTCAAAGGCAAAACATCAACTGTTCCGCTGAAGTCTGGGGTGGCGATCGCTGCTAAGGCTGTACCCACTAGGGCACAGAGCATTAAAGAAACTGCCCCTACCCCCCAGCGCCAGTGTGGTCTAATCTTGGATATACTCAAGCCCTTCATCCAAACAAAACTGTGCCCGCATCAATTCGCGACCGAGATAAGCCGCGTGGTCCAACATCGTCACTAATTGGCGATCCTTTTCAAAAAGCTCAATACACAACTCCTTTGCTGTTCGACCGCTGAGTACTAGATCTGGTTCCCGCGTTACTTTCCCTCTGGTGGGAATGGGTTCCCCAGTATCGGGATCCACCGCTAAGCCCTTCTCATTAATGTCATTGGGATAGTGTTTCATCCAGATCAACTCTTGCTCAGGGTCAATGTAGATAATGAAATACCCTGCTGGATCAAGCTGAATAAATCGCTGCGATAGCTTATTGTCAAGAGCCGTGCGTTCTGCTTTGCTCAACGCCTATCTTTCCTCTAACAGATCCACTCTTTTCTTTATTGTACGGTGAACTCGATTTGAATCTGCTGGCCGGAGCCTTGAGTTTTGAGATATTCGCGTTATAATGAGAATTGCGCAAAAATTTCGGCTCAGTAGCTCAGTGGTTAGAGCAGGGGACTCATAAGCCCAAGGTCGCAGGTTCAAATCCCGCCTGAGCCACTCCCTTGAGGACTAAAACTATACGGTTGCCGTCTCTAGCTCCACTCCCTCTAGCAAGTCATTCACAGGGAAGCGGTCGAGGAGATAGCGCGCCTGTTGGGCACTTTGGCGCAGTTGAGGGCTGGTGTGGGGCGCGTGGGGAATCTGGGCAAGAAAATCGAGGGTGCGCCGCAGCAATCGCACAATATCCCCAGCATCGAGATTGGTTTCAGCGCACAATTCATTCCATGGTGTGCCCAAGGCCCACTGCTCCACTAGGCCAATGAGATCCCATTCGTACCATAGCGGAAAGATAATGTGATAGCGGCGCTGCACCTGAAAGAGCCGACGGCGAATGGGACTGAGTGCAGCAAGGCGCTCTTCCACTTCACTGGGAATGGGGTAGTTGCACCAACTATCAGAACGAGGGGTTTCGGTGACAAGGGCAGCAATTGCGGCCGCTAACAAATGGGGAGGCAAGTCATCCAGTTCGCCTGAGGCCAAAGCTAGGGCCAACCAGAGTTCATTTTCGCCGCGCAGGGCAGCGGCCATTTCCCCTAGGGGGGTGGGAGTTAGATCATTGAGGCCACCAAAGTCTTGTAGGGCAGCAATCAGAGCAAGAAATTGCTCCCAGTGGCGTTGGGACTGTTGATGGAGCTTCTGCTGGCGATCGCGCAGTTCCGTTTGCAGCTGTTCTTCGCGACGAACGAGACGTAGCAGTGAATGAACATTTTGCGGCAGACTCGCTTGCAGTTGGCTGAGTTTCGCTTCGAGGTCGGCAATTTTGGCGGCTTGGGCGGCCACTTGCGGCGCGGGTAAGACCGGCGGGAGCTCGGGGAGGGTACCAAAGTAGTGGTTCGCTTCGTTGCAGAGATAACTTTCCCCTAGGCGCAGTTTCATTCCCTCTGGGGGCGGAGGGAGCTGACCACAGGGGGGGGCGATCGGGATAGACACCTAAAATGTCATCAATGCCAACTACCCGAAAACGACCATCGACCGCAAGGCACAGCCAGTGGGGCAACTGTCCAGAACCGGCAACGGGTTGACAGAGGACGGCAGTTAAGGGGGAATGATCTCCAAGTGGGGATTTAATATGAAGCCATGTCCCCGGCGGCACTGCCATCATAAAAGGGAGGAGTTCTTGGACACGTTCCTGCTCCGCCTGCTGTTCAAGGATTTTCAGAAGCCGTTGATCCTGCCGTAGCCGTTCCCGCAGCTTTTGATACTGCGCCAGTTGCTGGCGATCAATGCCGGCAAGGCGTTGTTGCACGGTTTGTAATTCCCTTTCCAGTTCGGCGATCGCCCGCCGCTGCGGTGTGAGCTGCAATGTGGCTAAGTATTGACCAAAACTGCGCTCTACCAATTCCCGCGCTTCTTCGAGAGTGTGACGCTGTAGTAGGTTCAAGACCATGCCATAGCTGGGGGTAAATTGGCTGATCAGGGGATCTGGAGCGGCTGTGGCCAAAAACGCCGCCTCATGGGCACCCTCAAAGGGGGTTTGCAAGGTAACCACATGACCCACGGTATCCATGCCCCGACGGCCAGCTCGTCCTGCCATTTGCAGAAATTCTGAGGCTGTCAAGAGCCGATGACCGCTATCAGTACGCTTTGAAAGAGTAGAAATAACCGTGGTGCGCGCGGGCATATTGATCCCGGCGGCCAGCGTTTCCGTGGCAAAAACGAGTTTGATCAGGCCTTCTTGAAAGAGGGTTTCCACAAGGGTTTTCACGACGGGCAGCACCCCAGCATGGTGAGCAGCAATCCCTTGGTAGAGGGGGGCAATCATTTCGGGAGCAACAATGTCCTGATGTTGTGCCAAAAAGGCGTCAACCCGCTCTGCTAGTGCTTGCTGTTCAGCTTTGGTGAGCAGATTCATGCCCAAGACCTCTTGAACCGCTTGGTCACAGCCACGCCGACTGAAGATAAAGTAAATGGCCGGCAACATTTCCCGCTGTTGCAGTTGGCCAACCACGTAGCGGATGCTCAAAAAGTCTCGCTTGCTGCCGCGTCGCCGCAGTTCAGTCTGACCGTGGAGCTTGGGGTTGAGCCGTTTACGTTGGCCATCCAAGAGGGGAAAGAGTCCCTTGCCGTTGCAAAAGTAAAAGTGCAGCGGAATCGGTCGCCAGTCAGAGGAGATGAGTTCGGCATCCCCGTGGACAGATTGAATCCAGTCAGTGAGTTGCTCGCCGTTGGCAATTGTGGCGGAAAGAGCCACCAGTTGAATTTCTTTGGGGCAGTAGATAATTGATTCTTCCCAAACAGTGCCCCGTTGGCGATCGTTCATGTAGTGGCATTCATCGAGCACCACTACTTCAACCCCTGCAAGGGAGGTACCCACTTCACCAATGGGGGTACCGTAGAGCATATTGCGGAAAATTTCCGTCGTCATCACTAGAATTGGCGCATCACGGTTAATCGAGACATCGCCAGTCAGGAGGCCGACCTGCTCCGCGCCAAACTGCTGCTGAAAGTCACGCCACTTCTGGTTTGAAAGCGCCTTCAGAGGAGTGGTGTAAAAAACCCGCTGCTGCCGCGTCAGGGCACGGTGAATTGCATACTCGCCAATGAGGGTTTTACCTGACCCCGTAGGAGCACAGACCACCACAGAGCGACCGGCATCAAGGGCAGCGATCGCTGCTTCTTGAAAGGCATCCAATTCAAAGGGGAGTTGAGCCAGGAAGTCTACTAGGGCTGGCGATCGCTCACTCATGGGGTCGGTGTCGGCTCCTGCTGCACAAGGATTTCACCCTTGAGGAGCCGTGCAGCGGCATCCAGTAATTGCTCCTCCAGATAGGGCTTCGTAAAGTAGCCCCGCGCCCCTAGTTGTGCCGCCATCTTGCGGTGGCGATCCGCGCCTCGTGAAGTCAGCATGGCGATCGGCAGATGGTTGAGTTTCGGATCCTTTTGAATCCGTGAGAGCAGTTCCAGACCATCCATACGCGGCATTTCAATGTCACAGAAAATCAAATCACAGGGCAAGCCAGAGCGCAGTTTTTCCCATGCATCTTGACCATCCCGTGCTTGCTCGACACGGTAACCTGCCCGTGTAAAGGTCATTGAGAGCAACTCCCGCACCGTAATCGAGTCATCAACGATCAGCACTAAGGGTTCGGAGGCTTCCTCTGGCTCGGTGATTTCGATGGTGTGGCCAAACCCGCGCCAGTCGCGATCCATACGTCCCAAGGAGAGATCAATAATTTCCAGAACGTCAGCGATCACCATTGCGCGGCCATCCCCTTGAACGGTTACCCCGGCAACACCCACCGGCTTTGGTACAGGACCTGACAATTGTTTAATGACGATTTCCTGCTCGCCGATGACCTGATCCACCTCCATGGCCACAAGATCATCGCCACTGCGCAGCACCACAATCGAGACCATGCCATCATCTTGAGTACTCCCACCATAGACATTGCTGCGGCTGATGTTGCGGCTGTAGTGGAGTAAATCCCCGAGTTTACGCACAGGCAATAGGCGATCGTGCCATGAGAGGACACACTGACCGTCTTCTAGGGTTTGGATGCGCTCTTGGGGCATATCCAGCATATCCTCCACACCGTCAATGGGGAAGGCAATGCGGCAGTGGTTATCAATGCAGCAGAGGGCTTTGGTAATACTCAGGGTCAGCGGCAAGCGGATGGTAAACGTAGTTCCTTTGCCCACTGTGGAGTCAATGTTAATCGTGCCGCGAATGTCCTCAAGATTTTTGCGCACCACGTCCATACCCACACCGCGACCGGCAAGGGCATCCGCTTGATCTTTGGTGCTAAATCCCGACTGGAAGAGGAATGCATATACCTCTTGGCGTGACAAGCTAGGGGCATCAGCCTCCTTCAGGAGACCTTTCTCGATTGCTTTGCGTTTTACCCGCTCTGGGTCAATCCCCGCTCCATCGTCACTGACGGAGATAATTGCTTGACTGCCTGATAGAAGGCTCGCACGCGAATCAGGCCTTTTTCCGGCTTGCCCAATCGTCGCCGCTCTTCTGGGGATTCAATCCCGTGATAGACGGCATTATTGATCAGGTGCGTCATTGGGTCAAAGAGCTTTTCGAGAATGCCCTTGTCGATGAGGGTATCCTCCCCTTCAATCTTCAGTTCCACCTGTTTGCCCATGGTAGTGGCAACGCGGCGCACAGCGCTCGGTAAGCGGGAAGACATTTCACGGAAGGGCACCATTCGTGAGCGGCTCAGACCCTCTTGGACTTGGGTAGTGACTTGACGAAACTGGCGTGCCACCTGCTCCACTTCATCAATCACGTACTCGATGTCAGCCGCTGCCTCCCGCACCCGCACGATCCGCTCAATCACTTCTTGAGAAAGGGTGTGGAAGCCGGTAAAGCGATCCATTTCCAAGGCGTCAAACTCGACACCCGTGGCGTGGGTTCCCCGTTCTCCTTGGTCGTTGGCTACCCGTGCTGTCGTAACCCCCAGCAGTGAACTCTCAAGGAGCGATCGCTCGTAGAGGTCTTGGATTTGTTGGCTGACTTCTCCGAGTTGTTGAACTTGGTAGAGCAAGTTATCGAGAAACTGCCGCAGGCGTTCTTGGGTGTCTTCAAGGCTATTGCGGTTAACCACCAACTCCCCCACAAGGTTACTTAGGGCATCGAGGTGGCGCACTGGTACGCGCATGGTTTGTTCTACCAAGGAGCCGCCTTTTGCCCCTGCCCCCGTTCGACGAGGGGTAGTTGCCTTGGCACTCGCTCCTGCGGGTTGGGGAATTAATTTCTCTAAATCGGCAAAAGTATCATCGGCGGTGGAAGGCGCTGCCGTTGGCGGCGGTGGGGTTTGACCCAAGAGTTGCTCTAGTTCCTCAAAGGCCGGCGTAGGTGGCGTTGCCGTCTCCAAAAGCTGATCTAATTCGTTGAAGGTAGCGGCCTCTGGTGTGGTTGTACCTGTGCTTTGATTAAGCAACCCCTCCAATTCCTCTAGGATGCTTTCGGAGCTAGCAGGCGCAGTGGCATCATTGACCAATGCTTCCAGTTCGGCCATGCTCACAGCTTCAGGGGAGAGGATAGATTCCGCTGCGGCTGCTTCTGGTTCCGCAATATTTGCCGCTGTGACCTCAGGCATACTTGGCTCAGCGATCGCTGGCGCCTCCGAGGCGGATAGGGTTTCTGACCATGGGGCATCGCTGCTTGGTGGGGGAGTCAACTCCGCGAGGGGTTCTTCCGCCGCGTTATCCACGACCAAGTTTTCTAGGACATCGTTGAGACCCGGCACCTCTTCGAGAAACTCAGCCACCTCCTCAGCGACGTCACTCAAAGCAGGGATGTCAACATCCTCTTCTAGGGGAAGCAGATCGCGAGCCTCAGTGGTTTCCACCTCACCCCAAAAGTCTTCTAGGGAAGCAACTGCCTCCTCAAGCGCCGCCATCTCTGAGGGAGCTTCCTCCGTCAATTGCTCAAGGAATGTATCTAGGCTGAGTTCAGAGGGTTCTGCGGCTGCACTCTCTTCCGCAGAATCGTTAGGTGTCAAGGGGGGCTCAAGCGCCTCAGCCATACTTTCGGCAATCGCTGGGGGCGTGAGATCAGCGAGGGCTGGTTCCTCTCCCTCCGCCGCCAGTTCACTGGAGAGTGCCTCAATTTCATCGAGGATGGCATCAAGGCTGGGTTCTGCCTCAGGCAACTCCTCAGCAGCGGTCATGTTTAAAAAGTCGGAAATCTCCTCATCAAAGGCCGCTTCATCCCCCAGATTTAAACTGGCCAAATCCTCCTCAAGGGTGTCCTCCAGCCACTCCGTTGGCAGTGCCGTTGCATCGCTAAAAATGTCGCTCAATTCTTGAAAATCAGTGCCGCTCTCCTCACCAAAAACAGTGACACCCTCGCTAGCGCTGGTTATAGGCTCCATTGGCTCAGAAATCTCTTCTTCAGGCAGACTGGTTTCTGGCGGAGCAAGCGGGGAGGCAATTTCGGCGGAAGCTGGTGGTATTTCAGGGCTCACGGGTGCCTCTGCTGCCGGTTCTGGCCCTTCGGGAACAACAGCTACAGCTTCCTCCACTAGAGGGGGCTGAAGCGCCACTAAACTATCGCTAGGGCGAATATCACTGCCTTGACCATTGAGCACCAAGTCGCGAGCCGCCATAATTTCTTTAATCACCACTGGTGCCAACGCCGTGAGGGGCTGAGCAGTGTTACTAACTGCCTGTTGAGCGATCGCCAGCAGCTCCACCCACTGGGGCAGGGCAAAAGTTTCCCCCAATTGACCCAAATTAGAACAGGCCTCCGCCAATTGTTGCCGCACTGAGGGCGAATCAGGCTGCTTAAAGAGTTGCAACATTGCCCGCAGGCGATCGGGCACCTCCGTTTGAAAGACTAAGCGGTAGCTTGAATCGGCAACGGGTTGTAGCGGCGGCTGAACGGGTTCTGCCACAGGGGGAGAAGGAGCAGCCACAGGGGGCGCCGCCTCTGCTCCTTGGGTCAGTTGGCTCAAGTGGGCTTGCAGTTGATTGAAGACTGGCTCTACCCGATTCAGCGTTGCTGTTGCTGCCTCCTCGGTCAAACCAAAGGGACCTTGCAATTCATCGAGGAGTTCCCGCAGCGCATCAAAGGCTTGTAAAAACAGTTGCTCTAGGGTCTCGTCCACCGTTACGGGGTGTTCCCGCAGGATTTTGAAGTAATCCTCCAGCTTGTGGGCGGTGTGCTGAATGCTGTGAAGCCCAAGCATCGCCGCTCCCCCTTTAACCGAGTGGGCTGCCCGAAACATTTCACTTATCGCCTCGGGGTCATTGACTACCTGCTGGAGATTCATCAAACTGTCTTCAATGGTAGTCAAGTGTTCCTGCGCCTCCTCAATGAAGTAGCCAAGAATGCGCTTTTGTTGATCGCTTTGCATAGCCCCCTCCCGGATTGCTTAGGCTTGATCTTCAGTATTTTCAACGCGGAACCGTTCCACCGATGCCTGCAAGTTGCGCGCCACACTCACGAGACTTTGCAACGAGTCGGACACCCGCTGTGCCTCCTGAGAAGTGGCCTGTGCTGTCAACTCGATGGACTGCATCACTTGAGCCATGGCTCGCGCCGATTCTGTTTGTTCGACCGTGGCATTGGTAATCGAGCGCACAAGGGTATCAATTTGCGACGATACTTGGATGATGTCCTCAAGGGCATGCTTGGCCTGTTCGGCTCGCTTGGTTCCCTCAATGACTTGTTGGGTGCCCTCTTCCATTGCCGTCATCACGGCACCGGTTTCACTTTGAATTTGCAGCACAATCTGCTCAATTTCCTTCGAGGCCTTTGCCGAGCGATCGGCTAGCTGTCGCACCTCGTCAGCCACTACAGCAAAACCCCGCCCTGCTTCTCCAGCTCGTGCTGCCTCAATACTAGCGTTCAGCGCCAGCAGGTTCGTGCGGTTGGCGATTGACGAAATCACACCGACAATCTTGGCAATCTCTTGGGAAGATTCCGCGAGACGCTTCACCTTACGGGTGGTCTCTGCCACCGTTTCGCGAATCTGCAAAATACCCGCCACTGTGCGTTCCACCGCTTCACCGCCACGGAGGGCTGTTTCCGAGGCATTGCGTGCCACCTCATTGGCTTCTTGAGCACTTTCGGCCACCCGCTGAATTGCATTGGTCATCATTTGCACTGAGTTCAGGGTAACCGCTAGCTCCTCCGCTTGCCGCAGGGCGTCGGCTGAGAGACTACGGGCAAAGGTTTCGTTTTCTGCAGCCCCACGACTCACCTGCTGAGCGGCAATTTTCACCTGTTGCACAATTGTGCGTAGGTTGTGAATCGTCAGGTTAAATGAGTCTGCCACTGCTCCGAGCACGTCCGCTGTCACTTCAGCTTGGACGGTCAGGTCACCTCGGGCGGCACCCTCCACATCATCGAGGAGTCGGATCACTTGGCGCTGCAAATCATCCCGCTGCCGTTCGTTTTCCTCTGCTTTTTTCT
>DVDZ01000098.1 GCA_015296025.1 Thermosynechococcus sp. M46_R2017_013
CATTGGTAGGGAAGTCTTCGGAACACTGGAAGCATTGCATCAAAAGCTGCTAGCTGTATTGCCCCAAATGGCGGCAGGGGTGACTGACTCTTTGACGGGCTGGTCATTTATACCCAGCCTGTATTAGATCTATCTCTAAATTTTTTGGTATAAAACGGCTGTATAACCCCTGTGACATGGACAATCTCTCGCGAAGAAAATCCGTTAGGATCAATGTGTTGAAACTTGCAAGGAACGCCCTATGGGAGCAGCAACAGCAGCCGGTGATCAACGGCTACGCAATTTTGTGATTGCTGTTGTCGCCATTTTCATTACTCTTGCCCTATTTGCCGGTCTGCGCGGCAGCAGTTCATCCCTAACGCTTGAAGAGCAAGCCCACCACGCCACCCCTTGGGAGGAGGCTCAGGTCAATGGCAAGCCCACACTTTTGGAGTTTTATGCCAACTGGTGTAGCACTTGTCGTTCAATGGCCAAGGATTTGGGGGAATTAAAGACACAATATCGCGATCGCCTGAACTTTGTCATGCTGAATGTGGACAACACCAAGTGGCTACCTGAAATTGAGCAATTTAATGTGGATGGTATTCCCCACTTTGTTTTTTTGAATCGGCAATTGGAACCTCAAGCAGTGGCAATCGGCCTTCAACCCAAGGAAGTAATGGCCAAAAACTTGGAAGCTCTTAGCAATGGTCTCCCTTTGCCCTATGGTCAACTGACGGGTGAAATGTCTCAACTCCCTAGTCCCCTCGCCCGCCAGCGCAGTGATGATCCCCGCAGTCATGGGGGCTAGCCCGTGGAACCCCAAGACGAGGTGCGCCGGGTCTATGAAGAGACGCAAGCACGGATGGCAGAGCTATACCGTGAGTATGAGCAGATCAAAGCCACCCAAGCGCGGTTGAAGGAACACAATCAAGTTGCCTTAGATCAAGAGCGCGATCGCCTGCAACAGGAACTGCGGCAACTGGAGGCAGAGTTTGGTCTAACATTGCTGTTTCATCTAGGAGAGGCGGCACGAGAATGCTGGCAGGAAGTTTTAGATCAAGAAAACTTTTGGCAATTTGTGCGCTTTGGCGGCTTGGGGTTTATCCTTGGTCTTGTTGTTAAAAGCCTGATGAGTTAATCCTTAAGGCACTGCGCCAGAGTCCGGGGCGGGAATCGGGAATGGGCATTGCGCCAACAGTCTTCGCATAAAAAGCCTCTGAGGAAACCCAACCAATAACGGCATAGCCATAGCCAGCACTGCGCATTTGAGCCAAGGTTAACTGCAACAGTAGCCGACCAATTCCCCGCCCTCGGTGGGGTTCCGCCACGGCCATAGGGCCAAACAAGCCTAAGGCAGCTACGTCATAGCAGGCAAAACCCAATAATTCGCCTCCTTGTACGGCAATGAGTCCTCTTGGCGGCCGCTGGCTAAAGGCGATGGCCACTTCACTGCGCCAACCCCCACTAAAGCGATCGCCCACCCATTGGACAATGGCCATGACTTCTGATCCTAAAGGCTGGCGATAGTGAATTCCCTGCTGTTGATGCGCCATCACAGCGGACCAGTCCACCGCTAGATCGTAGAGCTTGACCAGCATATCGGTCATCGGCTGCTCCCTGTTTTGTCTAGCGGCTCAAACTGACAAGGGGACGTTGGAGCGCCTGCATTAACTCGTCAAACTGATCGGGAGTCAGGGACTGGGCGCCATCGGAGAGCGCCTTCGCGGGATTGGGGTGCACTTCAATCATCAGAGCATCGGTGCCTGCTGCTACAGCCGCTTTGGCCATTGCGGGCACAAATTCGGCCCAGCCGGTGCCATGGCTGGGGTCAATCATAATGGGCAGATGAGTGAGCTTGCGCAGTACAGGAATTGCCGCTAAATCCAAGGTATTGCGGGTATAGTCACGGTCAAAGGTACGGATGCCCCGCTCACAGAGAATGACATTGGGGTTCCCTGCTGCGAGAATGTACTCCGCAGCCATCAGCCATTCTTCAATGGTGGCAGACATTCCCCGTTTCAGAAGGACAGGTTTGGGTTGGCACCTACGCGCTTTAGAAGAGAAAAGTTTTGCATATTGCGGGCGCCGATTTGCAGCACATCGGCTACTTCGGCAATTTTTTCCAAATCTGCTGCATCCATCACTTCGGTAATGATGCCCAAGCCGGTTTTTGCTTTTGCTGCCGCCAACAGATCAAGGGCACTTTCCCCATGGCCTTGGAAAGCGTAGGGGGAGGTACGGGGTTTATAAGCGCCACCGCGCAGGAATTTGGCTCCCGCTGCTTTAACCCGTTGCGCCGTTTCAATGATCATGGATTCGTTTTCAACGGAGCAAGGTCCTGCCACAACTACCACTTCATGCCCCTCGCCGAAAACGACATCCCCGTTGGGAGTGGGCACCACCACTTCACTGGGTTCACCGTGACGATACTCGCGGCTTGCCCGTTTGAAGGGCTGCTCAACCCGCAGCACATGCTCAATCCAAGGGCTAATTTCCTGAATCCGCAGAGGGTCTAATTCCGCTGTTTCGCCAACCAGACCAATGACAACTTTGTGCTTGCCCACAATTTTTTCGGGGGTCAGTCCCCAAGTGCACATCTCGGTGCTGACCCGTTCAATCTCTTCATTAGGGGTGCCACTTTTTAGAACAATAATCATCGGCTTGCTGATCCCAACATTTCGGCTTAGGGTTTGATTGTATTGTGCCAAATTGGTTCAGTTCTGCCTATGCTGCGTCGTTCCCAAGGTCTGCGATTTCTTATTTCATTGGCGATCGCTACGGTGGTGGTGGTGTCACTGTGGGGGGTGATGATTGGTTCTATTCCCCATGGCGATCGCCCCCTTGATCTCAGCCAAGCAGTGCCCATTGATGATCCGCAGTTTGATTCGCCAATGGCCGCACCGTTGCCCCCTTGGTTACCAGAGACTCCTTCTTTGTTTCTCCAACGCAGTGACGGCGCTGATTATGATCGCCTCTTTGCCAAAGTGCGGCAAGTCCATCAACAGTGCTCGTTTGCTCCCCCTTGGTATAGTGTGCCCGCCCATCCCACTAATTTTGGCGATCGCTTCCGTACGGATATTCGCGGTCGGGTGGTGAGCAATGCGCCCTTAATTGTGCTCCATGAAACTGCTGCCTCTGCCCAATCGGCGCTGGAATTCTTTCAAACGCCCCATCCCCGCGATGAAGACCAGGCCAGCTACCATGAGTTGATTACCCTCAGGGGCTGGCTGCTGCACTTAGTACCTTGGTCGAAGCGTGCCTATGGGGCAGGTAACTCTGTTTTTGGTTCGGAAGCAGTACAGACTAACCCCCGCCTAGCCCCTTCGGTGAATAATTTTGCCCTGCATTTCTCTTTAGAAACACCGCCCCAAGGTCGCCACAATGGTTCCCAACACGGCGGCTATACCGATGCTCAATACCGTAGCTTGGCTTGGCTGGTGGCGCAAACAGCCATTGATCCGCAACGTGTCACTACCCATGCTGCTGTTGATCGCTCAGGGGAGCGCATTGACCCGCGTAGCTTGATTGGGCTAGGTTTAATCGCTATTTACAGCTCTATCGCGATCGCCCCTGTGGGGATCTCCCCCGCTAGAAGTAGCGCTCTAAAAACGTCTCTAGGGACTCCAAGGAAACTTGAAAATAGGCTTGGGCGCGTTCAATTTCACTGGCAGGGCAAAGACTTTCATAGGTCAACAGTGTCCGCAGTGTCCCAAGACTGGCCTCCAAATCACGATTCATTAGGCTCAAGAACTGAAAAGCGCCATCAATGACACTGAGAGGCAATGTCATCACAAAGGGGCGTTTATTGAAAAAGCGACCGAGGCGATCGGCAATCTCTTGTCGCGTCAAGACCTCTGGATGCGCCATGCTAAAAATCGCTGGTTGACTGGCTTGACTGGCAATGAGAATACACTGGGCTAAATCCTCAGGACTCAAGAGCTGCAAGCGATGGTGAGGATCACCTAGGACAATATAAACCCCCGTCTGCTGAAAGCGCTCCGCAAGGGGGAGCAAACTGGACATGAGGGTGGGACAGCGGAAAATAGCATAGTTGAGACCACTGCTAATAAGCGCCTGCTCGACCTCATACTTGGCCTTGAGAAAGGGGGATTGCTGGCGATCGCTAGTCACCGCCAGAGAAGAAATCAGCGTTACATGACGCACCCGCCGTTCCTGAGCCACCTGAATCACATCCAACGTGGCACGGTAATCAATCGCCTGAATGGCACGGCTGAGTAACTGACTCCCATGGCAGCAAATTACCGCCTCCACCCCCTCCATGGCGGCCTGAATATCGCGGGGTTGTTGCAGATCGCCAATGAAAATTTCAGCGCCCCATTGCTTAAGGAGATCGTATTGGCTCGTCAGACGCACAAACGCCCGCACCGGTAGTCCCAACGTAATACAGCGGCGCACCACCCGTAAACCCAATTGTCCTGTGGCACCCGTAACCAAGTACATGCAGCGGAAGATTAAGGGATTCTTGTCTCAGCGTGCCCTAGGGGGAGCCATAATGCAAGACCCAGAAGTGTTGAACGCTAGCTTGAGAGACGAGAAAAAAGAAGAAATGACGTATTCTTTCCTTAAAAAGGAGAAAAAATACCATCCTAAAATGGCACTTTCAGAACTATTGTCAAGTCTATCCCCAAACACCTCAGCCCTCGCAACTATCCTGTTTTGCACCTATCGTTAGACCGGTTGATGACAAAGAGTTTGAGCAGGATGGTCAACTAAATACAACGGTATTGATTGCGTATTTATTTGAAGCCAGTGGATATACCGGAATATTTTGGGAGAAAACTGCCGGATTACAACTAGAACTGAGCTAGCGATGTTCAGTAGTGCATTGGCGCTTTGATTAGCAGACAGAGCTACTTGGGGCTTAGAATATCAAGTTTTGTTGCAGTATTTGATACTTCTGCCTATCAAAATATTGAAAGAGGTTGGAGGCGATCCTACAGCTCTTCGGGGTCTTCTGTGCATTACCAACAAAACTTCAAAGCGTCTTCATGATCGAGGATGATCGCACTTTGCCTTGGGGGGTGCGGGGAATTTGAGGTACAGCAATCCACTGTTTGGGGCATTTGTAAGCGCTGCACTGCTGTTTGAGCCATGTGCTTAGCTCTTCAGGAGAGAGGTCTCCCACATAGAGGGCAATCACTTGTTCACCCCAAAGGGGGTCGGGTGCACCATAAATGTAGATGTCTTGGACAAGGCCACTGTCAAGGAGTAAGGCCTCTAACTCTTCGGGGTAGATATTCTCGCCACCACTGATGATTTTGCGGCTTGTGCGTCCTAAAATGTAGAGGCGATCGCCCCGCCATTGAGCGCGATCGTCGGTTAGGAAGATGGTTGACTGAAAGCACTGAGGATAATAGCCGAGGGCAAGGGAGGCCGCCTGAATCTGAATCTCACCCGTAGGGGTTAAATCAATCTGGGCGTGGGGTAAGACTTGACCACAGGAGCGATCGCCCGTCAAAAATTCTCCCTGCCGCTGAACACAGATCATACCTGCGGTTTCTGTCATTCCATAACTGAGACAGAGGGGCAATTGCTGCGCCGCTGCTGCCTCTAATAGTTGAGACCAAGTGGGGCCACCGCCAATAAAAATCCCCCTTAACTTCCCTAACCAAAGCAGCGGTTCTGTGAGCACCTGTTGCAGTTGCCGAGGCACCAAAGACAGCCACAGATTACAATTGGCCGGTGGTGCTGTTTGCCGTAAATCCCGTAAATGGCTCGCAAGATAGAGTTCTCCTCCCGTCCAGAGGGATCGCACCACGGGCATCAGGCCACTGACATGGTACAAGGGCAAAATACTTAGACAGTGAATTGCTCCTTGCTGTAAATGGCTTTGCAGCCCCATCACTGCCGCCTGAAGGGTTGCCACTGTGTGAATCGCCCAACGCAACCGCCCTTGAGTTCCTCCGGTGGGGATAAGAATCCAACCCTGGGGTAAGGGTTCTCTAGAGCCTTGGGGGTCTAGGGGAGGCACGGTTCCCCAAGCCATAAAATTCTGGGGTAGGAGTGCTGCCACTTGCTGCCACTCTTGGGATTGCCATTGGGGATTGGCCAGTAATAGGGGCGTGCCTGTGGAAAGTGCCGCTAGAAAACCTCCGAGAAACGATAGCGGATCGGGTTCTGCCAGTATGAGGAGAGTGGGCTGCCGCTGTTGGAGTTGCTCCTGATAGCTGGCCAATTGCTCGCGGAGGATGGCAGCAGCAGGGCGCCATTGTCCGTTGTGGGGATACCACAGCCAGTGGGGAGTAATGCTTGTAAGGTTTTGTAACAAATTTGTCCTGCGCCTCCCTAAACCAATAGGTAAAATCAAAGGATATAAGGAGTGCGTTTAGGAGACAGCAGCCTGATTATTCAACAGATGCAGCGGGTAGCCGCCATTACTGACCCTAGCCTTAAATTAGCATGGACTGCAGCCTATGCTGCCGACGATCGCAAGGGAGTGGATATCTGCCTTTTGGATGTGAGTGGCGTGTCCTACTTAACCGATTACTTTGTCATCATTACAGGACTCTCAAAAACTCAAGTGCGCGCCATTTACCAAGGGATTGAGGAGGCAGCGCTCGAACATTGTCAACGCCAACCCCAACATATTGAAGGCCAAGCGGAATGTTCATGGGTACTCATGGACTACGGCGATGTGATTGTCCATGTGCAGTTGCCCAAGGAACGCCAATACTACAACCTTGAGGCCTTTTGGGGGCACGCCCAGCGCATTCCCTTTGAGTCACTGGTGACCACCTAGCCGATGCAGCCCTTTGGGGGGCAGTGGGCTCTTTGGATCCTGCCACTGGTGGCGATCGCTAGTTTGATCTCCACAACAACACATTAAAACTCAAGGTCGTCCTCTTCAGAGGCTTCAGCAATTGGGGTGTCTGGACTTTCTTCTGCATCGGGTAGGTGAATCACTACACCGTTAAAGAATTGTGCTAGTTTTTCAGCGGCTTGCCGCACAGGATCGGGATTAGCCGTGAGAGGGGGGGGTGGGGGTTCTTCCCGTGGTGGCAAGGGAACAACAACAGAGGATTGCGGCGGCTCCTCGGCTTTTGAGGCAGGGTTGGTTTTGGGGGGCGGCGGGGCAATCTCCAAGACAACTTTGATGCGGCAGCCTAAAACTTGGGAAAAGGCGGCTTCAATTTTGGCTTGGTTGTTTTTCGTTAGATTTAACAGTGTTTGATTAATAATGCCAATGTGCACCTCGCGCCCGCCGTGGGCGTTTCTTTCGCTGACTTGTCGTAGGTGACCATGTTGCGAGAGCAGAGCATAGGTGCTCATTTGCATCTGCTGCAACACCTGTAGTGCCTGTTCCCAGATGAGGTCGGTATTGGCTACCTGCGGTTTAGGAGATGGCTGTGGCGCAACTTTCTCTTTAGGGTCTTTAATTTGAGCCTGTTGAACTTCCGACTCTTTGGAGGAGGCAGACGCAGCAATGGCTGGGGGTTCAGTCCTAGGGGGCGAGACATTTGTGGGCTTCGGACTGGCAGGCGGCATCACGTTCGGCACAGTGGATTGTGGCGCCGTCTCTGTAATTAGCCCCAGAATACTGATTTCCAGCCAGAGACGGGGTTGATTACTCTGTTTAATTTGGCTTTCACAGGTGCGCAGATGTTGTTGTGCTTGCAGAATCTCTTCCATTGACCACGTCTCAGCAAGGGCAATCAGGGTCTGCCAAGTCTCTGTGGTTAGGGTCACTAGCTCCTGCCGCTCAGGAACTGTCTTAGCTAAAAGCAAATCACGATAGATGCCAGCCAGACTTTGTAAAATCGTCAGCGGATCGCGTCCCCGTTCCAGTAATTGGCGGATATGCTCCAATACAGAGACTGGTTCCCGTCGGGCAATCTTCGTCAGCAACTGGCAGAGATCATGCTCTGGCACTGCTCCTGTGAGTTGCCACACATGCTCTGCGGTAATCCGTTCAGGATACAAGCTCAACTGATCCAAAAGACTTTCTGCATCCCGCAATCCCCCTTGAGACAATTGCGCCACCAATGTCAATGCCGCAGGCTCAATGTCAATTTGCTCTTTGTCGGCGATGTACCGAAGGTGAGCCACCATCTCACCTAGGGGGATGCGGCGAAAATCAAAACGCTGGCAGCGGGAAATGATTGTGGGTAAAACTCGCTGCGGATCGGTGGTGGCTAGAACAAAGACAACATGAGGCGGCGGCTCTTCTAGGGTTTTGAGCAGGGCATTGAATGCCGATACGCTGAGCATGTGGCATTCGTCAATCACATAGACTTTGTAGCGGCACTGCACAGGGGCAAATTGCGCCTTCTCAATTAGTTCGCGAATGTTGTCCACCCCAGTGTGACTTGCTGCGTCAATCTCGATCACATCCAAGCTGGTTCCATTGGCCACCTGCTGGCAGACGTCGCACTGACCACAGGGATTCGGAGTGGGCTTGGGGCTGCTTAAACAGTTCAGGGATTTAGCTAAGATGCGAGCACTAGAGGTCTTCCCTGTGCCACGCGGACCGCAAAAGAGATAGGCAGGAGCGATGCGCTCCTTGATTAGTGCCTGTGTCAGAGTAGTGGCGATCGCCCCTTGACCCACTAGATCTGCAAAGCGTTGGGGACGATATTTGTGATGCAGAGGTTCGTAGGGCACTCCTGGGCTACGCTAGATTCAAAAAAATAAATATTGTGCTTAACTTACAACTGCCAAAAGGTGAAAGCCACGCACGATATTTTAACTAATCGACGGGAAGCCAAGCGAGTCGAGTGTGGCCCAATGCCACCGAGATGATCTATATCTATCTTGTTTAATAGCAAGCCTCTTGTCTAAAAAAATTATCGACAGTGGGGCGAGGAATCTTCCTCACTATAAAAAGCTCGAATTAGCTAACCAGAGGTAAAACTCGCGCCATGGCAGAAACCGGCAGCGTATGCTTGCGTCGGTAGCAGGAGTACGTTACTCTCTAAAACCAGCTTTTTTTGGCAGCAATGTACGTCCTGTAGAATTCCTCATCGCTTTTGGTGAGGTAAGTGATTCCCTCAATCAGGCCAATGAGACCAGTGATAGGAGCAAACAGGCCACAGGTTAAAAGACTCGCCAGCAGCATAATCAAGCCCTCAGTGTTGTAACCCAGAACAAATTTATGAATACCAAGGGCACCCAACAGGATACCGCAAATGCCGGCTGCCACTTTCTTCCCTGAAATATCGGAATTTGAGGTCATCGTTCCTTCCCCAATGGTGATTTTTAATACAGCGCGATCGCACCTTCTTGGCCTATATCTTTCAAAGTTTCAGTGGAGCTGTCAAGGGGGAAGTAGGCAGTTTGTTGATTGACGCAACCAATCAGAATCTTAGGCAGCGGCAACCCAATCGGCAAGGGGTTCCCAGCGCACAGAGCGATCGCCTCCCACTTCCACCACTACTTTAAGTTTCGGCAGAGTCTGAGTCAACTGTGCCAAGTAGGCAAATTCTTGTTTTGAGAGTCGCTTGCCATCAATAAGCCAAAGCACCAGGCCCTTGGCCTTGGGGGGCAGATTTTCCAGGTGATAGGTTACCAAAGGCGGCTGAAAATAAACGCGAATATTTTCTTTGCCCGTGTGTGCGGGACGGATGCCATGCTCCTGAGTTAGGTAGGCAGCCAAATCTCCCAAGCCCGGAGCGCTCATATGCAAAGTAGTATAGCCCTTAGAGCGCAGTCGCCGTTGATAGCGCCCCTCAAAACCTCCCTCTGGCGGCACAAAGAGAGCTAATGCTCCAGCGGCCTCTAAGTCTTTAACGAATTGATAGCCAGCTAACAGCCCCATAGATTCTTTCTCACCGGTTTTAGCATTCCATCCAGCACTTTACCATGCCCCTTCCTGCTGCGGATATGTCTAAGTTAACAGCAGTGCAAATAGCCCACATAAGGCAATGCCATCAAAGACACCGGCACCACCAATACTTAGCACCCCCGCTGACATCCGCTCAATTTCCCGTAGGTGGAGTAAATCAGCACCAATGAGCGTCCCTAGGACACCCCCGGCAAAGGCAATGGGCGCTGCCGCCGTACCCCCAGCAATCAAAATGGCGGTCATTGCTGCTGTAAGGGGAGCAACTAAGGCATTCATCTGAATCCCAATGCCCGGTACCACCTGAGCAGAGTAGTAACTCACCGCCGTCACAATTGCCGTCACCAAGAGAATTGCCAAGGGACTGACGCGGCTAAATTGGTAGAGAGCCAATATGGTTGGGATCAAGCCGCCCCCCCACATTCAGCGCCACAATGGTTTTTTG
>DVDZ01000162.1 GCA_015296025.1 Thermosynechococcus sp. M46_R2017_013
CCCGGTTTGCCACGCTCGTGGACGGCACGTTCTACGCGCCGCTCAATTGCTTCCAGCGGCAGGAAGCCCCCTTGCGCAAAGCGCAGCAGGCGCTCTCTTGTAAAGTGAAATTAAGAAAGCGAAGCGCATTGGCAACGCCTGCCGCGATTTCCTGCACAAGAGCTCGAGCGGAATCAACAACAGCCAGGCGATGGTGGGTATTGAGGACTTACGGATGCGGAAGATATCCAAGTTGGCAGCAGGCATAACCGAACCACTGGGTAGAAACTTGGGGTCAAGTCCATCCTCGACCAAGGCTGGTTTAAGTGCCGTTGCTAACTGGAATACAAGCTGGCGTGGCGGGGCGACTGGCTGGTGGTGGACAACCGGCGGCCACAGTTCCGGTTCGCCTGTAAAGTGAGCGGTGCTGTAATGTCGCCAGCAGCAGGAACCCTCAGCCTTCAGGCCAAGGAGGAGGTCAAGAAGGCCTTCTAGCCTAGAGGATAGGGACAGCGATCGTTATAATTGGAGCAATTCTTAGCACTCGCCCAGGTATCAGGATCATGGTCAGTCCAGAACCCCCTAGCAACCAACCCGATGACCTCCTAGAAAGCATCGTCAGTGATTTGGGTGAGTTGGACGAGCCTCCCGCACAGAATATCGATCTCAATTCTCTGACAGCAGAATTGGAGTTGCTCACCAGTACCGCAGAACAGCGGGCGATCGCCCAAAACAAAGCCTTACAGGAGCAGATTAGCCGGCTCACTGCAGAACTGAACAACGTTCAACAGCAACGGGATCAACTCAGTCAAGATCTTGTCCGCCTTCAGCAGGAGCATGAAGCCCTCTTGAGCAAGAGGCAAGAACTGGGGGCGCAAGCAGCAACATCAGCGGTAGAAACAGCCCCCCTTGAGGTGGAAATTGCCCGCCTCCGTGAAGAAAACGCCAACTTGAGCGGCCTACGGCAAAATCTTGAACAGGAACTGGCACAGGCTCTCATTCAACAAGACGAGCTTCAGCAACAACTTGCGACACTGCAAGTTCAGGTCTCCCAGATTCCCGAACTGCAAAGTCAAGTTGCCACACTGCAATCCCAAGTTGCGCAAATTGAAGCCCTTCAAGATCAACTTGCTTCATTACAAGCGGAAAAAGCTGCTCTCGAACAACAACTTGAGACGGGGCTGGCTGCTTCACCACCGGCTCCTTTAGAGGATACAGCCCTTCTCAGTAACCCTCCAGATGCCGGCCTTGCCCAACAACTAGCGGAGATAACGCGGCAGCTTACCCAAGTGGAAAGGGAGCGCGATCGCCTGCAAGAAGAACTTGCCCAAGCTCAAAATGAACTGCACGCCCTTCAGCAAGACTTAGAAGCTCTGCGCAGCCCATCCTCAACCGTTGTCCCTACGGAACTGACCCTTGCAGCCCAAGAAAATCACCAACTGAAGCGAGAACAGCGGTGGCGTGACAGAGTGCTCTGGATTAGTGGCATTGCAGCAACTGTAGTTTCTGCCTTGAGTGTGAGCTTAAATTTCCCTCAGCCTATTGGCCGCATTGTGCCGCCTGTCGCTGCCTTGGCGGTTCCTGTGATCACAACGGTTCTCGCTAAGGGTAGATCAACCTCTAGTGAGAAGACTGCCTAGGCGATCCCTCTCTGGGATAAAATCTTAGGGCAGGGACGCTTTGCTTAGGAGTTTAGATTACCGTGCCCAATCTCAAAGCTATTCGCGATCGCATTAAAACAATTAAAGATACCCGCAAGATTACCGAAGCGATGCGCCTCGTGGCGGCAGCAAAAGTTCGCCGTGCTCAAGAGCAAGTGATGGCGAGTCGTCCCTTTGCCGATCGCTTGGCGCAGGTGCTGTATAGCTTGCAAACTCGGTTACGCTTTCAAGATGTTGATTTACCTTTATTGGCCAAGCGTCCTGTGAAGAAGGTGGCGCTGCTAGTAGTGACCGGCGATCGCGGTCTGTGCGGTGGTTACAATGCCAACGTTATCCGTCGGGCAAAGGAACGGCTCCAGGAACTCGAAGCTGAAGGCGTCAAATATACGCTGGTGATTGTTGGTCGCAAAGCTGCTCAATACTTCCAGCGCCGCAACTATCCCATTGATGCAGTCTATTCTGGCCTCGAGCAAATCCCCTCTGCCAGTGAGGCAGGTCAAATTGCCAGTGAATTGCTCTCCCTCTTTCTCTCGGAAACGGTGGATCGGGTGGAACTCATCTACACCAAGTTTGTCTCCCTCATTAGTTCAAAACCCGTTGTCCAGACCCTCCTCCCCTTGGATCCCCAAGGGCTAGAGACCGCTGATGATGAAATTTTCCGCCTGACCACCCGTGGCTCCCAGCTACAGGTCAATCGTGAGAAGGTGGCTTCGACGTTGCCTGCTCTCCCCTCTGATATGATTTTTGAACAGGATCCTGTGCAAATTCTCGATGCTCTCCTGCCTCTATACTTGAACAACCAGTTGCTACGGGCACTGCAAGAGGCTGCTGCCTCGGAACTGGCAGCACGCATGACGGCAATGAATAACGCCAGTGACAATGCCCAAGCCCTAATTGGTACTCTCACCCTCTCCTACAACAAAGCTCGCCAAGCCGCCATTACTCAAGAGATTCTGGAAGTGGTCGCTGGCGCTGAAGCTCTCCGTTAGCGCAGGAGTTGTCCTCTGAAACTTCTCTTTGTTTCCACCTCAGTTGGCCCTCTAGGCACGGGAAAAGGGGGCGGTGTGGAGTTGACGATTCTCAACATGGCCCAAGCTTTGGGCGATCGCCAGCACACCGTTTACATCCTTGCTCCTGAGGGTTCCTACCTGCCTGTGGCGGCAACAATTGAGCCAGTACCCGGTGCCCTCCAAGTACCCGCCCAGCATCAAACCCGCGATCAACCAATTATGCTGCCGCCCAATAGTGTGTTAGCCAATATGTGGGCACGGGTGCGGCAGCTACAAGATCAATTTGATGTAATTGTCAATTTTGCCTACGACTGGTTGCCCTTTTATCTGACGCCTTTTTTGAGTCGTCCTGTGGGGCATCTGGTGAGTATGGCCTCGGTCTCGGATGTCATGGATCGGGCGATCGCGGATGTCCTCGATCAGTATCCCGGCACCATTGCTGTCTATACCCGTACCCAAGCTGCCACCTTCCCTTTTGGCGATCGCTGTGTCTGCTTGGGCAGTGGCTTAGACCTCTCGCTCTACGACTTTTGTGCTGCCCCTGAAGAGACCCTCTGTTGGCTGGGGCGCATTGCTCCCGAAAAGGGACTAGAGGATGCCGTCGCCGCTGTCAATGTCACCCGTACCCCTTTGAAGATCATGGGGCAACTGCAAGATCATGACTATTGGCAGCGGATTCAAACTGACTATCCCACTGCCCCCATTGAATACCTGGGATTTTTCCCCACACGGGAAATGCAAGCACATCTGCGGCGGTGTCGCGCCCTTCTGTTGACCTCCCGCTGGGTTGAAGCCTTCGGCAATGTGGTTATTGAGAGCCTCGCCTGCGGCGTTCCCGTGATTGCCTACAATCGCGGTGGACCAAGTGAAATTATCCGGGATGGTCAGACGGGGTTTCTCATTCCCCCTGATTCTGTCGCCGCTTTAATTGCTGCCATTGGCAAAATTGACCAAATTGATCGTGCCGCCTGTCGCCAGCAGGCAGAACAGGAGTATAGCCTAGCGGTTTACGGGGATACTGTGGAACAGTGGCTACAGCAAGTGGCAGCGCTGTCTCAAACCTAGCCTAGCAAACTGGCATGGCAAATTCTGCACTCCCCCATACAACCCTATACAATAGGCAAGGTGTGAGTGGAGATAAAACCTGAATGGGCGAGGTTCTGTTCCCCAGAGCAAAGCGACGGTACTCATCCTTGCTCACTTCCTTTGCTATGGCAACAATTGCCAGTGCTGGCTTAGGGATCTGGCTTTTGCGGAACTTATCCCCAACCCCTGTTGCCCTTTCAGAACCAATTCCTGACCCGATTAAACCCCAACGGCCTCTGCCGCGGCCAATTTTAGACGGGCGCGACCCGCTACTGGCGCCGCTACCCAGTCAGACCCCCCCCGTCAGCACCACCCGTCTCGACTTCTGCTAAGACTATCCTGCCCACTGTCCCTCCTCTTGCTCTCAAGCCTGTACCTCCCAGTCAAGGCCCTGCCCCTCAAGTACGGGTAGCGATCGCCCGCAATCAGCACTCCCTCACCATTGGCACCACCGTAGTTACTGCCGTTACCAATGATCAACAGCAAGTGATGACGCAGCTTGCCCCTTCCCAAGGTGCTGTGGTCACAGCCCGTGAGGGAGTATTGCTCTGGAATGGCCAACCCCTTGCTCTCTCCCTTTGGATTCGCCCCAGCAATCAACTGATATTCGTGGGTGAGAAATGGTATCGCGGTGTCGTCCGCCTCATCGCTCAGGGGAACACAGTTACAGCAGTCAACCAAGTAGATCTAGAACAATACTTAGTGAGTGTTGTCGGTTCAGAAGTCTATCCTGACTGGCCGATGGAAACCTTAAAGGCACAGGCAATTGCTGCCCGTTCCTATGCCCTTGCCCAGATGTTTCAACCCGCCAGCCGCTTTTTTGATCTGGGGAATGATGAGCGCTGGCAGGTGTATCGCGGTATTGAAACCGAGTGGAATACTACCCAAGCAGCAGTGCAAGCCACACGTGGTATTGTCCTTACCAAAAGCGGACGAATTATGGTTTCGATGTATGCAGCAACCGACAACATTGTACGGGAGGTCTTTGGCGGGCGGGGAATGAGTCAGACGGGTGCCTATGAACTAGGCAGGCGCGGCTACAATCACCTGCAAATTTTAGGAACCTACTATCCAGGGGCAGGCCTATCGCAAATTCGTCTAAATTAAGACGAAGTCATGAGCCAACTGATATAGATATGGCTGTTGCTAGTGACCTCAGGATAGAATATTCCCCCCAGCTGTACTGGCTATACTGAATGGGAGAGCTGGATTCTGAGAATGGCTGCTGAGCTAGAATTCTTCTTTCAGGAAGCTGCTGCCAAGAAAAGTAACACGGCCTTTGCTAAAGGGTGGCAAAAACTGGCTCTAAAGAAAAACGAAGAGAAAGACAGGCAGGCCGCTATTGCTGCCCTGCATCATGCCCTTGCCCTCAATCCCACCCTCGAAACTTCATGGCAGTTATTGGGACTCCTGAGTGGCTACGACAGTAGGCCTGAAGTAGCCGAGGAGGCTTACCGCCGCGCAGTTAGCCTGAGGACAGATTGGGAATTAGGAATTCGCTATCTTTCCATAACGCGCCACCTTCTTTACAGCTACCGCGATGCAGCAGAGGTAGAGGAATGCTATCAGCGCTTCAAGGCCGACCTTCTAGACTTCTACAGCGACTTTCAGAACTTTTCTACAGAGAAGAAAAAATCCCTTTACTCTTGGTTGCTCACAACGAATACTTTCCTACTGCCCTATTTGGGCAAAGAAACGCGCAATCTCCAGCAGTGCTATGGAACCATCTTCCACGAAGTCCTAACCAGCGTCTTTCCGGAGGGCAAGGAGCGTCCGCCGCTGCCGCCAGTAGATCCCAACCAGCGCCTACGGATTGGCATTCTCAGTGAACACTTTTGGGAACACACGGTCTGGAAACTCATGCTCCATGGCTGGCTTAAACACCTTAATAAGGAAGAATTTGAGTTGTATGTTTACTCTGTTTCAGATCGAAATAATTCTTGCACAGAGATCGCTAAAACCTACGCCTACAAATTTGTTCAGGGGAATCATCCCCCTGATTGGTGGTTAAAGCAGATCCGCTCTGATCGTCTCCACTTAATCCTTTTTCCAGAAATTGGCATGAGTTTCACGGTTTTAATGTTGGCGGCGTTGCGATTAGCGCCTATTCAGTGTATGAGTTGGGGGCACCCAGATACCTCGGGGCTACCTACAATAGACTACTTTCTCAGTAGTGAGTTAATGGAGCCTACCGACGGCGAGAATCACTACACTGAAAAATTGGTGCAACTCAAAAATCTTGGTATTTTCTTCTCGCCGCTGCCGCAGGATCCGCGGCCTCCCATCACCCGTGAGGAGTTTGGGCTTAAGAAGAACGCTGTTATCTACGGTTGCCTTCAGAGTGTTTTTAAGTATCTGCCCCAATTTGACACTATCTACCCCGAAATTGCTGCATTGGTTCCCAACTGTCAATTTATTTTTCTCACCACCATGATGAGCAAGAACACTCGCCGGCGGTTTGAAGCGCGGCTAGAACAATCCTTTGCTGAAAAAAATTTAGACTATCGGGACTACTGTTTCTTCTCACGACCCTTGAACTTCTATGGCTTTACATCTATGCTCCACTGCTTAGATGTTTTCTTGGATAGTATTGAGTGGTCAGGGGGTAATTCCACCCTTGAGGCGCTCTACTATGCTCAATTGCCCATCGTGACAACACCGGGGCGATTTATGCGCGGACGGCACACAGCGGGAATTCTAACCCTGTTAGAGATACCTGAACTAATTGCTCCGGATATCCCAGCCTACATTCAAAAGGCCGCCGAACTGGGGCAAAATCCTGAATATCGCCAGTATATCCGCCAGAAGGTGCATCAGAACCTCCCCAAAGTGTTTGCAGATCAAGCTGGCATACGTTCCCTAGAAGACTTTATTCGCACCACAGTGCGCGAATTTGCCGCTTCTAAGTGCTCCCCTGACCAATTCTGGACTCAATAGTCCCAAGAAATAGACTTACAAAAGGATTGATCAAATAGTGCGCACTCCGCTTAATGCAGTTACAATTGCAAAGACTAAAAATAAAGCTCCCCCACTCAGGGTCAGTGTCCGCTCCGAAATCCGTCCAGCCATCATTCCCCCTCCTAGAACCGCGATCGCTACACAAATTCCATGGCCAGCAATGGCACCGAGGGCAACGCCCAAAGCATGGCTAGTGGCAGCAAGGGTAATCGTAGCAATTTGGGTGCGATCGCCCCATTCAGCAATGAACGTAAGACTAAAGGCTTCCACAAAAGTCGCCCAAGCAGGATTACTCCCCCAACGGCTGAGATTGGCTTCCGCTTTCTCCACTGTTTCCACTGCCGCTTCGCACTCGTCCTCACAGGGGGTATCCCCCATCTGCAAGCCCTGAATCAGCATCTTTAGGCCGAAAATGGTGAAGAGCACAATTGCTGTATAAAAGGTCAATTCTCGCGGTAAAAGCTGAAAAACCTTGCCCACGGCCACTGACAACAGGGTCATTAGAGTGAGCGCGACCCATCCCCCCAAGAAAACCCATCGTTTTGAATGACGGGTTGCCAGAATCATAGTAATAAAGAAGGTTTTGTCTCCCAGTTCGCCAAGGGTGATGAGGGTCAATGCCGCAGTAAAAGCTGTTAGCATAGAAAAGGATTTCAACTTGACCATCCCTTAAGGTAGCACGCTGCCATGACTGCCCTGAATTGTGCCGCCATCTTGAATCAGGTTGATTTGCCCCTCGATTGGCTAGGGCTGCATTACGTTTGATGACCATCGGCTCAAGTTTTAGTTTGGCTGTGAATATGCCAATGGCCACCTAACGCGGAGGGGGCACAACCCCTGAATTTTGGCAAAGTTTAAGATACCTCCTGATATTTTGGGGACACCGTTTTGTAGCAAAGGAGAACCTAACCAAGCCATTCGCGTAGGCCATGGCTCACCGCTCTGTGCCTTTGTCAATATTCAAGTGTTTGGTGGCGGTTGCATGAATGGGCGAGGTCAGACTCGAACTGACATGGGGAAACCCCGCTACATTTTGAGTGTAGTGCGTCTACCATTTCGCCACTCGCCCTCAGACTTTTTACTATACCATGCTTTAGGGGAGCTGAACTATCCCAAGGGCGTCACAGGCACGATCCACAAGAGCTTGCAGGACGGGAAGTTGCTCTGTGTCTTCTGAATAGTACAAATTAGCATTGCCGCGATCCGTGTCTTCCCAAAACTTGGGCTGAGCATGACGGAGGCGATCGCAATTTTGCTGAAAGCGGCGTTTGAATTCTGACACTCCAAGAACCGCGGCATCCTCCACCATGTCCTCGACAATCCGTTGGGCAAACTGAGGTTGCTGTCGCGCTAAGTAAAACAGAGCGAGTCCCATTTGCAGTAGGCGGACACCTGTACTTTTGCCGCGATCGCCATTTTGGGGCTGGCGCAGTTCTGGAGGGTTATCCAAGCGCAGCATCTCCGCTAGCAGTTCCAGTTGCAGTTGCTCTGGCCACCGCTGCTCGTTCACTAGGATTAATATCTTCTTTAGCTCAGCGGCAAAGACATCAACAATGAAATAAAGGGCAGGACTATTTTGCGCTAATTCATACACTTCATTGCCGTAGGTACGCAGATAATTCACACATTTTTGAGTGAGGTGGGGGCGTTGGTAGTAAACCAAACTCTCAATAAACCGCCGATAGTGAAAGGCCAAGTTATAGAGATTGCGGGCCTCATTGTGGCGGCTGCTGTGTTTAATGGCAAAGCGCATCATTGTATTAAAGCGAATAATAATTAGCTCTAGCAAAATGTCATCGCCCATGCTGAGAATGCGGTGGGCGATCGCACACATTTCAGAGCCACACAGCGACGCCAAAGGAAACTGCTCCTCTTCTAAAAAGCGTACATAGGCGTTCCCTAGGAGCCGAAAACACTTCTGTTCATAGAAGGTGTGGTTCTCTTCAATCTGGTTAAACTGGTCAAACATCGTCTTGAAGGCAATATCCCCCATCACCGCACTGCTGAGGCGAAAAAAATAGGCTGGATAGTTGGGCTTACAACTGATGTAGTGCTGAAGCAATTCACTGACCACGCCAATAATCTCGGCTTGTGCCCCGCGAAAGGCCACATAGGCGAGTAAGTCATCCAATTGGTTTAGCCCCGCAATGAGGTGAGCTTGACTGCGACGCAGGAACTGAGGCTGATAGAAGCCCCCATCCTTGAGAACAACACCAAGTTGAGTCATGTAGTGATACTGGCGACGGTAAATTTGCTGAGCCACGCTTTCTGGCTGAATGGACTTGAGGATGTAAAAAATGTAGGGCAATGCCGTCAAAATCGCTAAGGGTAATAGCCCATATAAATTTAAGAGGATGCTGCCAACGGGCTGCTTTCCCAGATCCTGCAAAATCTTGATGTAGAAGATGTGGGCACCGCCCAAAAGCAGACACCAGACGTAGATCAGGCTTGTCCAGTCCTGCATGTACAGTTCAGTAATCTTGGGAATATTTTGCGCTGCAATCGAAATGACAATAATTAATGTGCCCAAGGTAAGACCAATAACCGCTAGCCAAACCTCTGGGGCAAAACTAGTGTCAAAGGTGCCCGCAATCAACCCAGTAATCAGGTTGGGGGGCACTATGTTTGAGGAGAGCGAAGACAAGATTGGCACTGCGATCTAGTAGGGCAAGCGCAGCTAGACTCAGACCAAAAGCCACTAGCGATCGCGGTAGATGGGGAGTCGTCAGCAACCAACGGTGGTATTTCTTCAGCATGAATCCCCCCCGTTTGGGTCAACGGCCTTTGCTCCTGACGATGGCATAGCAATGAGCAAATTTTCTATTCCCCCTTTCATCTTGCTTGGAATTCATGCTAGTATAATATTCCTGACTTGGGCTTGTAGCTTAGTGGATTAGAGCGGCTGACTACGGATCAGCAGGTCGGGGGTTCGAGTCCCTCCAAGCCCGTTGAATCAATTGATAAAAGTATTGCTCTATTTATTCATTGATTCAAACAAAAAAGGGTGACCGTCGCCACCCTCTATCGAATTTTTATGGTTTCTTAGCGATTGCCGACTGGCTAGACCACCACGGTTTTTTGAGTCACTTGTTTGAGTTCACCTTTGGCATACTTGGCGGCATAGTCATCGAGGCTGAGTTGCTTAATTTTACTGGCGTTGCCGGCGGCACCAAATTGCTGATAGCGATCAGCACATACTTTTTGCATGTATTTAATAGAGGGTTTGAGGAAGTGACGGGGGTCAAATTCCTTGGGTGCCAAGGCCAAAGCTTCGCGCACTGCAGCGGTAATGGCTAGGCGATTGTCGGTGTCAATGTTCACTTTGCGCACACCGCTTTTAATGCCTTTTTGGATTTCTTCCACAGGCACACCGTAAGTTTCAGGAATTGCACCACCGTACTGGTTGATGAGGTCAATCAAGTCTTGGGGCACTGAGCTAGAACCGTGCATTACCAAGTGGGTGTTGGGCAGACGGCGGTGGATTTCTTCAATGCGGCTGATGGCGAGAATTTCACCAGTGGGTTTGCGGCTAAATTTGTAGGCACCGTGCTGGTTCCAATGGCCACCGCAAGGGCATCCACTTGGGTGCGCTCCACAAAATCCACGGCCTGATCAGGGTCAGTGAGCAGCATCGAGTGATCGAGGGCGCCTTCAAACCCGTGGCCATCTTCAGCTTCCCCTTTACCGGTTTCCAAGGAGCCAAGGCAGCCCAGCTCGCCTTCTACAGAAACACCAATGGAGTGCGCGACTTTTACGACTTCACTGGTGACGGCAACGTTGTATTCATAGCTAGCGGGGGTTTTGGCGTCGGCTTCAAGGGAGCCATCCATCATCACACTGGTAAAGCCGTTGCGAATAGCGGAGTAGCAGGTGGCAGGCTCGTTACCATGGTCTTGGTGCATGACAATGGGGATGTGGGGGTAGGTTTCCACTGCAGCCAAAATCAGGTGACGCAGGAAGTTTTCTCCAGCATATTTGCGGGCACCCCGCGAGGCTTGCAAAATCACGGGACTGTCGGTTTCATGGGCTGCCTGCATGATGGCCTGAATTTGCTCCATGTTGTTGACGTTGAAGGCGGGAATGCCGTAACCATTTTCGGCTGCGTGATCCAGCAGCAAGCGCATGGGTACGAGTGCCATAGGGTGATGTCCTCCTTAGTAGAGCGGATGTATCGCTTCGTTAACCTTACCGATAATCTTAGGCTATGTTTGCTCGTTTATGTTACGAGGAGCGATCGCTGGCCTATTGAGAATACAGCCCTTTTCTATAGATAAGCGGTATATAGCGGGGAGAATACTCAAAAAGTCTCGCGTACAGGAACTTCAATACCGTTAATCACAGGTACAGGAATCCCTCGGGAGATATGGAAATAGATCCAATCCTCCAAGAGTTCGGAAAGATGCTCACGGCATTCAAGGACTGTCTTCCCTTTAGCCTTCATTCCCTCAAGTTCAGGAATTTCACCATGGATCAGGCCATCCTCTGTATTGAAGTGATAGACAGCCTGCTCCAGCGCTGCATTCATATAGCTCGATAGGGACATCTCTAGGGGTGGCCTCCTGAAAGGTAGGCAGCAACAGCAGCGGCAGTTCGATTGCCATGCTCGACGCGATCGCCCAATGCAACGCCATCGGCATAGTTACTGCACAGAAAAAGACCGCGGGTCTGCCGTAGGGCATCGGTCACCCGCTGCCACTGCTCAGGGTAGCCCACAATATATTGAGGAATCGCCCGTTGCCATACCTTCATACCAAGTAACCGTGCCTTGGCTGCGGGCAACCCAAGGAGTCGGGTCAAATCCTGCTGTACCTGTTGGACAATGGCTTCTTCACTAAGCTAGCCAAATCAGGATCGGTGGCACCGCCAATAAAACTCGTAAAGACTTGCCAACCGGCGGGAGTACGTTGGGGAAAGAGACAGGACGACCAAATGGTGCCAAGGGTACGGATGCCCTGACTGCGAGGAATCAGTACCCCAAAGCCGGGGCGGACGCTGCGCCCTAGTCCAGCAGGATAGGCCAAGACCACACAGGCGACGGTGGGATAGGGAATGGTGGCCAAAACATCGGCGATCGCTGGTTGAAAGGGTGCTACCAACTCTGCAGTTCGATAGGCAGGCGTTGCTAAAACCACACTGCGGGCGTGCCATGTTTGCTCACCGCTGCGCAGTAAGTAGCCACCCTTGGGTTCTGGGGTGATCTCTTGAACGGGGGTTTGCAGATGAATCGGGGTCTTCAGATGCTGGGCGATCGCCCGCGGGAGAGCCACCAAGCCTTCCCTAAAGGAGCCCAGTTCTCCCGGTCGCATCTGCACACCTGCAGGGGGCTTTGGTTGAGGGGGGAGTTGCCGCCGTAGGCGCAGGGCACCGGCAATGAGGCCACCCCCTAGTTTCTCCAGTTGAGCAATGCGGCGAAAAGCGGCAGCCACACTCAATTGTTGCGGATCACCCGCATAAACCCCAGAGACAAAGGGCGCCACTAGTCGCTCGGCCACCTCTTGCCCCAAATGGCGGCGAAAAAATGAATTGACTGACTCGTCGCCACTACCCAGATAGGGGGGTACAAATCCAAGGGCGCCAAGGGCTGCTCGCACTTTTCCCCAAGGGCTAAGGAGATTTGAGCTGGCCAAGGCAAGGGGACGGGTGGGCTCTAGGGGGTAGAGTTGCCCCCGCCAGTAGATGTAACGCGGTAGGTGCGATCGCCCCGAATCAACTCGGACTGTAAACCCACCTCAGCAATTAGTTGCAGTAAAGCAGGGGTGGGGGCAAAACTATTGGGGCCTAATTCCCAGATAAAGCCGTCTGCTGCTTGCGTCGTAATATTGCCACCAAGGCGATCGCTGGCCTCTAGGAGAACCAAGCTGTACTGAGGAGCGGTTTGCTGCAACCGCCAGGCAGTACTTAGGCCACTGAGGCCACCACCAACAATTGCGACATCTACCTCACTCACCCGTTTTGCTGCCCTCCAAAGGGTTTAGGATCGCTTAAACAACGAGTCGAGATAAACCCGTGCCGTGCGGCGATCGCATTCTCCATTTTGCAGCAAAAAGAGCGACAGTGCAGCAACAAAAACGCGATCCTGATCCCAGTCGGGATGCCGCTCGAGGTAGTATTTCAGGGTTTCATGTAGCTCCTCTGGAATCTCGGCCAGAATACTGATGGTGGCTTGAGCGTTCATACCGTGAGTTACCTCAATAAAACCAAGATAAAATCGCAGGCGCAATCCGCTTGCTCTAAGTGAACCTGTGGAAAACGCCGACAAAAGTCCTGACCCCATCCCAAAGCTTCAGAGCGGCAGCGGGATTGAGGCCTCTTTCACAGGGTTTCAGAGCAAGCAAATCTCTATCCGTGGAACTCCATTGTCTGGGTTGTCCTAGGGTCTGTCAATCCTTGTTTTCACCTATCTTGGCGATCGCAATCCACGACAGAATGAGCATTTCCAGACTTTTAGGGCTCCTCGCGTTTTCCCCAACCCGCCACAGGCGGTTATCCCCAGAAATGCCTTGAAATGCGATCACACCGTGAAGACCTGTGGAAAACTCCCCCTCGATCTGTGGAAAACCTTGGGAAAATTGAGGAATTTCTGGGGAAAGTTAGGGGAAAATTAAGATTCTATTAAGCTTTACTTCAGAGAAAATAAAGAAGTAAAAAGTCAGGAATCCATGACTTTATTAAAGACGGGCTTCACGGGGCGGCCAGTCATCGTCCTCAGGGGCAGGATACTCTGGATTTTCAATGGTTGACCCCTCTGGCGTTGCCTTATCTTCACTGTCGCTACTTTCGGGAATATCCCCTACAAGACCGGCGGCAGCGGGGCGCGATTCAGGGGCTGGAGGCGGTTCAACCCCTGCTTCAGGGGTCACTGTGGGTTCTGGAGCCTCAACTGCTGTCTCAGGGGGCGTCACTGCTCCGGTTTCAGGAGGGGTCTGTTCCACAGGTTCCTCTGGAGCAGGAATGGTGGGTGAGTCTGGCGTTGCGGCACCTGCTGCGGCAGGTAGATTAGCCGCTGTATCTGTTGGAGTGGCTGCGGTGGCGCTAGGAGTTGTCTTTTCAAGGGGGGGTGGTGTCGGTTCAGGTTCAGCAGTTTGTGCTGATCCTGTGGGAGGGGTCGATTGTTGAGCAGCGGTACTGGAGGTCACTGTTTCCTCTGTCCACAGGTCTTCTTTGATATTGCCGGTATCCATTGGCGGTGGTGGGGTATCCCCAGGAAACTGGGGGCGATCGGGCTGCTTCTGGAGGCGATCGCGCAGGGAAGCAATCCGACTTTGCAGTTGCTCACCGATTTTGGCAAGGGTACCTGCGGGCAGCAGAGACTGAATCTTTTGCCAGAGAGCTTGGGCTTTTTGGGTATCGGTGCGATCCCCAGGGTAAGTAAGTTGCCAGCGATAGCTGAGGGTTTGCCAACCAAACCAAAGAATTAGAGCCACGGCGGCTGTTGTTCCCAAAAGCAAGCCCCCGCCAATGCGATCGCCATAGATCCACAGGGTCAAAGCAAAGAATAATCCCGCGCCACTGGCTATCAGATCAAACCTACGGTACAGCTCCGGTAGGAAGAACCCCAACAGATACAAGCCTAAACTGGCGATCGCCATACTCCAAGCCAGTAAGTTCGTCAGCATTCCCAGTCCTCAGCAAGATAACAACATACCGACAGGGCGGTATCAACCTTCTACCTTACACCGCACTGGATTTGTCTCTGCTAGAGTTTATTCTTTGTCGAATCTCCTAATTTCTAAGCAGAACCGTGGTCAAAGAATCGGCGATAAACTGTTTGCGAGAAATTGTTGGCTGAGGATGACATATTTGCCTTGGATCTGCCAGTATTAGCCCATAGGGAGGGAGGGTGACCTGCTATGATGAGCCTAGGAATTTATGCTTATTGATATTAGTCTATTTATTGATATTAGTCTATTGGTACTAGCTAATTAACTTTAAGGTACTTCTTTTGGGTGGAGCAAAGGAGTTGTTTGTGGCAAAGCGGCCAGTGATGGAGTTTAGCGAGCGTCCATTCCACTTCATTGGCATTGGTGGTATTGGTATGTCAGCCCTTGCCTATATTCTTGCTAAGCAGGGCTTTAAGGTCTCTGGGTCAGATTTGCACCCTAACCGTTTGACTGAGCAACTGGCTGAGTTAGGTGTGCAGATTTTTATTGGCCAGAGTGCCGCCAACCTTGAAACCTATCCCTTTACCCCCCCTTCCTCAAGTCATCTGCTCCACCGCCATTCGCAGCGATAACCCTGAATATCAAGCGGCTCAAAAGCTAGGCTGTCCCATTTTTCACCGTTCTGATGTGTTGGCGGCACTGATGCACCGCAGTCAAAGTATTGCCGTTGCCGGTACCCACGGCAAGACAACCACCAGTAGCATGATTGCCTATCTGCTGCTGCAGGCGGGGCTGGATCCAACAATTATTGTCGGCGGTGAAGTGGCGGCTTGGCAGGGCAACGCTCGTGTGGGTCAAAGTCCTTACCTTGTTGCTGAAGCGGATGAGTCCGATGGCTCTTTGCGCAAATTCCATCCCCATATTGGCGTCATTACTAATATTGAGCTTGACCACCCCGATCACTACAGTTCTCTTGAAGAAGTAGTGGCCACGTTTCAACAGTTTGCCAATCAAGCAGACACTGTGATTGGCTGTGCCGACTGTCCGAATATCCGCGATCGCCTGCACCACCCGCGCCTGTTGACCTATAGCCTTCAGCGGCAAGCGGCGGTGGACTACTGTGTAGATCATATTCAATACACCTCTGAGGGCACTACGGCACGGGTTTGGGAGCGGGGCACATCCCTTGGGATTCTGCAACTGAATGTCTTGGGAGCCCACAACCTGCAAAACGCCCTAGCGGTGATTGCGGTGGGACGTTATCTCGGCATTGATTTTGCCACCATTGCTGCTGCCCTTTTGGAGTTTCGCGGTGCCCGCCGCCGCTTTGAAGAACGGGGACAAGTGAATGGGATTCGCTTCATCGATGACTATGCACACCACCCCAGCGAAATTAGGGCAACCCTAGAGGCAGCTCGTCTGCAAGCGGGTACTCAAGCCCCTTGGCAACGAGTGGTGGCGGTGTTTCAGCCCCATCGCTATAGCCGTACACAAACCTTTCTCGATGCCTTTGCCCAGTGCTTCACTGCGGCGGATCACGTGATCTTGACGGATATTTATAGTGCCGGCGAACCCAATCCTGGCACAATTAGCGGTGCCGATGTTGCCACCTGTACCCGCCAGTATCATCCTTCAGTGGATTACTGCCCCACCCTTGAAGCGGTACAAAATCGCTTGGTGCATCTGCTGCAACCGGGAGATCTGGTTATCTTCCTTGGAGCTGGCAACCTCAATCAACTGATTCCGTCTGTCATGGCGGATCAAGCACAACTAAGTGTCTCTGCCCTCACTGAGGCGATCGCCCTATGACCTTGGCCTGCTTGCCACAAACCCAGTGTCCCCTACAACGGCAAGTTTCCCTTGCGGAATTGACCACCCTCGGTGTGGGTGGCTCTGCCGAATGGTTAGTGGCACCCCGTACAGTTGCTGAATTGCAGGCAGCCTATACCTGGGCACAGGCGCAGAAACTGCCAATTACAGTTTTGGGGGCAGGGTCTAATCTGCTGGTCAGCGATCGCGGTGTGCCGGGGCTAGTGATTTCCACCAGGCATCTACGCTATCTCAAAAGTGATTTGGAGACTGGACAGCTCACGGTGGGTGCGGGTTATCCCCTGCCTAAGTTGGCTCACCATGTAGCAAAACTGGGCTGGCACGGTCTAGAGTGGATGGTTGGCATCCCCGGCACCGTAGGAGGGGCAGTGGTTATGAATGCGGGTGCCCACGGTGGCTGTACAGCGGAGCGGCTGGTATCGGCAGTCATTTTAGAACCCGATGGCACGTTGGCAGTGGTGTCGGCACGGGAGTTGGGCTATGCCTACCGCACATCTAGTCTTCAGGATACGCAGCGCCTAGTACTGCAAGCTACATGGCAGTTGGAGCCCGGCCATGATCCAGCGCAAGTAAAGGCAGCAACTCAAAAACACCTGAGCGATCGCCTGCGGACACAGCCCTATGATTTCCCCAACTGTGGCAGTGTCTTTCGCAATCCCCAAGAGCAAACAGCGGGTTGGTTAATTGAGCAAACGGGCCTGAAGGGCTATCAGATTGGACGAGCTCAAGTTTCTGAAAAACACGCCAACTTTATCCTCAACTGTGGCGGGGCAACGGCCATGGATGTCTATCGTTTGATCCGCTATGTGCAAACCGCTGTAGCCGATCGCTGGTCGGTGTGGCTGCACCCAGAAGTAAAGCTGATTGGTGACTTTGCCTAGTCCCTATGGCCATTACCCTCTGCATGATTGTGCGCAACGAGGCGGAACGCTTGCCCCAATGCCTTGCCAGTGTGCTGGTGTGGTGGATGAAGCGGTGATTGTGGATACAGGATCTCAGGATGACACAGTGGCGATCGCCCGCAATTGGGGGGCACGGGTCTATGAAGCTCCTTGGCAAGAGGATTTTGCTGCAGCTCGCAACATTGCCCTAAAATACGTCGCGACGGAGTGGGTACTGGTTCTTGATGCCGATGAAACCTTAACTCCCGCCTTTGCTGCTGTACTGCCTGACATTTGCCAACAACCCCACTGGCTTGTGGTGACACTCCTACGGCGAGAATTGGGCGTAGTGCCGCCCTATACTTATGTGTCTCGGCTCTTTCGTCGCCATCCAGACCTCTTCTTTCAGCGTGCCTACCACGAAACAATTGATGACAGCGTTCTTGCCCTGCAACAGCGGGAACCCCATTGGCAAATTGGTCACGTCAACGGTGTCGCCATTGTCCATAGCGGCTATCTTGGCTCCCAGCGGCAACAGAAACAGGAACGAGCCAAACGGATTATGCGCCGCTACCTTGAGCAACACCCTGAGGATGCCTACCTGTGGAGTAAACTAGCCGGTGTCTATCTGGCCATGGGTGACTTGGAGCAGGCTCAGCAGTGTTTAGAACAAGGCTTAAAAGCGAAGACACTCCCTCCGGCGATCGCCCATGAACTCCACTATCAGCAGGGGAATCTCTATGCCGAACGCGGTGAGTGGCAGGAGGCAATTGCCGCCTATGAAACGGCTCTAAAAACCCCTACCCCTGAGATGATGCATCTTGCCACCTATCTGCGGCTAGCAGATGCCCAAAAGCAATTAAAACGCTGGGGCGATGCCCTAGCAACCTACGATCGCCTGCAAGCCTTAGATCCCACCTGTGCCCTAGCCTATCAGAATCAGGGAGCACTCCTACTGCGTTTAGGACAAGTGAGTGCTGCCCTTGACAAACTGCATCAAGCCATTCACTTATTACAGGATCAAGATCCTGCGGAAGCCCAACGCCTCACCCAAGAACTCCAAGCCATGGGATTCCTACCTGCTTGAACTGCCCTTACCACTGCGCTGCGATTGGCATCCGCCAACCCGATCCAAAGGCGCGATCGGTAATTTTTAAGCCCGGTGCTGCCTGCTGGCGTTTGAATTCTGCCCGTTGAACCATGCGGCGGATCTGCTGCACAAGCCCTAGGTCGTACCCTGCCGCAGCGATTTCTTGATCCGACTGGTGGCGGTCAATCATCCGTGCCAAAATGCCATCGAGAATGTCATAGGGCGGTAGGCTATCTTGATCGGTTTGACCGGGCTTCAATTCGGCGCTGGGGGCTTTAGTGAGGATGGGGGGGGGGAATCACCACAGAACCTGTAATCGTGAGGTTGGGAATAGGATACCCCTGGGCGGCCTGCTGATTCAGCCAATGACAGAGTTCATAGACACGGGTTTTCGGCACATCGGCAATGGCCGCCAGCCCACCATTCATGTCGCCGTAGAGCGTACAGTAGCCCACTGCCAGTTCAGATTTATTGCCTGTGGAAATAAGTAAGTGGCCAAACTTATTGGCGATCGCCATCAGGAGGGTGCCGCGAATGCGGGCTTGGATATTTTCCTCGGCAACGCCACTGGGGGTACCGGCAAACAGGGGCGCTAGCACCTCTTGGTAGGCCTGCATCAGCGGTGCAATGGGCAAAATTTGGGTGGCAATGCCCAAATTGGCCGCTAAGTCCTTGGCATCAATAACTGAATGATCTGAACTATAGGGGGAGGGCATTAAAACCCCCAACACCTGTTGGTTGCCAAGGGCAGCAGTGGCGATCGCCGCCACTAACGCTGAATCAATGCCCCCACTGAGACCAATCACCACCCGCTGAAAGCCACACTTACGGACATAGTCCCGCACTCCCAAGACCAGAGCTTGCCAAATTTCTTCAGGTTCACTGCTGGCCGCAGGAGCGATCGCCGTCGGTTGCAAATCTCCCCCTTCCCAACGCAGGGCGAGGAGATCCTCTTGAAAGCCCTTAGCTTGACTAACGATTTGCCCCTGCCGATTCACTGCCAAGCTGCTGCCGTCAAAAATCAAGTCATCATTGCCCCCCACCTGATTGGCATAGATTAAAGGGCAGCCATATTGCTGAACGGTGTGGGTAATTAAGGCCTGGCGCAACTTAGGCTTTCCCACACAGTAAGGAGAGGCGGAAAGATTGACAATCAGCTCCGCTCCCTCGGCCACCAATTCGGCAACAGGATTTTGTTGGTAATGCCGCTGCCCCCAAAACTCCTCGTTATTCCACAGATCCTCGCAGATGGTGACGCCAATCCTGAGCTGATCACTGGCCGTTGTTAACGTGAAGAGATTCTTGGTAGTGCCAGGGGCAAAGTAACGGCATTCATCAAAGACATCGTAGGTGGGCAATAACTGCTTGGTGAAGACCTGTTGCACCTGTCCCCCTTGCAGAAGTGCTGCACCGTTGTAGAGCGGCTTTTCCCCTTTGACCCCCGCCGTGGGATTGGGGAGCACTGTGCCCACTAAAACAGCCACCTGCGGCGGCAGGGCAGCGGCAAGGTGGTGCAGCTCCACTTGCATGGCTTCGACAAAATAGCGGTTGAGCAGCAGATCTTTAGGGGGATAGCCACACAATGCTAGCTCAGAGGTAATGAGTAGGTCTAGAGGGTGCTGGCGGCGGATCTGTTGGACTGCGGCGAGAAGGGCTTGGGCATTGGCCTTGAGACTGCCCACAGTGGGGTTGAGTTGCGCAATCCACAAATGCACCGCCATGGAAGTTCCTCAAAAGTTAGACAAAGACTAGGGGTTTATCCTTGAGGGGGGCAAAGGCCTCACGATTAAATCGGTAGAGCGTTGCCGGTCGGCCAGCCCCGCGGATGACTTTTTGCTGCGTATCCTGCAAAATGCCAAGTTTCAGGAGCCGGGAGCGAAAATTGGAGTAGTCGGCAAAGTTGGCGCCCAAAACCGCGCTATAAAACTGGTACAGATCATTGAGCGTGAAATACTCTGGCAATACATCAAAGGCCACAGGACTATACTCCAGCTTATTGCAGAGGCGGCGATGCCCATAGGCCAAAATTTTGCTGTGATCAAAGGCTAGGTCGGGGCAGGCATTGAGGGCAAACCACTGCACTGGAGACTCCGCCGCTGCAATCAGTTCGGCATCGGCAAAACGCACTAAAGCAAAGTAGCTCACCGAGAGGTAGCGCCTAGGAGTCTCGCGTCGCTCCCCTGCCGGTTCGTCAAAGGTGTACAGTTGCTCTAGATAGAGGTTATTGACGCGAATTTTTTCCGCTAAGGTGCGATAGGCCGCCGCTTCGAGGGATTCCCCCTGCCGCACAAGGGTACCCGGGAGACTCCAATAGCCTGCAAAGGGAAACTGTTGTCGCCGCACCAAGAGCACAAGGAGGCGATTTTGATCCGTATCCACGGAGAAAATGACGTTATCCACACCGACAACAAATTCCGCAAGGGGCGACGAGGAGGCACTCATGGCTGGTAAAGTCCTTGCTGCTGAATATATTGGGCAATCGCCGGCAGGAGTTGCTGTTCGTCCCGCTGCTGCCGATAAGCGGTAGAGGAAAACGCTGGTCCGCGATAGTTGGCTAGTTCCACATGGGGACACAACTGTTCCACGGCTTGCCAATCTTGGGGGTCAATAACGACGCCGGGGCGCTGCAAGACTAAGAGATTGACCTGAGCAAGAAGTTTCTCCGCCTGGTACCACTGGGGCAGCTTAGCGAGGACATCACTGCCCACTACCAGGGTAAGCGGCTCACCGGGCCACTGCTGCTTTGCCCGCTCGACGGAATGGAGGGTGTAGGGATAACTGAGTTCCGGGCGATGTTCAATATTGGGGCGGTTGAGGCTGCGCACCAGAAGATGGAGCATGGCTTGGCGATAGGGCAAAGGGGTTTGCTGCCCTTTGAAGGGGTTATCGGCAGCCCACACTAACACGCGGTCATAGCGATCGCTCAACCACTGAAGAATCTGCCCATGGCAGCGGTGGGGGGATCGGCACTAGTACCAAAAAGGGCGATTGTCATGGGTGGTGGCGTAATTGTTGGATCAGGGCTTCAAGGGCAGGGGAATAGACCACAGGCTGGGGCATCTCTAGGAGGGTCTCGGGCAATTCCGCTAAGCTGGCCCGGTGGCGATCGCGAATTGTCTCCAAAGACGCCGGTGGAAAGAGGGGGCGCCCTTCCTTCATAACCAGTTCTAGGAGGGGTTTGCCCCACACATTTTCCTCACTCTCTAGGGCAAGGCAATCGCCGCTGGGGCGACGATAAATTTGCTTGCGTCCGGGGAGCGTCATTTTGCCCCTAGAGGTCTTCATCACCCCTTGACCGTTAATTTCTACTAGCTTATAGACACCGTTAACAGGATCTCCGGTCACCAGTTTGGTGCCAATGCCATAGACATCAATACAGGCACCCCCTGCTTGCAGGCGACGAATTTCCGCTTCATCTAGGTCGCCACTGGCAATGATTGTTGTTTGGGGTAGAAGTTGGCGGATTTTCTGAGAAAGAGTCAGGAGATCCCCAGAATCAATGCGCACGGCCTTGACAACAATTTCCCCCGCCGCTTGGCGATCGGCAAGCTGAGCAACGGCAGCTAGGGTGTCATAGGTATCCACCAAGAGTGCCCCTTCAGGGTAGTAGCGCAAGAAGACCGTAAAGGCATCCTGTTCGCTGCCCACAAGGGTCGCGATCGCCATCACCAGGGAATGGGCCATAGTGCCTGTGGGGGCAACCCCCAATTGCTGCGCCGCCAAAACATTAGAGGTGGCTGTAAATCCAACGGCGAGAGCTGAGCGGGCTGCCCAAAGGGAAGCCTGAGGGCTAAAGGCGCGCCGTGTGCCAAATTCCAACAGTGCAACTTGTTCGCCCACCAACTGTCGCAGCCGTGAGGCGCGGGTGGCCACAAGAGTTTGGTAGTTTACAATATTCAGCAGACAGGTTTCTAGCCACTGGGCTTGCCAGAGGGGGGCCTCAATCCGCAGCAGCGGTTCTTGGGCAAAGACAACCGTCCCTTCCGGCACGGCCCAGACATTCCCTTGAAACCGACTCTGGCTCAACAGAGTCCAAAAGGCGGCGGGTGCCCGTTCAAACACCGCTAGACTTTTTAGGTAATCAATTTGCTCAGGCGTAAAGTGCACCTGCTGTAAGTATTCCAGTACCTGAGCCAAGCCCATGGCCACCAAATAGGTACATCCTCGGGGTAGTCGCCGCACACTCAGTTCAAAACTAGCAGGCGTCCACGCCAAATCTTCGCCTACATAGGTGGCCGCCATTGTCAATTGATAGAGATCCGTCAGCAAACTGTAGTCACTGGCGGCCAAGGTCAAACCTATCATTGCATCATTGCTCGGGGATGTAAAGGATGTTTTATTTAGAGTAACTTTTACCATAATTGTCAAGGCGATGCCATTGGGCTGTGTAATCCGCTAGCGAGGTCAGCAGAGGAGCCGATCGCCAGCGTTCGACACCAAAACCAAGGGCACGACAGGGCTGCCATGTCTCCAAAAGCTGAAAAATTGCCGTGCGGGCGATCGCCCCTTCCAGCGCCGAGGAAAAGACCAGCCGCTGCGGTTCTAGCCCTTGACGCAACAGGACGCTCAAACGTTCTGGGAAACCAAACAGCGCAGGCTTAATCACAAAGAGTCCCGGCCAGCCCCACTCTAACCACCGTTGCAACTCAGGCGCCCTGACTACACTCTCATCAAGGGCGATCGCTATTCTCACCGTTTGGGCTAGGCTCAAGAGGGCAGACCACTGGTGCGGAGGTAGCGGTTGCTCCACGTACTCAATTTTGCCTGCCCCGTAGCAATCCAGCCAGTTGAACCAGCGCCGAGCGGTTTCTAAATCCCAAGCGCCATTGGCATCAAGACGCAATTTTGTACCTTGGGGTAGAACTGCCAGTAACTCCCTGAGGATCCCCTGCTCAGCTTCTGGGGACATGACACCCACTTTCCACTTAAAGGTGGTTACTCCCCGCTGCCAAGGCGCCTGCCACTGAGTAAGGGCGGCTCTGCCACTGCCCAACAGTGCGCAGATTGGCCAGGAGCGAACCCGATAGGGGAGTTGCCCTACACTCTGCCAGGCGGTGGCAAAACCAAACTGGGCAGCGGGTAATGTTTCAGGAAGCGTGGCAATGATCTCTGGGGTGAGGTGACGAGGCAACTGCTGACACAGGGCAATATCGGCGCGGAGGGTTTCGCTGCCCCAGCCGGGGAGGGGGGCAATTTCCCCGTAGCCCACTTGGCCCTCGTCATTTTCTAAACGCAGGAGAAGACCACGGCGCGACCGCCAGTGCCCCTTTGCTGTTACCAGTGGTTCCTGAAGGGGTTCTTCATAGAGCCGCCACTGCCAGCGCACCTCTGCCGCTCCCTAGACCCGTTCAAGGGTTGCCTCCAGCAAATGTTTGAGTCTATGGCTATTGTAAATACCGCTGAGGAGGGCGTAGTGATTGGCATTTAGTTGCCAGTAGTGCTCAAAGCCTGTACAGCGGCTGACATCCCCCAGTAGAATGAATTGCTGCACGATAGCGTGGGGGGTAATCCACCCTTCCCCCTCCAGCCGGCCAAAGAGGCTGTGTTGGAGTACATAGGTAAATATTTGCTCCCCCAGTTCCAACTTTCCCCGCGATTGCAAAATGAGTTCTGGCTTCACTTGGTCGGGAAACGTAATCTTGGCGGCCATTGAAAACCAGTCCTCTTGAGTGTAGGAGACAAGAATTTTTCCTGTCACCGGAATTGGCTCCTGATTGGCCTCTAACCACGTCCCCTTCAGTAGCCACCGCCCCCCATCCACGAGAAATGTGTGATTCACGTTCTGCATACCCCAATGGCTGTCCTGATTGTATCCTTCCCCCCGTTGCAGGGGTAAAGATCAGCAGAAGTTTTTGCTCATTTCTCTAGTCCTTGCCAGCGATTGCTTTTATCATCGCTATGATCAAAGCACATCTTTGCTACATTGCCTGAGAAACTGACTTCCATGCAACGTCCTTGGCAACTCTGTTGTGCTGACCCTGCCCCCGCCACCTTTATTGCCCAAGTCCAGAGGCTGCACCCAGATGCTGGCGCCATCACTGCCCAGTTACTTTGGCAGCGGGGCTACCGCGACCCCACGCAGCAAGTGCCCGCCTTTTTAAGCTGGCGAAACTATTCCTCAACTTCCCCCTTTGAGTTTCCAGAAATGGCACTTGCCCTAAAGCGTTTGCAACAGGCATTCGAGAAACAAGAAAAGGTTGCCATTTGGGGAGACTTTGATACTGATGGGGTGACGGCCACCGCTGTCCTCTGGGAAGGGCTTAAACCCGTGCTCGGAGCGCAACTAGTGGACTTCTATATTCCCAATCGTCAATTTGATTCCCACGGTCTTTCCCGCCATGGCCTAGAAACCCTTTGCCAAAAGGGGGTCTCCCTGATCATTACCTGTGATACGGGCTGCACCAACAGGGCTGAAATTGCCTTTGCCCGTACCCTCGGCATAGATGTTATTGTTACCGATCACCACACCCTTGAAGCAACGGACTTGGGGGCAGTGGCGCTCCTCAATCCTCGGCAGTGCCCTCCGGAGCATCCCCTGCACCATTTATCGGGGGTTGGCGTTGCCTACAAGTTTTTGCAGGCCATTTACAGCACATGGTCAGAGAAAACCCAAGGGTATGTCCTAGAGAGTCTCCTGGATCTGGTGGCCATTGGCCTCATTGCCGATTTGGTTGAACTGAGGGGAGAGTGCCGCTATTTGGCTCAGCGCGGTTTAGAGAAACTGCAAATGAGTCAGACTCTGCGCCCCGGCATTGCGGCTCTTTTGCAACCTGCTGCTAGAAATAGGGTGCGGCAACGGGAGATTAGTTTTAGCCTTGCCCCCCGCCTCAACGCCGTGAGTCGCATTGAGGGGGATGTGCGACCCCTCATTACCCTTTTGACTACCAAAGATGAGCGTGAAGCCCGACGGTTGGCGCAGCGCATTGAACAGATAAATAGAGAACGGCAGCAACGTCAAAAAGAGATTGCCAAACTTGCCCATGCCAAAGTTGCTGAGTTGGATCTCTCCACATCGCGGGTGATTCTGCTCACGGATGACAGTTGGCCCTTGAGTCTTTTAGGGTTAGTCGCCAATGATCTTGTAAAAACCTATGGCCGACCGGCTATTCTGCTTCAGACCAATCCAGAAACGGGCATGGCGGCGGGTTCAGCCCGTTCCGATGGCGTTGTCGATCTTTACGCTGCCCTCCAGAGCCAGCGACATTTATTTGAGGGCTTTGGTGGACATCCCTATGCGGTGGGTTTTAAGCTGAAGATGGAGCACATCCCCCTTTTGGCAGCAGCTCTCAACCAATTTTTGGCTCAGCAAGAGGGCACTGCCACCCCTACCCCGCAGCCGCTGAGGATTGATTTGGAAGTGAGTCTTGAGCAACTCAATGAGAAATTGCTCAAGGAACTGGAGGTGTTGGCCCCCTTTGATTCAACTCACCATCCGCCGCCGCGACTGTTGGTACGCAATGTAGAACTAACAGAAGCGAAGGAGAACATCTACGGGAAAAATCAAAACAAAAGAACGTATGTCTCAATGCAGCTCCGCGATCCCCAGGGGCAGTACACCTTTCCTGCCAAGTGGTGGGATCGTTCAGTAAGGGATTGTCCTCAGGAACGCTGTGACCTTTTGATTGAACTAGAGCAATGGCAGAATTTTCTCTCCGCAGTCATTAAAGACCTGCGACCCAGTGCAAGCCACGTCATCCAACCTGCCTCTTTTCAGTTCCTTATGGACTATCGCGATCGCCCCCCTGCGGCAAGTGTCGAGGGCTTGCGCGTGGAAACCTGCCCCACGTCACGGCAAAGCTGGCGCCAATGGATTCAGCGCGCAAGAAGGGAGCAGCAACCATTAATTTTGGCCTATGCTCCTCCCCCAGAACAGGATGCCCTAAAGGTGTGGCAGAAATTCTTAACACTGTGCCACCAAGCCAATAAACAGGGAAAGCGTTTGCGGCAAGAAGAGCTACAGGCATGCCTTGGCATTGAAGCCGCCACATTGAACTCTGCCCTCAGGCTGCTGGAGACGCTGGGGGTGAAGGTTCTCTATACCGCAGGGGAATTTTGGTGTGATTGGCCACCAGAGGTCAACCCTTCTGCCGATACAGCGGTTGCTTTAGAAACTTTCACAGCGGCGATCGCCGAGGAGAATTTCCGCCGTCGCTATTTTGCTGTTGCCCCGCTGCAAGCTCTTCGGGAAACACACTAAATAAAATAAATAAAAACTAAGTTAAACCTTTTTACAACAGGGAACATAAGGAACACACACGAGCCGACGCAGGAAACACGCCAAAGCGGGAACACACTGACAATCAGCGTTATCAACATCAACCGACAGAAGAGGCGCGATCGCTCCTCCAAGAACCTCAATCTGTAACCCACAACTTGCCTTGGGGCACCCCTGCAACTGTACTTTTATCCTGCCACGGACAATAATCGCTGCCTACCGTGTTTTTACTTAACTTTGGCCCCCCTTAGAGCGCAGCAATTGACCCTCAGATTCCGTAAAATTACGGATGGCTAAACGTACATGGCTTCCATAAGGGCATCACTCATGGCCACATTGGTTGCCACACTTTGAATATCATCGAGGTTTTCCAGAGTATCCATCAGCTTAAGAACGCGCCGTGCTGTGTCTTCGTCGGTGATTTCTACGGTGTTCAGAGAGACCCAGCGGCTTTCGGTGTCAAAGACGGTGTAACCGTGTTCTTTGAGCGTTTCACTAACGGTTTCAAGGGCAGGTACGGGACAGCGCACCTCGGCCACCCCCTCTAGAATCTCGTAGGTTTCGACATCAGCCGCTAGTAGTGCTTCAAGAAAAGCTTCCTCATCTGTGGGCGCAGCAACCGTAACAATGCCCCACTGCTCAAACATCCAGCTCACGCAGCCCGTTTCGCCAAGGTTACCGCCCTGTTTATTAAAGGCTGCCCGCAAATCCGCTGCTGTGCGATTGCGATTGTCCGTGAGGGCTTCAATTAAGAAGGCAACACCGCCGGGGCCATAGCCTTCGTAGCGAATCTCTTCAAGGGGCGCATCACTATCGAGGGTACCGGTGCCCTTAGCGATCGCCCGCTCGATATTTTCGCTGGGAATCCCTGCGGCTTTAGCCTTTTCAATAGCGCTGCGCAGTTGAAAGTTACCTGCTGGATCGCCTCCCCCATGACGGGCAGCAATAATGATTGCCCTTGATAGCCGTGCAAAGACTTTCCCTTTCTGGGCATCTACCCGCGCTTTTTGTCGTTTAATGTTTGCCCATTTACTGTGACCTGCCATAGAGGAAAAGTATCCAAAAACCAAGAAGAACCCCGCTGAAGCCAACGGGGCAAGTTAACGGCGGCATTTAAATCAGAGCGGTTTTTAACGAAAACCAACAGCTGCTTGCCAAACAAAGGCCAAAGCCAAAAATAGGACGGGAATGACCGGCAGCACATCCACGAGGGGATCAAAAATTGCGTAGGCTTCTGGCAGTTTAGCAATCAAGACCAAAGCATCAATCATGGTGTTTTCCCAAAAGAATTTCGCGATCGCAAGAGTGCTGAAAAAATAGTACCATAGCCGCTGCGGCAACAGGATCGCGAGGCTAGATATTCTCCCCCTATCAGAAACAGAAATCCATAACTTTTGGATGCGGCAGGCGATCGCCCTAGCAGAGCAGGCAGGGTCTGCCGATGAAGTGCCCGTGGGGGCGGTGATTGTCAGTCCTGAAAATGAACTCATTGCCACCGGCGAAAATCGCCGTCAGCGGGATCATGACCCCACTGCCCATGCGGAAATCGTTGCCCTGCGCCGGGCGGGGCAGCGCTTGGGTACTTGGTATTTAACCGGCTGTCGCCTCTATGTCACGCTAGAACCTTGCCCGATGTGTGCAGGCGCGATTATTCAAGCCCGCATCCATACCCTCATCTATGGAACGGCTGACCCCAAAACAGGGGCGATTGACTCGGTGCTGCAATTGCCGCAGAGTCCAGCGGTGTTCCACCGGCTGCAGGTGATCAGTGGCGTTCAGGCAGCAGCCTGTCGGCAGCAGTTGCAAACGTGGTTTCGCCAGCATCGTCAGAAAGAACGGCAATAATACCCGCGTCACCCACTCGCTCCCGCAGAGTCTGGATGGTTTCGCCCAGAAGAGGATGTCGCCAGTGGGGGGCGATCGCCGCTAGAGGGACAAGGACAAAGGGCCGTTCTGCCAGGCGGGGATGGGGCAGGGTCAGTTCGGCGGTGGTGATTACGCGATCGCCATAGAGCAGCAGATCTAGATCAAGGGTACGCGCCCCCCAATGCTCTTGGCGTTGGCGGCCAAAGTGCACCTCGATCCTTTGCAGGGTTTTCAGTAGTGCCCAAGGGGACAGTTGCACTCGGGCAATGAGGCAACCATTCCAGTAGTTCGGTTGGGGCGGCCCCACAGGGATCGTGCAATACCACGGCGAGTAGGCTAAGACATCGATCCCCGCCGTTTGGGCAAGCATTTGGACCGCTGAGCGCAGTTGCCGCAATGGCTCACCTAGGTTGCTTCCGAGGGCGATCGCAGCGAGGGGGGGGTCAGACGGGGATATACTTAAGTCAGTGCATTCTGCCATTGTGCTTGTGTAGAGTGCCTCTTCCTCCTCCTGTTATACCTGCACTGTTCACCTATTGCCGAAATCACTGTGGATCTCCGGACGCTCTTTCATACTGCAACCCCAGTCATTGGTGTTGTCCACCTCCTCCCCTTACCCACCTCTGCCCGTTGGGGAGGGAGTCTCAAGGCTGTTATTGACCGCGCAGAACAGGAAGCCGCAGCCCTTGCTTCCGGGGGAGCCAATGCCATTATTGTTGAGAACTTCTTTGATGCCCCCTTCACCAAAGATCGGGTGGATGCAGCCGTTGTCAGCGCTATGACCTTGGTGGTGCAGCGGTTAAAGAATCTGGTGGCCTTGCCCATTGGCCTCAATGTGCTGCGCAATGATGCCTTTAGTGGTCTGGCGATTGCGGCCTGTACGGGGGCACAATTTATCCGTGTCAATGTGCTCACTGGGGTAATGGCCACAGATCAGGGCATCATTGAAGGTCAAGCCCACCAACTGCTGCGCTACCGCCGCGAATTGGGGCAAGACATTAAAATTTTTGCCGATGTGATGGTAAAGCATGCCCAGCCCCTCCACAGTCCGAACCTCGCCACTGCGGTGCGAGACACCTTTGAGCGAGGACTTGCTGATGGAGTGATTCTCTCCGGTTGGGCAACGGGACACCCGCCCACTGAGGACGATCTATCGGTCGCTGCCAGTGCAGCCAAGGGACAACCCCTCTTTATTGGCAGTGGTGCTTCCTGGGACAATGTCGAGCAGTTAGCGCCCTACGTCAATGGCGTCATTGTTGCCAGTTCCCTGAAGCGCAATGGTCAAATTGAACAACCCATTGACCCCATTCGTGTTAGCCGTTTTGTCGAGGCATGGCAGCGGGCACACCACAAGATTCAGGAACTCAATCGCGCCAATGGTAACTGTCGGGGGTCTGTTAGTGGACCCCTGCCGGCTATGTTTGTGCATGGGCAAAAGTAATCAGGCGATCGCCCCTGTTAACTGCGGAACGTAGTTTCCAAGACCATTGAGGTTGAGGCGATAGCTGCGGGGATGGGCAATCAGGTAAGCTGTACTGCTAAAAATTTGCTCTAACTCCACAAGGCCGTTTTCCTTGAGGGTACGCCCCGTTGACACCAAATCCACAATGGCCTCTGCCATACCCGTAATTGGCCCCAGTTCTACCGAACCGTAGAGCGGCACGATATCCACCGGCAAATCCAGCTCTTGGAAAAAGGCATCGGCGCAGCGGACAAACTTTGAGGCAACGCGGCAATGGGGGGGCAAATCGCGGGCACTGCGGTAGGGGCTAGAGGCTTTGACGGCCACCGACAGGCGACATTGACCAAAACCCAAATCCGCCAGTTTGGCGACGTGGGGATTTTTTCCCGCAACACATCATAGCCAACAATCCCCAACTGGGCTTGGCCATACTGCACATAAACGGGGACATCTTGAGCACGTACCAAAAGGGCGCGGGCGCGACCATCCTGAGACAGCACTTGGAGTTGGCGATTCCCTGGCTCTAGGAGCGCCTCAAAGTTCAAGCCCACCTTTTGGAAGTAAGCAATACTGTCCTTCAGCAGGGCACCTTTGGGTAGGGCGATCGTTAACATGGCCTAGACACTCTGAATCTGCAAATAGGTTGCCCCATCACTGAGGGCTTCAATCTGCGGTGGCGCATCCGTCTCAATCCAAGCAATATAGGGAATCTGGCGATCGCGGGCATAGGCGCGGATTTGCTCTGGGGTCAGATCAAGAAGTGACAACTCCACGCGGGTGGAACCATCCAAGCGCAGTGTTTGAGCATGGTGTAGGGCAGCAGCGAGGGCGTTGGGTGTGCGGGGAACCACGAGCCATTGACTGCGGGGGGCTAATAGGGCAGCTGAGGGAATAGCGATCGCCTGAAGAAGCGCCTCCACATTAAAGACAAAACCAATCCCCGGCACAGAAACACCGTCGGGATGGTAAATACTGAGCAGTTGATCATAGCGTCCCCCTTGAGCCACCAACCGCAGTTCTGTTGCCGTGGGAATCAAGACTTCAAAAATAATTCCCGTGTAGTAATCAAAGGACTGCACAAGGCTTAAATCAAGGGTAATGGATAAAGACTCAGCCACCAAGCCCAGCAATTGTTGCAGTTCTGCAAAGCGATCAGCAACCCCTGCAACATCAGACCACTGTGCCAAACGTTCCCCCACTTCCTTCGGGGTACCCCGTAGATCAAACAGGGCAAGGGCGCGATCGCCCCAAGGGGGGCTTAAAGCCTGCAAACTCACGCGGTCTAAATTGGCTAGGCATTGGCGTACAATTTTTTGCAATTCCGCTGGAAAGGTACTGAGCAACTGTTGCGTTAGGTGGGCATCTCCCACCAAGAGATAGGCCTCCTTAACGGCTAACGCCCCAAGGCACTCCTGCACCAACCAGAGAATTTCTGCATCCGCCGCTAAACCTGTTGCCCCTAGTAGCTCTACCCCTGCTTGGAAAAATTCCTGCTGGTTGCCCAACTCTGCCACTGTCGTCCGCCGAAAGACATTCGTTTTGTAATAGAGCCTTTGGGGCAGTTGTCTTCCTGCCATACGAGTCACAGCGGCGCGAGCAATCGAAGCCGTTAATTCTGGCCGCAATCCCAAGGGTTCGCCACTGCTCCCCTGGACTTGAATGACCGTCTCTGGATGGACAGTGCCCCCTGCCGTTAGGGTTGCTAGGGTCTCGATTGTGGGTGTAATAATTTCTTGGTAGCCCCAGCTTTGAAAGACGCGCTCCAAGCGCTGCTCTAGCCACCGTTGCCGTGCCACATCCAAGGGTAAAATATCGCGGGCACCACAGGCAGGTTGATACACCATAGTGAATTACTTTTTCCCAAAAAGACCAAAGAAGGAAGATTTCTTTTTCTCTGGTTTGGGCGGCTCAGTATTTTTTCGCTGTTGCTGTGCTTTGCGCTCCCTCTTTTTAATTTCTTCAAGTCCTTGGATTGCCGTCACCTCTTGAGGATTGAGCTTCAGGGCTTGATTAAAGTGAATTTTGGCCATACTCAAAGAGCCTTGTTGTAGGTACACCTTGCCTAGGAGAGCATTACAGCGGGCACTGCGGGGGTCAATTTTCAGGGCATCCTTCAGTTCTTTGATAGCCTCCAGATAAATGCCTTTATTCAACAGCTCCTCTGCCCGTCGGAAGTATTGCTCTGTAAATTGCTCTGTTTTTGAAGTCTCTGTGGGCGGTGTCGTCGCTGGGGCTGCGCGCACTTGAGTTTCATCTGGTTTGGGTTGCGGCGCAGGCGCAGAAACTATAGGTGGTGCTGCTGTTGCTTTACCTCCCGCCGATCGCCACAAATAGATTAGATTTAGTTCGCTAATTTGTTCACTGATCTTCAGGGCGTTGTTTAAGTCTGTGTATTGATCTTGGGCAAGGGTATTGAGAGCCTTTTGATAGGCTTCTTCAACGTTGGCAGCGTTAAAGACTTCCCGTGCCAAATCAAAGGTGGGTGTTGGCACAATGTTGGCTGTTAGCAGTTGCTTTTCGAGCAAGCGCAAAATGACTTGGTATTCTTCCCGCTCTTTTTCTTGAGAAAGCACCTCATAGGCAGGATTCACAAACTTGGAGAGCAAATCACTGGCCATTTTTTTACCCGATTCATCATCACGGCTATCGGGGTGCAGTGTCTTTGCAATTTTCAGATATCGCTTGCGAATTTCCCCTGGTGCTGCCGACAATGGAACCCCTAGGGCAGCATGGAGATCTCGTTGAGAGTTAAAGCGACCCAAGCCGTGATTGATCTCGAAGGGCATAGTCAATGAAACCGCAGGGGCAGAACATCATTTAATTATAACTTGCTAATAGAGGGGGGTGTGACTATCTGCGGCAATGGTGTAGCCCCTTCCCGATCAGCCCCTAGGTAAACACTACGGTGCGATTGCCATACACAAGAATCCGATTTTGTAAATGCAACTGTACTGCCCGCGCCAACACCACCCGTTCCAAATCCTTGCCCTTACGAATTAGATCCGCCACCGTGTCGCGATGACTCACATGGACAACCGCCTGCTCAATAATTGGCCCTTCATCTAAGTCTGCTGTGGCATAGTGAGCAGTGGCGCCAATGATTTTCACCCCCCGCTCATAGGCACGGTGGTAGGGATTGGCTCCCGCAAAGGCAGGCAAAAACGAATGGTGAATGTTGATCACTTGGGGAAAGGCTTCAATAAATTCAGCACTGAGCACCTGCATATACTTGGCCAGCACCACCAAATCAATCTTGTAGTCCCTGAGCAGTTGTAGTTCCTTGGCTTCCGCGAGGGGCTTGGTCTCTGGCGTCACGGGAATATAGTGAAAGTCAATGCCAAACTGCTCCGCAATGGGACGCAAATGCTCGTGGTTACTGATAATTAGGGGAATTTCGGCAAAGAGATCCCCCGCCCGCTGCCGCAGCAGCAGATCCCAAAGGCAATGATCTTGGCGGCTCACCCAAATGGCCAGCCGATAGGGAATATCCGACGCCCGCAACTGCCAGCGCACTCCCAGCCAACTGGCAAAGACCTTTTCCCGCTGGGCATAGTTAATGAACGTCGTGGCAATTTGATCGCGGGGAATCTCAAAACCCTCCAGCTGCCACTCCAGGCGGGAGAGAAAAATGCCTGCAACGGCATCGGTGTGGTGGTCGGCATGGACAATGTTACCGTTGTAGCGATAGACAAACTGTGCCAATTTGGCCACCAGCCCCCGCTGATCGGGACAGGAAATAGAGAGGGTCATTGTTGGCATAGGCCCACCGCAAAGCAGAGCAAGCAGTATTCTACTACTGTCAATTGGCAGCGGTGCGATTTAAGACCTTGGCAAGATACTGCCCTGTGTAGGATTGGGGCATCAGTGCCACCGCTTCAGGGGTACCGACGGCAACTACCTTTCCCCCGCGATCGCCCCCCTCTGGCCCTAGATCAATAATCCAATCGGCACAGCGAATGACATCGAGATTGTGTTCAATGACCAGAACCGAGTTACCCTTGTCCACCAGCCGTTGCAACACCTCTAGGAGTTTGTGGACATCGTAAAAAGACAGTCCTGTTGTCGGCTCATCAATTAGATAGAGTGTTTTGCCCGTTGCGCGGCGCGACAATTCAGCTGCTAATTTTAAGCGTTGCGCTTCACCGCCAGAGAGCGTGGGTGCCGTTTGCCCCAGTTTCAAATAACCTAAGCCCACATCTACAAGGGTTTGCAGCTTGCTTACCGCCTTGGGGATATTTTCAAAAAAAGTCAGCGCCGTCTCGGCGGTCATCTCTAAAACATCGGCAATCGAGCAGCCTTTGTACTTCACTTGCAGCGTATCGCGGTTGTAGCGTGTCCCCTTACACACCTCGCACTGGACATAGACGTTGGGCAGAAAGTTCATCTCAATAACATTCACCCCTTGACCTGCACAGGCTTCACAGCGTCCACCCTTAATGTTGAAGGAAAATTGTCCTGGTTTATAGCCCCGTGCCTTGGCCTCAACGGTTTGACTAAAGACCTCACGGATTACGTCAAAAACGCCAATGTAGGTGGCAGGGTTGGAGCGGGGGGTTCGGCCAATGGGGGACTGGTCAATGACAATCACTTTATCAATGGCGTTCAGCCCTTCAATGCCCCCCAGTTCCTTCGGCAGGGGCACAGGATGACCCAGATGGTGTTGAAGCGCAGGATAAAGCACTTCGTGCATCAGGGTGGATTTGCCCGACCCGGAGACTCCCGTTAGACACACCAGCTTGCCAAGGGGAATTTCTACTGTGATGTTTTTGAGATTGTTGCGGGAGACGTTTTTGAGAACAAGGGACTGGCCATTGCCCAACCGCCGAGCACTGGGGGTTTCAATGCGCTTGCGTCCCGATAAATAGGCACCCGTCAGCGAGTCAGGATGGTTGAGAATTGCCTCTAGGTTGCCCTGAGCCACAATCCGACCGCCATGCACCCCTGCCCCTGGACCAATATCGACAATGTGATCGGCAGCACGGATTGTATCCTCATCGTGCTCCACAACAATGAGTGTGTTCCCTAAATCCCGCAACCGAAACAGTGTTTGCAGTAAGCGATTGTTATCCCGCTGGTGTAGGCCAATACTTGGTTCATCGAGGACATAGAGCACCCCGGTCAGACCAGAGCCAATTTGGGTCGCCAAGCGAATGCGCTGGCTTCGCCGCCAGAGAGGGTAGCTGCACTGCGATCCAGCGTCA
>DVDZ01000120.1 GCA_015296025.1 Thermosynechococcus sp. M46_R2017_013
CAAAAAACGAATGGGTACACGCCACCCCACTGGGACTGCGTCATCTTCGACGAGTACCACTACGGCGCCTGGCGTGAGAAGGCCAAAGACTTGTTCGAGGCCGAGGACGAAGCCATAGACTACTTTGACGAAGACATCCTGCCCATCACCACCGACCACTACTTGTACCTGTCCGGTACGCCCTTTCGCGCGATCGCCAGCGGCGAGTTCATCGAGGAGCAGATTTACAACTGGACCTACACCGACGAGCAGCGTGCCAAAGCGGAATGGGATGAAACGAAAGGCCCCAACCCCTACGTCTTCCTACCTGTGCTGGCCTATGACGGCAGTTCCATGCGCCAGATTGACGCCGCCGGTGTGTTGGAGATGGCGATGAGTCAGAAGTGTTGAACGATAGATTGAGAGACTAGAAAAAAGGGAAGAAGTGGTTTATTCTTCCCTTGAAAAATAGAAAAACAACCAAATTACCATGGCATCCTTTGAAAAGATTGTCAAGTCTATCCTTAGACAAGTTGAGCTATTTGCAACTAGAACTCAGTCGGCGATGTTCAATAGTGCATTGGAGCGTTGATTGGCAGCCAGCGCCCCTTGTGGCTTAAAGCGTTAAGTTTTGTTAGAGGATTCAACACTTCTAGTCGGGAGTATGTCACCGTGTTGATTCACTGTGCTAGTACTGACCACCCTTCAACTTAAAGAGCCACAATTCTCCCCTCGCTTGCCATTGTTAATTTTGTGAGCTGTCTAGATCTAGCTTTTTAGCTCGAAGTCCAAGGGTGGCTATCGGGGTGGGGTCTGCTTCTTCTCAGACTGGCTTGGCCCTATTGGCTGCGCAGGGCAAAGGCTGTTTGAAAGTCCTGACGGGTCATGGGTTGTGTCACCTCTAGTCCCTCGCCTCCCAGTACACGCAGTGGCTCACCGCCAACGGAAATCCACACAGGAGCATTGGGATTACTGGCCGTTGCTGTGTAGAGTATTTGTCCTAAACGCGCTTGCATTGAAGCACTTCCGCCCCCTTTTGTAAACTCTGGGGAGAGATCGATATGAATGCCGTCGGCTTTAAGTTCTACACGGTTGACACGGGTATTGTCTGGAATACTGGTGGTGACATCCCGATTGGCAGGCCCTATCAAGAGCCGCTCCAGACGAGATTGGATAAAGAGTTCCGGTCGCGCTGCCGGCGCATTGATACGTACTGTGGAGGGCACTAAAACTAGTCTGTCTCCTTCATTTTTAACCCAAAAGAGTTGGGTTTCCTGTTGCTGGGCAACTTCCGCTGAATTGGGAACTGTATTTCTCTGTTGGGGCGGACTCAAGGTTAGCCATGCCGCTGTACCAGCCGAAGCAAGGCCAATAACAGCCAGCACAATCAAGGCGGGGCGGGAGCGGGTGACTTTTGCGACCATCGCAATCTCTCCTTGGCGGGGCGCACCTGCTTTTAGTTTAGACAGCATCATTCAAAAGTAAAGTTCCAGTATCCATCGCGTTAGAGGAAGCCAGAAACTGCTTAAGCTATAAGGGATAGCATTTTGTACTTTCATAACTTCAAATTATGCTGCAAAGAACGCCTCGGACTGAAGAACTGGCCACTGCTCTCCTTGATGCAGTTAGGATTGCGCCTCAAGATTGGCATCGCCTTAAGGGAAATCGCCGTGCCCGTGCTCTTGAACAAGCGGCTGCCGCCCTTGTTTATCTCCTAAAGGAAAATGATGCGGAAGCACTGGCACATCTGCAACAGGCGGTGGGTTGGCTCGATCACTCGATTAGTGCGCCCCCTTGCCCTACCCACCACCATTAGCGCCGCCAGCGTCGCCACTGGGAAACCACGAAATCACTGGTGACATGGAGCAATGCCGATAGCTCTAAACCAAGGGCGATCGCGACTCCCCATCGCCAATTTATTCCCTGCCAGCGACGTAACCATTCCTGTATGAGGGGAAGCTGTCCAGTGCATGAGGCGACTCCGGCCACAAAACCCAGTCCTAACCCCAGCCAAAGGCTCAAATAGAGTAGCCGAATCGTTGTGCCGACCATAGGACCATGGGTCCAAAATGAGCGGTGAGAAAAGGTCTTTTGGTAGGGTAGCCATATTCCCCGTAGCCAGCCCCAACGGTAATAGGGCAAAGAGAGTGGTGTATCGAGGTCTGGACTAAGGAGAAAGCCGCCAATACCAAAGCTACTGCTGGCAATCACTCCCCATCGCCAGTCCCGCGTGAGGGCACTGGCTGTGAAGCCCACAAGGGGCATGCCAATCCAAGTCAAGCGATCGTGGGTACGGCCACTGGGCATTGATGACTCCGCAGAGATTTCCTAGGGTAAGCCTACGGAAAAGTGGTCTAGATCATGCAATCGGAGAACTCATTAACTCCAGTGTGCGTCTAAGTGGACTTGAACCAAGCTGAAATTTGAATCTGATGAGGGGCGATCGCGCAAAACTAAATCGCAGGATGTGCCAGTTCACATGCCTGTCCCTGATCAAGTATGCTGAGCACATTTACCTAGGCGGCTTAGCTAGTCAACTTGATAGTGCGTTGTGCATCGCTGGTGGAGGAAGCGTGAGATGGATCAACCGTGGCGTTCGTGGCAATCTCGAGCTGTGATGAGTGTTCTATGGGCACCCACTGCTGCATTGATCATGGCTCAGCCCGCTTCGGCTAGCCGCCTACAGTTATGGCGACTCAACCCGGCCACCAATCAACTGGAAATTCGCACAGAACGAGGGGTTCAACCCCGTGCTGAGTTGGTTTACAATCCGACCCGCCTTGTAATTGACTTGCCCGGTGTAGTTCTCGGTAGCCCCCAGATTACTCAAAACTATAGTGGTGCCATTCGCCAAGTACGAGTTGCCCAGTTTGACCCCCAAACTACCCGGATTGTGGTGGAGTATGCAGCTGGTGTAACCATTGACCCGCAGCAAGTGCGCTTTCGAGGGGTAACAGCGAATAACTGGTTGGTGCAACTGCCTACCCCACAGCAACAAACAGTTTCGTTACCGACTCCTCCACCCCCTTCTCCTCCGGTAACGCCCACAGAGCCACTGCAAATGCGAAGTTGGCGGGCAGATGGCACGGGTTTTCTGGTGCTGGCCGATCGCCCACTCCCTGAAGGAAGTTACACCATTCGCCGTCTCCGCCGCGATCGGATTGAAATTCTTCTCAGCAACAGTGAACTGATTCGCAATTTTAGTCCTCGGCGTCTGGAGTTGCGCCGCTTTGGGCGCGATCGCGTCCGGGCAGAGATACGTGCTCAAAGCAATCGCCAAGTCCAAATTAGCCTCGACATTGACCCCCAAGAGGCCGATTGGCAAGTTTCTCCCCACAATGACGGCTTTGTAATTGTGCCCTCAACCACAGCAATTGCACCGATTCCACCATCGCCCCAACGCCCCAGTGTCATGCCTGCAGCCAATGCTCAAACCCCCGTCACAACGATTCAGCGTGTTGATCTAGGGGGACGGGAGTTGCTGATTCAGGGCGATCGCACCATTTTTTATAGCGTGGGTTGGGAGGGCGATCGCTATCGCATTCGTTTACGCCAAGCCCAATTAGGCAGCCAAGTCCGAGAACCCTATCTTGCCACTGGCAGCCCCCTAAGCAATATTGAATTTCGCCAAGAGGAGAACCAGAGTGTTTCTATTTTGTTGACCCCTGCCCCCAACTTTCGGATTCTTGGTCCTCGCCCCCTCTCCGCGGAATCCTTTGTGGTGCAAATCCAAGGGGTGAATGACTCACCGACGAGTGCCCCTACACCCATTGACGTGCCCCCCACAGCAACAACCCAGCCCGTCCCCCGTGGCCGTTTGGTGGTAGTCATCGATCCCGGACATGGCGGAGGCGATCCCGGTGCCATTGGTATTGGCGGCATTCGTGAAAAGGATATGGTTCTGGAGATTGGTCTGCAAGTTGCCCAATTTTTGCAGCAGCAAGGGGTACAGGTGATGATGACTCGAACTACAGATATTGATCTAGACTTGGCTCCGCGGGTGGCCATTGCCGAACAGGCACGAGCCAATGCATTTGTGAGCATTCACGCCAACGCCATTAGTCTGGCTCGCCCCGATGTCAATGGCTTAGAGACCTACTTTGCACCCGGACGTTCAAGTCGCTTGGCCTCTGCAATTCACAACAGTATTCTCAATTCCCTGAATATCCGAGATCGTGGAGTTAGGGCTGCTCGCTTCTATGTAATTCGCAATACGTCAATGGATTCTGCCCTTGTCGAGATAGGGTTTGTTACAGGTGCAGAGGACGCTGCCAATCTCCGGAATCCTGCTTGGCGGACACAAATGGCACGGGCGATCGCCCAAGGCATTCTCAACTTTTTGCAGAGACGTTAATGGAGCTGACGGGAGTCGAACCCGTGTCCGCCCTAGCTATTCATCGACTGCTCCTTCACAGGTTTAGCCTTTCTTACCCTCAGGCGGGAACTGTTCCTTATCCCGAACAGTAGGATGCTCTGGTAGAGTCTTTACTAAACAGCTCACCAGAGAGAGCTGCCTAGTGCATCCGTTGGGGTTAACCCGCTGCCCTTAACGGAGTCAGACAGCGAGTGCTCGAACCTGGATAGAGGTCTTAGGCTACCGCAGCAGCTTTACGAGCGAAAGGAACGATGTTGTTCGCAGTTACTTTTAGTTTGGACTCTGGATTAACGAGAGATAGCCCACTCTCGACCTGCATCACAGCCCAACTTTCACTAGGACGTCGAAGCCGTTTCAGCCCCCTGATTAGAGCTATTTCTAAGTTAGCGTATTTTCTTGAACTTGACAATAGGGAATTACTCAAGGGAGCGACGGCCGATGGTGTAGGGTTTTGAGCGTGGTGCCGGTTTTGCCATAGTCATCTTACGGTCTAACTGTTTGTATTTGTCAAAGTAGGATTGCCACACAGAAGGCGCATCCAATGTATCACCCCCATGGGTGGTCAAGCGTTGCCGCACCCGACAAAGAACTGGTGTATTCACACAGGCACCGGCAATAATCACTTGGCCTTTACTGAGGGCGGGCAGTTCTTTAAGCAGATCCCGCCCTGCTGCCTCTACTCCATGTTTGAGGCTCTCTTGATCCACGGGATTGACAATTCGGAGAATAAACTGGCTCATACACTGGGAAAGTACATCACTGTCTAGTTTTCCTGGCCGCTGGGTAATGAGTCCCACCCCCACTCCAAATTTACGCCCCTCACTGAGGATAGTGCGCAATACCTGCTTACATTGGGAGGGTTCATGGGCAGGGGCAAAGCGATGCGCTTCCTCAATCAAAATAAAGACCGGGTAGGGGAGGTACTGCTCATGTCCCTGAGAGACGTGACCTTTGTGGGTATTGATGCGAGCGTGGTTTGCTTGACGCAAAATGGCCGTGGCAATGACCTGCTGCTCCTCTAGGGGAATCTCATTCATTTGTAAGATCGTTACTTGACCGGGGACAAATAAGGTCTGCAAGGATAAGTGTTCGTGGGAATGGAAGTAGGGAGAGCGCTGCATCTTTTCTAGTTTCCAAGCTAGCGCATCGGCGGAAGACCCCTGCTTGATATTCCCCTCCTCGTTTTCAACTTGATCCACGCTATAGACAGTGTTGATTAAGTCCTGTATGCCCCAATGGAGCTGTTTATAGGTACTGCGCACTTGATCGTAAGCTTTTTTGAGAATGGCCTGCTGGCGATCGCTCATCGGGGGAAGCAGTGTAAGAATATCGTAAAATTCAAGGGAAGAAACCCGTATTTTAATTTCCTCTGGTGAAATACATCTCACCTGAGGCTGATAGCCATCGTTGCCCCTAAAGGCGTCATGTCCCCTGATTTGCGTCAGTGTATGGTATTCGCCGTGGGGGTCGAAAATGAGTACTGCAGCTCGATTTTTGGGCAACAGCAACTCCTCCACCAAAACTCCTGCGGTATAGGACTTGCCAGATCCTGTCCCTGCGAGGATAGCCACATGGGTGCTCACGAGTTCTTTGACATCAAGGGTAATGGGAACGGCTCCCTCCTCCCGTAACAACAGCGAACCAATGTGGGCAGCGCCTACCTCCTCAGGTTTTTTCTTGTTGAGAACGCGCTGCAGCAGTTCGTTTTCCGCCAGATACACCTTAGCGCCGGGCAAGGGGAGCCGCCGCAAATTATTGAAGCCAAACACTGGGTGAAATTCCCCAATGACCTCCACGGTCATTTCATAGAGTTCCGGCGATTCACAGGTAAAACCAATGAGAGACGCCACTGCGCTGGTGTTGAGTTCATAATCGGCAAACATCCGATCTGGCAGATGCTCAATGAGACGGCAGCCGGTAATCTTGCCCAAGACTTCGTGAGCATTGCCCCTGTCGGAATTCACCCCCTCCTTTGGGCGATCGCTCAACTCATAGTAAACAAATTCACCAATCCGAGACGGTTGAGGGTCAGTAGTAATAAACACGTATTCACTGCCGCTCTCTCCAGGGCCTTTAACAATGCCAACGATGGTGCGGGAGGGATTGTGATTGGTAATCATTGCCCAAGATGGCTGCCCCAACAGAGGTATGTTTAATCTCAATCCTAAGCAATTAATCAGGTGTAGGAAAGATTCTACTCCTCCAGCACCGGCGGCAGACTAGGGCCAGGAATTAAAAAAGCAACAATTGCACCAAGAGCAAAACCAGCAACATTGCGCAGAATCGGAAGCCACTCTTGGGTGCGCGCTAGCACAGGCCCAAAGCCAAAGGCAAAGAAAAGCATTCCCCACAGCGGCGAAAAGAGGAGAATCCACTTCCAAGCCACTTTTTGATCGGCACGGCGGGGACGAGCGACAAAGCCCAAAATAATCCCACCAAAGATAGAAGTCGCAAGGGTGAGCACCCACTGTTCTTGGGGTAGTCCCGGTACAGCGCGGCATCCCCCTTGGGCAAGGCAGGTTTCAATAGCATGGAGGGATTGCAGGATTGCCTGATCTTCGCCGTTGTCACGAATAAAGTATTGATTGCCAAAACGGGTTTGTAACTCGACCCAAAAGGTGCGCTGGAGAACGCGGTAAGCGGTGTCTCCAACATTGAAGTTCAAAAGATTGCCACCACGGGTGTCAGCCACCAGCAGAATACTGCGATCATCCAAGTCCCAAAAATCCCGTACCGCTAAGCCGGGAGTGCGATCGTATTGGGTGAGGACACGCAGTTTCCACCCTGTCTGTGCTTCAAAGTCTGCCAGTTCGCTGTCGAGGCGTTCTTTTTGAACCGGTGTGAGAATTTGGGCGAGGTCAACGACATTGGTTGGCTCCTTAGGCAGCAATTCTGGATTGTTAAAGCTGTGAGCAGGGGCGATCGTCCCCAACCAGCAGAGGCTCACCAGCACCATCCCTAAGCCAATTTGGCGAAACCAGCGCCGCACGTGTTCAAGCATCGTAATAAAAATTTACAAATAGGGCATCTTTTTTAATTATCTTAAGGGTATGCTGCGAAACATTGCAATCAGCCCCAGCGTCTTCCCAGACAATATGGAGCTTTTGTTAAACTCACCCTATCCTGAGAATCCCGTTGTTATACTGCAAGTCTAAAGGTTGTCCTGTCCCTGTTTTACTGGTTACTCCTCACCGACAATGTTCCACTCTCCTCAGCTACTGCAATACCTTGAACAGGAACTGGCACTGCCACCAGAGACTATTGCCATGGCTTTGCGTCAGTGGCAACAGCAGCGGGGATCACTGCCGATTATTCTTTGGCAGTATGGATTAATTACGCTGGAGCAGTTGGATCGGATTTTTGAGTGGCTGGATCAAACGCGAGGCGATCGCCTTCCTCAGGTTCTGTAAGTTCTAAATTAAATTTTCCTTTCCTAGAAGCGAGGTCTTCCCTTGGGGGAATTATTATCTTCGACAAACCTGCCTATGAGATTCCCCTTCAATCCTTAGCAACTGACTTTAGGACAACCGGATACACTGGGGGAGTAATTAGAAACTTTTCAGAAGTTTCTCCTTAAATTAAACTCAAAAGTATCAAGATTCATGTGACTTGTTGATTTAATTGTCTATGCTGTTTCTAAGTGTTTTCAGAAAAATGATCACCCTTTTCCCTAACTAAGTTTTTGACAATAAGCCTCGGTGCCGTAGCAGGGGTTCGGTGATAGGTTCGCGCCCGCGGAAGGCCTTGAAAATTTCCATGGGAGGCTGGCTGCCGCCAAGGGCAAGCACCGTGTCGCGATAGCGGCGTCCCATTTCAGCAACGGCCTGCTCGTTGTCTAGACCCGCTTCCTCAAAGGCGGCAAAGGCATCGGCGCTCAGAACCTCCGCCCAAAGATAGCTGTAGTACCCCGCCGCATAGCCGCCCGCAAAAATGTGGCTAAAGCTACAAAGAAAGGCATCTTCTGGCAGAGGGGGTAAAATCATAGTTGTCTGTGCTAAGCGATCGCGCACTCGCTGGGGCGTCTCCCCCTGACCTGGTTGATAGCGATGGTGCAGTTCTAAATCCAACAAACTAAAGTGCAACTGACGTAACAGGGCACTGCCAGCGCGATAGGTACGGGCAGCAACCAGCTTTTCATAGTAGTGCTCTGGCAAGGGTTCTCCTGTTGCGTAATGGCGAGCCATACCCAAGAGGGTAGGGCGGTGGTAGCACCAATTTTCCATAAATTGGCTGGGGAGTTCCACTGCATCCCACTCCACGTTATTAATGCCCGCTGCCCCTGCTTCATCCACTCGCGTTAGCATGTGGTGCAAACCATGACCAAATTCATGGAAGAGGGTTTCCACCTCGCTAAAGGTCATCAGGCTGGGCTTGCCATCCACAGGCGGGGTTTGATTGCAGACCAAGTAGGCCACGGGTAAACGGGTTCGCCATTCTCCCTGAATGCGATATTTGGCACGACCAAGACAATCGTCCATCCAAGCCCCGCCTCGCTTCTCGGCAGGACGGCTGTAGGGGTCAAGGTAAAAGTGGGCAATTGTTTGGTTGTGTTCATCGAGGATGGCAAAAAGACGCACATCGGGATGCCAAACGGGGGCTTGTCCGTCTGCTGGTACCACCGTGACACCAAAGAGCCGCTTCACTAAGTCAAATAGCCCTTCAAGCACTTGGGGCAGGGGGAAGTAAGGACGGAGTTCTTCATCGTTAAAAGCAAAGAGGGCTTCCCGCTGCCGTTCTGCCCAGTAGGCAATATCCCAGTGCTGGAGATCGTGGGCTTCCGCTGCCCCTTGGGCCGCAGCAAAAGCTTTGAGTTCCTCTAGTTCCCGTCTGGCTGCAGCGTAGCTAACTTGGCGCAACTCCTCTAGGAGCTTTTCTACACTGGCAACACTGTCGGCCATTTTGCTGGCAAGGCTAAGTTCAGCATAGGTGTTAAATCCCAATAGCTGCGCTTCTTCTACCCGCAGGGCAAGGATGCGCTCAAGAATTGGACGGTTATCCCATTCACCACTGCTGGCACGGGAAATATAGGCACGATAGACCTGTTCCCGCAAATCCCGCCGTTGGCTGTGTTGCATGAAAGGGCCATAGCTGGGAAAGTCTAAAGTGATGTGCCATGGCCCTGTTTCTGGGCTGGCGGTCTCAACACCATCTTGGCGAGCGGTTTGCGCTGCAAGGGCAAGGAGGCTAGGCGGCAGGCCAGCGACTTCATCGGGTTGAGTGAGCTTGAGGCGGAAGGCCTTGGTGGCATCTAAAAGATTGTTGGCAAACTGAGTGGATAGTTCCGCCAGCTCTAGCTGAATAGCGTTGAAGCGTTCCTTGGCTGCCCCCGTCAAACAAACACCACTATGTTCGGCGTTGCGAATGGCAGCTTCGACAATGCGTTTGCGAGCAGGGGAATAGCTCTGAAATTCGGAACTGGCGGCTAGCGTCTTAAACCCTTCATAGAGGGGGCGGGATTGTCCCAAACGGGTGGAGAACTCCACCACTTGGGGTTGAACGGCTTCGTAGGCTTGGCGCAGTTCAGGGCTGTTTTTGACACCTGTAAGATGGCTTACAATGCCCCATGTCCAACCAAGGCGATCGCTCAGACGTTCGAGGGGTTCCACGAGTCCTTCCCATGTGGGCGTGAAGGATTGCTCTAGGGCGTCTAATTCCTGGCTGAGTTCCTGCAATAGTTGGCGCACCGCTGGCTCAACATGGCTCACCTGAATCTGATCAAAGGGGGGAAACCCATCTCCCCGCAATAGGGGATTATCGGTGTAAGGGGAAGTGGCAATAACCATCGGTCTCCTAGGAATTGCGATGCGGCTGCTGACGCGCTTGGGCGATCGCCTGCTTTAACTGCGCTAATGCCAATTCTAACCGCGCTTCGGGAGCAACGGGAATGAGTCCCTGAACTGTCATTTCATGAATCTCAAAATGTAAGTGCGGTCCAGTGGAGTTGCCCGTACTGCCCACCAAACCAATGACCTCGCCCTGCTTGACCCACTGACCGGGATTGACAAAAAGCTGCGAGAGGTGGGCATAGACGGTTTGGTGCTGTTCTGGTGGGTGTTGCAAAATCACGGTGAGGCCGTAGCCCCCCAGCCAGTTGGACTTAACAACACGGCCATCAAAAACTGCGAGCACGGGTGTCCCCTCCGCTGCGCCTAAATCGGTTCCCCAATGGAAGCGGCGATCGCCAAAAATGGGATGGATGCGCCAACCAAACGTGGAAGTAATAGGCACTGGAAAAGGTAAAGGAAAGAGCATTTGGCCATTGTGGATCTTCAGCCACCGCAAGGGATTAGCGCCCGGAAAGGGTTGACGCACATAGGCCGGTGCAGCGGATGGAGCAGGGGGCACAAAACGTCTAGGGTTGGCAGTATTGCCAGGACGATCCAAAGCTGGAGTAGAAGGCAGGGCGGCTGTGGCGGTCACTGGCGATTGTTGAGACGCTTGGGCTTGGCAAATACTATTGGGAACCCCCTCGGTAATAACTGCCCGACAGCCAGTAGAGCGCTCTTGGATAACCACAGGAATGGATTGGGCAGGCTTTAGGTTTTGAAGCGGCTCACTGCCTGCTGGCGGATCAACGGGTTCGGGGGAGAAAATGAGGGGATTGCTGTCAACGGCTTGAACTGGATTCACCAAAGGTAGCTCAGGGGCTGCCGCTTCCACAGGAACAGGCTCAGCCATGCTGCGGTATCCCCCACAGCCCAAGGCCAGAACACCCAAGGTCACCCCCACAGGAATGATGCGCTGCTTCATGATGGTTGATCCTGCTACGCTCCTTCAAATTCTAGGCAGAACCTGAGGCAATAGCAACGTGTTGAACCTGTTGGCTATGTAGGAGTTAGCGATCGCGAATCTTCATATAGGCTTGAATGACCTGCAACACCATCGGGCCACAAACGGAGCCACCGCTGCCACCGGAGTTTTCAGCAAAGGCCACAACCACAATTTCCGGTTGATCGGCCGGCGCATAGGCTCCAAACCACGTATGGTTAGGGCGGGGAGGATCCTCACCCGTCCCACTTTTGCCGGCGATCGCTACTTCACTAATGTTCAAGGCAGCACCGGTGCCGCTGGTCACCACCTGTCGCAGGCCTTGGCGGAGTACTTGCACCGTAGAGGGCTTCAAATTTAACGACTGGCGCCAGCGATGCGGGTTTTCTGAGGCAATCAAATGCGGACGCACTTTGTAGCCGCCATTGGCGGGCACAGCAAACATCACCGCTGCTTGCAGGGGACTGACCTGGAGGGCACCTTGGCCAATAGACATGATCAAGGAGTCCCCATCATACCAGCCTTCACCAAAGGTTTTCTGTTTCCACTCGGGGTCAGGCACAAGACCCGCTGCCTCGCCGGGTAAGTCAATGCCAGTCTTTGCTCCCATACCAAAACGATGTGCCCAATGGATGAGAGTCTCAGGTCCAATTCGGCGCGCCACTTGGCCAAAGAATGTATTACTGCTCCAAGCTAAAGCACCAGCAAAGCCAAGGGGACCAAAGCCGGCACGGTTCCAATCATGGAAGGCAAACCCAGCCGAATAGAGGGCAGGGTAAGTCATCAATACTGTATCGGGGCTAAACTTTCCGGACTCAAGACCTGCCACTGTCGTTACAATTTTGAAAGTACTGGCGGGGGGGAACCCTTGGAGGGCACGGTTAACAAAGGGAAATTGCCGCCGTTGTAGCTCCGCCCATTGCGCTTGGGTGATGCGGCGGGCAAACCAATTGGGGTCAAAGGCAGGGTAACTGGCAAGGGCCAGAATCGAGCCATCGCGGGGATCCATAGCCACGATCGCCCCCGGCCGATTCCCCAAGGCTGCTTCAGCGGCTTTTTGCAGGTCTAAATCCACAGAAAGAGTAATGTCGTTCCCCGGTCGCGCCACCTTTTGGCCGAGAATGCGGATTACTTTGCCCTGGCCATCCACCTCCACCTGCTGACCGCCCCAAGTTCCCCGCAGAACCTTTTCATAGGTAGCCTCAACGCCCATTTTGCCCATGACATCGCCAAGACGGTAACCCTGATCCTGGCGGGCAGCCAATTCTTCCTCATTCAGTTCACCAATGTAGCCAATGATGTGGGCAGCCGTTTCACCATGGGGATAAAAGCGCATGGCTTCGCGGTCAATTTCTACCCCTGTCAAAAAATTGCGATGCTCTTCAAGGGCGACAATTTGCGCTTGAGTAATTCCTTGGGCAATGCGAATCAAAGAAGGGGAATTTACCCCTGCTTGTTTGACCCGCGCTTCAATTTCAGCAGCAGGGATATTGAGTACTCGCGAGAGGATTCTCGCAGTCTGCGGCCATTCGGGCTTTTTAGCAGCAAGGGGCCAGAGGAAAACGGAGTAGGAGAACTTGTTCCCCGCAAGAATCCGCCCTTTGCGATCCAGAATTTTGCCGCGCTCTGGGGGCTTAGGAATGAGGCGAATGCGGTTTTCATCGGCCATTTGCCGATTGCGATTCCCTTCGACAATTTGCAGGTAGCCCAAGCGAGGAACAATGCCCCCTAGGAGAAATAGCGTCATGAGTGAGAGTAGTACCAAGACTCGCCCCCCTTTGCCCACTTTGCGATTGCAGGCTTGGTCGGTGAAGGAACGAGTAGGGCGCGTTTTAAGCATTGCCATAGGCGTGAGGAGTTGATGAGCTGATCAATAGTGATTAATTGCCACTCTATCAGATGCACTAAGACCGGAGTTCAAGAATTCCGATAACCTAGAAAAAGCCTCTGTACTACAGCTTCATGAAGCGATCGCGCGCCCGTCCCCAAGTCCAAGCCCCTAGTCAAAATCTCGACTCGTTCCTCGACGTCCTCACCAATACCGTGGGGGTAATGATCTTTGTCTGCCTTTTTGCCAGCTTAACGGCGGCAGTGTCTCCTGCGCTGGTGCGTACCCCCATTGCCCGCGAAACTCGCAAGCAAGTGTATTTCTTTGAGTGTCGTGAAAATCGTGTCCTGCCCCTTGAGGAGGATCAAGCCAGTAAGGCCATTGATCACCATCTGCGGCGCATCACAGAAAATCCCTTTGCAGATCTGCACCAAATTCAGCAACAATTAGAGTCCTTTCGCCACAGTACCCGCTACTACAATGTGCACTTGAGTCTGGTTCGCAATCAAGGACAACCGATTTTGCAAACTCTTTTTGAGCCTCGCGATCGCAGTGGTGGTGAATCCCCGCGCACAATGGAAAAACCCAGCTCAAACTTTCGCCGGACAATTGATCGTCTCTTACCCGGCCGCTATTCCCTTGTCTTCTTTGTGCGTCCCGATAGCTTTGATTGTTTCCGGGCTGCCCGCGCCATTGCTTGGCGCAGTGGCTTTGATGTCGGTTGGGAACCCATGGCGGAGGGGCGCGCCATCATTTTTGTCAGTGGCGGTGGTCGCCGTGTTACTGTGCAGTAGTCCCAAGGAGGCCAAATGCTTGCCAAACGAATTTTGCCCTGTTTGGATGTGAAGGCGGGTCGCGTTGTCAAGGGTGTGAACTTTGTCAACTTGCGCGATGCCGGCGATCCTGTGGAACTGGCTCAAGCCTACAATGCAGCGGGTGCTGATGAATTAGTGTTTCTCGATATTACAGCTACCCATGAAGAGCGCAATATCCTCATTGATGTTGTCTATCGCACAGCAGATCAGGTGTTTATTCCCCTGACGGTGGGGGGGGGTATCCAGTCCCTAACGATGATCAAAGACCTGTTGCGCGCCGGGGCAGATAAGGTGAGTCTAAACTCGGCGGCAGTGCGGCAACCCGATCTCGTGAGCCGAGCCAGCGATCGCTTTGGTGCCCAGTGTATCGTTGTTGCCATTGATGCACGGCGCGACCCCCACTGGGATCCGCAACAGCCCCGTTGGCAGGTCTATGTACGGGGTGGACGGGAAGCCACCGGCTTGGATGCCCTTGAGTGGGCGGTGGAAATGGCTAAACGAGGGGCGGGGGAATTGTTGGTGACCAGTATGGATGCAGACGGTACCCAGGCGGGCTACGACCTCGAATTGACGCGAGCGATTGCCGAGCGGGTGGAAATTCCTGTCATTGCCTCCGGCGGGGCGGGCACCTGTGAGCATATTCGCGCTGCCCTTGTGGAAGGAAAAGCAGAGGCGGCACTCTTGGCCTCGCTCCTGCACTATGGCCAACTGACGATTGCCCAAATTAAGCGCTATCTGCAACAGCACCAAGTGCCCGTACGCCCAGCAGAACTCCTCCCTTGCCAATAAGTGCAGAGAGGGGCTAGAGGATCAACTAAAACGGCCAGGTCCAGTGGCTAAACTCGGGCTTATCCACACCGTACTCGTAGGCGTAGTTACGGGCTTCAATTTGCATGTTGCGGAATTTCTCCTTGGCATGGGCACCCGCCACTTGAAGAGCGGGGAGGCGATCGATGGCATCAATGGCCAGACTAAAGCGATCAATCTCATTATTGATGGCCAGCTCTAGGGGGGTATTGATGTTGCCCTTCTCCTTGTAGCCGCGCACGTGCAAATTGCGGTGATTGTGGCGGCGGTAGGCAAGACGGTGGATCAACCAAGGATAGCCATGGAAGTTAAAGATAATCGGGCGATCGAGGGTAAAGAGACTATCAAAGTCGCGATCGCTAAGGCCGTGGGGGTGTTCGGTTTCGGGTTGCAGCTTAAAGAGATCCACCACATTGATATAGCGAATCTTCAACTGTGGAAACTCCTGCCGCAGGAGGGCGATCGCCGCTAACGCCTCTTGGGTGGGAATATCCCCAGCACTGGCCATCACCAGATCCGGCTCACAGCCTTGGTCATTGCTTGCCCAGTCCCAAATGCCTATCCCCTTCGTGCAGTGAATGACAGCTTGATCCATCGTCATGTACTGCAAGTGCAACTGCTTGTCAGAAACAATCACATTTACATAGTTTTTGCTCCGCAGGCAGTGATCCGCCACCGACAGCAGGGAGTTGGCATCGGGGGGCAGGTAAATCCGCGTCACCTTGGCACTCTTGTTGCAGACAATATCCAAAAATCCCGGATCTTGGTGGGTGAAGCCATTGTGATCCTGCCGCCACACCGTTGAGGTAATCAGCAAGTTCAAAGAAGCAATATCAGCCCGCCACGAGAGTTCATTGCAAATGCTCAACCATTTGGCGTGTTGGTTAAACATCGAGTCAATCACATGGACAAAAGACTCGTAGGTAGAGAAAAACCCGTGCCGACCCGTCAGCAGGTAGCCCTCCAGCATCCCCTCCATAGTGTGCTCACTGAGCATTTCAATAACGCGACCATTGGGAGACAATTCACCGCCATCGGCATCCTCATCCAAGTATTCCGCAATCCAGAATTTCTGACTGACCTCGTAAATGGCATTGAGTTTATTAGAGGTATTTTCATCGGGACCAAAGACGCGGAAATTGGTCATGTTATTGCGCATAACATCCCGCAGAAAGACCCCAAGGGGACGGGTATTCTCCACCTCAATTTGCGCCGGTTTTTCAAACGTGACGCCGTAGTGCCGGAAGTCAGGCATTTTCAAATCCTTGCGCAGCAGTCCACCATTGGCGTGGGGATTCATGCCCATACGGTAGTTGCCCGTAGGTGCTAAAGCCTTGAGTTCAGGGCGGAATGTCCCATTCTCATCAAAAAGTTCTTCGGGACGGTAACTGCGCAGCCAGTTTTCCAAGAGCTTGAGATTTTCAGGGTTGGTGTGGACATCCGCTAGGGGCACCTGGTGTGCTCGCCAGGAACCTTCTACTTTGTGGCCATTCACTTGCGCAGGGCCTGTCCAACCTTTGGGGGTACGCAGCACAATCATCGGCCAACGGGGTAAGGTGGTGACCCCCTCTTCGCGCGCTGCCCGTTGAATCTCTTTAATTTTAGTGACGCAGTAGTCAAGGGTTGCGGCCATAGCTTGGTGCATTGAGGGGCGATCGGAACCTTCGACAAAGCAGGGGTCATACCCTAAGCCCCGGAAATAGCTCTCCAAATCTTGATGGGGAATCCGTGCCAGAATCGTCGGGTTGTTAATCTTGTAGCCATTTAGGTTAAGAATCGGCAAAACTGCCCCATCGCGCGCCGGGTTGAGGAACTTATTGATGTGCCATGAGGTGGCCAAAGGACCCGTTTCCGCTTCCCCATCGCCAACTACTGCCGCGACAATTAGATCGGGGTTGTCAAAGGCCGCACCACAGGCATGGGAAAGGACATAACCCAGTTCTCCCCCTTCGTGAATCGAGCCGGGCGTTTCGGGGGTGCAGTGGCTACCAATGCCACCGGGGAACGAGAATTGCTTGAAGAATTTTTTTAGGCCGTGGGCATCCTCACTAATGTCGTGGTAAATCTCGGTGTAACTGCCCTCAAGGTAAACGGGTGCCAAGACCCCCGGTGCCCCATGGCCAGGGCCGGCAAGAAAAATCATCTCCTGTTGGTACTTTTTAATAATGCGATTGAGGTGAAGATAGCAAAAGGCTAGACCCGGACTCGAGCCCCAGTGACCGAGGAGGCGTTTTTTGATGTGTTCGGGTTTGAGGGGTTCTTTAAGTAGGGGGTTATCGAGTAAATAAATCATGCCCACGGCCAGATAGTTACAGGCGCGGAAGAAGGCATCCATGGCCTCAACTTCACTTTCACTCAAGGGTTGTCCTTGAATCGTGGCGCGAGCAGGACCAAAAGCACGAATATCATCGGTGAGTTCAGTGGGACGGGGAGGAGAGCTAACCATACAGTATCCTCGTCAAGTCAGCATGAGTATCCAGAAAATCGACCTAGATCAATCGATCCAGGTGCCAACGGCATTCCAGAGAGTCCACGGGTTACCAAAAGTATTTGCTAATTAGGGACACATCCTAAGCTATTGTCCTTAGCCTACAACCCCATCCTAGGATGCTAGATAAATGCCCTAGATCTTTTAACGTGGTGGAATTTTTGAGTCGAGCTGGGGAAGTGTTTGGGACTTAAAGGGCAAGTTCGCTAGGTAAGGGCAAACGAAAGAGATTACAGGCGTTGAGGGTCGTCTGCCGTTCTAATTCTAAAAGATCACACTGTCGTAGTCGGGCTACAGCTTCGGCTACAAAACGCACATAGCTGGGTTCATTGCGTTTTTCGCCCCGTTTGGGCACAGGGGCAAGGAAGGGACAATCGGTTTCCACAAGCAGGCGATCGCTGGGAACCATCTGTGCCGAGGCATGGATTTGCTTAGCGTTCTTAAAGGTAACAGTACCGCTAAAGCTAATAAAAAGACCAAGGTCGAGGAACCATTCAGTTTCTTCAGGGGTACCGCCCCAGCAGTGCATCACTCCTTGAACAGGCCCGCGATCGCGAGCAAATTGCCGAATCAAATCCCGCGCTGCTGCTGCTGCATCCCGACAATGAATGATAACGGGCAAATTCAACGTGTGAGCCACCTCTAACTGTGCCCAAAAGGCGGTTTCCTGCTCTTCGCGATTCGTGGCTTTGTAAAAATCTAGACCTGTTTCGCCAATGGCAACCACTTTCGGCTCACTGGTCGCAAGGCCGGCGATTTTATCTTTGAGACCGGGGTGCCACTGCTTTGTCTCCAATGGATGCAGACCCACGGCCATAAACAGTTCTGGAAATTGAGCTGTAAGGCGTTGGATTGCGGGAAATTCACTGGGTTCAACGCAGGAATGAACCAGCCGCACTACCCCCGCCCATCGCCAGCGCTCAGCTACTGTTTCGAGATCGGGCGCATACTCTGGAAAGTTGAGATGGACGTGGGTATCCACCAACATAGAGGCTAGGAGGTGGGTTGCAGTGTTTTGTTGAGGATGCGGCTTAGCCGGGCTTTGCGACGGGCTCCGGTATTGCGGTGAAGCACACCACGCTTTACAGCTTTGTCAATTTTGCTAAAAGCCAAGTTGAGTCGGTGCTGGACTTCTGCCAGTTTTTCTGGCGTGGGGTCGGCAGTGTACTGGCCAATGGCGGTCAAGTAGTTTTTAATCAGCGTCCGCACTGCCGAGCGATAGGCTTTGTTACGCAGACGGTTGCGCTCAGCAATTTGAGCACGTTTAGCGGCAGATTTAATGTTAGCCACAGGTCACCTGATGATCAATCACACATGAAGAACAAATGATCATTATAACCGTTGGCTCAGGGATCGCAAGATCTTGGCCGCCAGCATTGCTGCCCCAAAGCCATTGTCAATATTGACAACGCCAATGCCGGGGGCACAGGAGTTGAGCATTGTCAGCAGCGCTGCCAAGCCCCTAAAGTTCGCGCCATAGCCCACACTGGTAGGTACAGCAATGACAGGTACAGACACCAGCCCCGCTACCACACTAGGAAGTGCCCCCTCCATGCCGGCCACCACAATGAGTACAGCCATTTGCTCTAGGCGATCGCGCACACTCAGGAGGCGATGAATGCCAGCTACGCCCACGTCCCAAAACCGTTCCACCGCGAACCCGCAGAGTTGCAAGGTAATGGCTGCCTCTTCGGCCACGGGCAAATCCGCTGTACCCGCACAGACTAAGCCCACCGGCAGCGGGGACTGGGGCGGCAAAATGGGCGCCGTACTACAAATTTGGGCTTTCTCGAAATAGTGCAGTCCTCCAAGGCGAGCTCGCACTGCCTCAAAGACCTCTGGGGAAATGCGCGTGGCCAGCACACAGGGATAGTGAGGACGCATTCGCTCCAAGATTTCGGCAATCTGCTGCGGTGTCTTACCGGGTCCCCAAATCACCTCTGGAAAGCCCGTGCGCTGCTGCCGCTGGTGGTCAATTCGCGCAAAATCGCCAATGGGTTCATAGGTGAGATGTTGGAGTTGGCGATAGGCGGTTTCCACACTCAGTTGCCCTTGGGCGATCGCCGTCAAAATTTGCCGTAGTGAATCCGGCATTTAGCCTCCAATTCCTAACCGTCCTGCCAATCCCGGCGCCATCGGGATTAGGGTGGCCGCCATTAAGAACAACAACAACAGGCCAAGACCGGCGCGGGTGTCATCCGGTTCTGTGATCTCATTGAGACTGGGTTGATCCACCCCCCGCTGCAACAGGAGAATCACCAATGCCCAATACAAGGCCAAAGGATTGACGATCGCCACCAAGCCCAAGACCACAAGGTTAATGATCGTCAGTCGTTTGGCGGTTTTGGTGCCGTAAATGGCTTGAACAATACGCCCGCCATCCAGTTGTCCCGCCGGCATCAAGTTCAAGGCGGTCATGATCAGGCCTAACCAACCCAGAATCACTAAGGGATGGACTATCACCATTTCGCTTTGCAACTGCTGACCTAAAAAGAGCTTGGCGATCGTCCCCACCAAGATTGATCCTTGAAAAAAGAGAGTCGGTACCTCCCAACCCTGAGTTGTGGGCGAGAGGACAAGGCCAATGCCCAACAGCAGCAGTGAAAGACTGCCAGCGGCAATCGCCCCCGCTGCGCCGATGTCAAAGAGCTGGCTGCGATTGGCAAGGAAAGATTCAATGCGGGTGATGGCACCAAACGTCCCCAACTGCCACGCTGGCAAAAAGATGGGCGGACCCAAGCGAGCTTGATAGCGTTTGGCCATGAACCAGTGACCCAGTTCCCGTACGGCTGCAATGCCAAAAAGGCCGAGGGCAAAGGGCAGCGATCGCTGGAAAAGACCGGGGGTGGGATTCCCCAGTAAGCTAAACCCCTGCAAGATGGCACTGGTCTCCAAACAGGTTCCGAAGGTGGCCACCGCCAAGAAAATCGCTGCCAGCTTCTGGAGAGTGCCAGAGCGAATGGGTTCGGTCGTCAGCGGCAAGATCACAACCATTGGCTTGCCTTCACTATTGGGCACCATAAAGAGGCGGTAGCGGTCGGGCAAGGCCGCTTGGAGGCGCTCTGTGAGCTGTTGATGGACAGCCTGAGCCTCACCGCGCAAATTCCCTGGGCAGATGATGCCCCCTTTGTAGGGAATGTAGTCGGTGGCAAAGTAGGTATCTACGCTAAAGATACTTTGAATGGCTTGTAGATCCTCAGCGGGAAGGGTTGGCTTTTCGGCAGCTTGGGCTGGGGTCGTCTGTTCGGCGCTGGCCTGCTCGAGTTCAGTACGGCCAGAGGAAGCAGGGGGCAGGGGCAGTTCGGCAGTGGCCGCCAGCGATCGCAACCAGCGCCCAAGGGCAACATAGGCCACAATGGAGAACACTAGGCCAAAGAGTACCGCCGCAAAGTTAATCACAATCCCAAAGCTGAGACTGCCAAAGACCACCAGCCAAGGGAGCATCAGGACAAGGGTTTGCAGCCAAGCCACAATCCCCAGCTTGCCGTAGGGCAGGTTGCGGTACAGTCCCCACCCCAGTAGGGCGATCGCTCCCGCCAATAGACCTGCTGTAATAATCATGGGTTACCTCCCGCTTCTGCAAACCTTAGCGTGTGGCCATGGTGGTCAATTGGGTCAGGACTTGACTGGCACGCTCTGTAAATTGCTGCATACCATTGGCATCAAAGCCCCGCTGCGACATTAAGGCCAAATCGTAGATATACTGACACAGCTTTTCGACCAATGCACCCGTTTCTGAGGTGCCACTGGTTTGAATAATCGTTCCTTGGCTGAGGCTGAGGAGATTCTGCACTAGGGGATGCGCCGTATTCACAACGAGGATATGCTCCTCTGGCAACTGGGCATTGAGTTGCTGCTGCATCATTGCCATCATTTCCTGCATTCGCCGACTGGTTTCCGGCAAAAGGATCATAGCCGGTGGCGCATCTGCCTTCAGGGCTTCCGTACGGATGGTTAATTTGGGCTTTTTCAGCACCGATTCAAAGAGTGCTTTAATTTGCTCGCTGCGGGTTTTGTTAGTTGTCGGGTCAACGAGTTCACTGTCTTTGGTTTTATCAATGAGGGTTTCATCCAATTCGGCATCAACCCGCAGGAACTTGACATCGCTATAGTTTTGCTCTAGCCACGGTACAAAGTGGGTATCAATGAAGCTGTCCATAAAGAGCACTTCGATCCCTTGGCTTTTGAGCAGTTGCACATAGGTGGCCTGATTCACTTCGTCAGTGCAGTAATAGACGCGGTTGCCTTGGCGTGCTTTGTTGCGCTCGCGGTACTCCTTGAGCGTGGTATAGGTTTTGCCATCTACACAAATTCCGCCCTCTTTGGCCCATAAATCGTCGCCCTCTTTGGGGGTTAGCTCCGCGGTCGTGCGATAGATGAGAATATCCTCCACTTGTTTTTTGAATTTCTCATCGTTAATTGAGCCAAACTTGACAAAGGTGCCCAAGTCTTGCCAAGAGCGCACGTAGGCCGTAGGGTCTTCGCGGTACAGTTCTTTGAGGCGATCGCCCACCTTCTTGGCAATGTAGTCGGCAATTTTGCGCACGGTGCGATCGTTTTGCAGGAAACTGCGGGATACATTCAGGGGAATGTCACTACTGTCAATGACACCCCGCAGCGGGAGCAAAAAGCGTGGGATTATCTCTTCACAGTTATCGCTGACAAAGACTTGATTGCAGTAGAGCTTAATTTGCCCCTTGCTGACATCAATATCGGGGCGCAGCTTTGGAAAATAAAGAATCCCATTGACCACGAAGGGATAGTCGGTATTGAGGTGAACCCAGAGCAGGGGATCTTCTTGGAAGGGATAGAGGTAGCGATAAAACTCTAAATAGTCCTCTTTGCTGAGGCTATTGGGAGAACTTTTCCAAGGGGCAATTTGTCGATTGATTTGCTCGCCTTCAAGCTTGATGGGCACAGGCAAAAAGTCACAATACTTGCGCACCAGCTCGCGGATGCGGGCCGGCTCCAAGTACTCTAATTCACTGTCTTGCAGTGTGAGGGTTACAGTAGTGCCAACGCTGGTGCGCTCACCGTCAGAGAGAGTAAATTCAGTGGAGCCATCGCAGGTCCAATGTACGGGAACAGCACCTTCGCGGTAGGAGAGGGTATCAATTTCCACCCGTTCTGAGACCATGAAGGCGGAGTAAAATCCTAGGCCAAAATGTCCAATAATGGCGTTTTCCCCTTCGCCTTTGTATTTTTGAACAAATTCCTCAGCACTGGAAAAGGCCACTTGGGTAATGTACTTTTTCACCTCTTCGGCCGTCATGCCAATGCCGTTGTCGGCAATCGCCAGCTTTTTGTTCTCTTTATCAATTGTAATTGTGACTTCAGGGTGATCTACATCCCCCTTGTATTCCCCAGAACGTGCCACCATCCGCAGTTTTTGAATGGCATCCACCGCATTGGAGACCAGTTCCCGCAGGAAAATCTCATGATCGGAGTAGAGCCACTTTTTAATGATTGGAAAGATGTTCTCAGTGTGAATTGAAATGGTTCCCTGTTCCAACATGATGTTTCCCGTGAGTGCATTCTTGGTCAGACAACCTCTAGTGTATCGGTAGGGGTTCCCCTTTCTGTTGGCGGAAAACCGATCTCTCCAATGCTTCCCAAAGGGTAACAATAACGTGATTGGCCACTAGAAATCCTTCTGGCTGTGTCAAGTGCAGGCGATCGCCCGTCACACAAAGCGTTTTGGGAGACACTTTTGCTGCTGCCATTTGCAGAGCTTCAACCCACGATAGAGGAAATTCATCCGCCAAAGTCTTCAAACAGAGGCCGTTTCTGAGGCGTAACCCCAACATAATGGTTTCCACCCAGCGATCCCACAGGGAATCTGGATTCACCCGATAGAGGCTCTCTGGTAAGGTTTGTAGCCATTGATAGTATTCACGGCGGGTACGCGGGCGGCTGAGGCGGCGATGCTCCAGATAACTGGTGGCTCCCATGCCAAAGCCATAGTAGGATTGATTGCGCCAATAGACTTGATTGTGACGACAGGCAAACCCCGCTTGGGCATAGTTGGAAATTTCGTAATGGTTGTAGCCCGCTGCTGTTAGCTTTTCGTGGCCAAGGCGATAGGCGGCGGCGACCTGCTCTTGGGTAGGTAAGGGGGCCGCTTCCGGTTGATAGCGTTTGCTGAAGACGGTTTTTGGCTCAATGATCAAGTCATAGATTGAAAGATGAGTTGGTTTGAGGGCGATTGCTCGTTCTAGGGAGAATTGCCAGCGCGCCAGGGATTGTTGCGGCAGACCTAAAATAAGATCTATGCTCCAGTTTTCTACCCCCGCCCTATGAATCATTTCAACTGCCTGCTCAACCTCGGCGACAGTGTGACTACGGCCGCAGAGCCGCAATAGCTCATCATCAAAGGCCTGGACACCCAAGCTAAAGCGATTCACGCCTACCCTGAGATAGCCCTGCAATTGTTCTAAGGCAAAGGTCCCTGGATCCATTTCCATGGAAATTTCCGCCCCCAGCGCAATCCCTATCCGGCGATCCAGAGCTTCCAGCAGTTGGCCAATATACCGAGGCGGTACTAAAGAAGGCGTTCCCCCCCCAAAAAAGATCGTTTGAAGCGGTTGCGGATCAGCAGGAGTCTGGGCAATTTCTTGGCACAGCGCAGCCACATACTCTTGAATCAAGGATGCTGCCAACGTCGGAGAATCCCCCATCACTGTAATTGGAAAGTCACAGTAAAAGCAGCGGCGCCGACAGAAGGGCAGATGGATGTATGCAGCTGTTGTCATAGTTTTTTAACTGGTTTGTATCCTTGTGTTGTTTAGCGATAAGGATTCAAGGCCTTTCCCCTACTGGGGAAAGAGTTGTTTTAGAGCCTCTTCGAGGGTAGGTGCCATCACAATCCGCTGATTGTCCATGACAATGACCCGTGCCAAAGTGGGCAGTCGATTTTGATCGGCTTCCAAGTAAATCGGTTCGACATAGAGGAGCGATCGCTCGATGGGAATAATAAGAAGATTGCCCTGCACCGATCTTGACCCTTGGCGATTCCAGAGGGAAATTTGCTGTGAAATGACTGGGTCTTGATTGATGCGAGCCTCCATTTGTTCGGGGCCAAAGACCAGTTCTTGTTTAGGAAAAACGTACAGCAGGAGTTTGCCATAGTTTTGGCCATCGGAGCGAGCCGCCAGCCAACCAATGAGGTTCGGACGATTCACGGGCGTAAAGGGGACAAGAAGAATAAATTCCTCCGTATAGCCAATGGGCAGCTTGGTAATCAGGTAGTAGGGAGCAATGGCTTGGGATTTTTCGCGGTAAATCTCCTTAGGAATTTGCCAGAGGTCTTCGCGGTTATAAAAAACAACAGGATCCGTCATGTGGTACTTCAGGAGCTGTTCTGACTGTACCTGCATTAAATCAATGGGGTAGCGAATGTGACGATAGAGGGGGTGGGGCATGGAACTCAAGGGACGCAAGAGTGTGGGAAAAATTCGCTGCCACGTGCGAATCATGACATCATTGGGTTCAACCACATAGAAGGTGACATCACCGTTATAGGCATCCACGACCACCTTGACGGAGTTGCGAATGTAGTTAAACGAGTGCTGCCCCGGATCGCTATAGGGGTAGTAGCGACTGACAGTATAGGCGTCAATAATCCAGTAGAGATAGCTGACCCCCGCACTGCTGGGGCGAGCAGCAATGGCGTGCTCAGAGCGTAGATCGGCGACAACAAGATAGGGTTCACTGTCAAAGCGCAAGAAGGGAGCGATCGCCCGCACACGATCCTGAATCAATCGCCGGAAGAGAACCCGTGAGTCGGGGCGCAAATTGGGGGTTAGCAGCAATTGCCAATCCCGAAAATAGACGCCATAGACTAGGCGGCGCCACCAACTGGTAATGGGCACGCCTCCACTACCGTCGTAGTGGTTATAAACATTTTCAGCGCCGCGGGGAAAATCCAGTTCTGGGACATCGGAAGGAGCAAAAATGTAGGTATTGGTGAGTTCACCGTAGTAAATCCGTGGATAGAAAAACGGGATACTCTCGCGGATCTGAGGCGGATTAACCAGTAGCTCACCTGTGTCGCCAATATCGCGCACAAAGTACTTGGGCAAACCATTGACTTCTGCTGTATTCACAGGACTCATGGTGAAGCCATAGCCGTGGGTAAATACGAGGTGCTCGTTAATCCAACTGCGGGCAAACCGCTGAACCGCACTGTAATCTACTTCGCGAGCGGCAATGAGGACTTGGCGAATTTCCGATTGGTCTTGCCCAGGCGATAGTTTCAGATAGTAGCGATCCAAAAATGCGGCGGGAAACCGATAGTAAGAGCGCAGTTGTTGGAGTTGACGGTTGGTTTCAAGGAGGGGGCGGGTATCCCAAAGGCGAATGTTACGGGTGGTGGCGGCATTAGCAGCAATGATCTCGGCGTTGAGGTTATTTTCTGGTTGGAAGGGTTCGACCCGCATTTTTTCAAGGTCAAAGCCTTCACGGGTATGGGTAATGGTGCGTTGAATGTAGGGCAGTTCCCGTTGCAGTTGGTTGGGTTGAACAATGGCTACTTCAATAGCTGTGGGTAGGAGCCAATCTGCAATTAGGATGACCCCTAGATAGCCCACTGTAAACCCAAAGAAGCCGGGGGCAATCGGACCTAGCCGCCGCTGCCCTTCTCCGCCCCGTCGAATCGCTGACCAAGCCAGTAAACAGGTGACGCCAAGGGCCGAGGCCGAAAGCCAACTATAAAGGGGTAAGCGCACGCTGACATCGGTATAGCCGGCACCAAAAGCAGCTCCATGGGTTGAGTAAAGAAGCTTGTAGCGCTCTAGCCAAAAACTAAAAGCCACTGTCGCAAAAACAAACGCACTCAAGCCCTGCAAATGTCGCCGTTGCGATCGCACAAAGCCGAGGAATTTGCCATGACTGAGACTTTCATTGGCAAGGAGATACCCCAAGGCCGTTCCCGCTAAACCAACAACACTGAGATTTACCAACCACAGTCGCAACAGTTCCCATAAAGGGATGTGAAAGAGGTAAAAGCTAATTGAGTGGTGAAATAGCGGTTCGGTATGGAAATCACTGACCGCAAAAAGTCCCTTGAGCACCACTGACCAACTCAGAAAAGCAATTGCCCCCATGGCGAGGCTCAAGAGAATCCCTACCCCCTGAAAGAGGCGCACGGGCAACCAAAGCCCCAGTATCAGCGCCCCCAGACTAGGCACCAATAACCAAGGATTCTGTACCACTTGCAGTGAGATTTCTGCCACTCGCCAAACACTCAATTGCGGGAGCAGAGGGCTATTAAACGTAATTTCTGAGCGCTGTTGCCACAGTTGTAAGGCGATCGCGCCAATGTGGTAAGTGGCAACAATCAGCAGCCAAGTTAAACCGCTCGCACACAACAAAAGCCGCCATAGCCCCAGTCCCCGATAGGTACTCCGTGCTGTTAGGGTTGGATCGAGGGTCACTGTGCGTTGCCGCAGTAGCCAGTGTTGCTGCCAGCCATAGAAAAGTGCCGATAACCCCGCAACCGTAAGAAATAGTAAGGCTTGGACACTCCAGCGCTGCCAGACCACCTGCAAATAGCCCAGTTGACTAAACCAGAGGCTTTCGGCAATCAAGCAGCACAGCCCCGCCCCAAGGGCGATCGCCAGCAGCAGCGCACAAAGCCAGCGCAACCAACGGGGCATAAACTGTACAACAGAGAGCGACGGCATCAACCTCGAAAAATCGCTAAAACTAGGGTAAAGTGCAGCTAGATGCTTTCCTAAGGCCAGTTTAACGATTTAGCCATGTTCTTGCGCTCACTACTTGTTGTCCTTTTGAGTTTGATGCTGTTTTTCAGCCCATCAACCCCCAGTTGGGCCCTCGGAGGCGAACTGCCGCCTCTCAATGCCCCAGCACCTGATTTTTCCCTTCCCAGCAGTGTGGATGGTCAGCCCATTTCCCTCAAGGATTATCGCGGTAAGTGGGTCGTGTTGTACTTTTACCCCAAGGACTTTACCTCTGGCTGCACCCTCGAAGCCCAGCGTTTCCAACGCGACATTGAGCAATTTCATGCCCACAATGCTGAAGTCATTGGCGTCAGTGCTGACTCTGTGAACTCCCATAAAGATTTTTGTGACAGTGAAGGCTTGACCTTTCCCCTCCTTTCTGACCCCGATGGCCAAGTCAGCAAAGCCTATGGCTCGTGGTTGGGGTTTGTCTCGCTCCGCCACAGCTTCATCATTGATCCTGAAGGCATCCTGCGGGAGCGTTATGTAAAAGTAAATCCCGCGATCCACAGCCAAGAGGTACTAGCACGCCTAGAGGAACTGCAACAACAAACTTAAGTATTAATTAAATATTTATTGCTGTGGGGAGGGTTTAGGAGTAACTGGAGATTCAGCTTGCACCTGCTGCGCCGCCTGCTGAATGGCATCTTTATACTTGGCGGGGGCTAATTCCACAGCTTTGGCATAGAGGGAAGCCGCCTCAGTCTTTTTCCCCTGTTCCGTCAGCACCATTGCTTGGGCAAGAACTGGGCGAAAATCATTGGGGTTTTCTTTGCCGAGGTTTTGGAAGAGGGTCAATGCCTCATCATAGCGTTTTTGTGCCATATAGACATCGCCAAGGAGGAGTTGCACAGCCGTAACATCTACGCTCCCCGGTTGCACTTTGTTGGCGGCCTCTGCTCCTTTGAGGGTCTCTTCAATCAAACCAATAGCAGCTTGGGGACGATTTTCTTTGAGGTAAAGATCCACTAGCCCCCGCAGGGCATTGAGGTTCCCCGGCGATTGGGCAAGAACATTCTGAAAAGTTTGAGCAGCCCCCTCGCGATCGCCCGTTTGTTGTTGAGCTTGCCCTAGGAGAATGGCATAGTTTGTTTGTTCAGGCCGCTGAGCCGCCAACCGCCGCAACGGCTCAATGACGCTGGCAATTTCCCCTTTGCCCTGTTGAATGAGTTGCAGCCGCGCCAGTACCAAGCCTTCCAGTGCCGTGGCATTGTTGGGTTCACGCTCTAGCACCAGTTGATAGCCCTTTTCTTGGGCTTGGAGTTCTGCAATTTTGTCTCCCGCCGCGGAATTAACCACAGGGCTAGGGGTGGCTTGAGGGGCTGTAAAGGCACTGGTGAGCAGGGGCATCACAGAAATGGCGATGAAGGGAATCATCCCCAATGCCAACACTAAAAAGGTGATCCATTTCCTGCGCATTCTGCCTCCTACCCAATGTTTCCTGTGCCAGTACGATTCTAACCTAGGGGATCCTAGGAAGCGTTGCCAATTTTTAGGTGGGGGATTCTTCCCTTTGTTAAAATTTGAGCAATTCCTCGGAGAGCTGCTATGAGCGAATTAACGCCAGAAACCATTAATTGTGCAGAGGCCTGCGTCAACGGCTGTGTCCTTGGCGATCGCTGTCCCAATCGCAAGTACATTGCTGCCGCCACTAAGTTCATGAATGACACGCCCCTCGATCAAATTTTACAAATTGCAGCAGATAGCTATCCCAAACGGCTTTTAGCCTCGATTGAGCGCGATCGCCAGCGAGCAGCAAACCCACCCCAAGAATAACTAGGCGTGCCTAATGTCTCGTCTGCGGGCACTGCAGGGATACCTACTGCTGCGGCTTTTGCTAGCGCCGCTGATGCTGTGGACAATCGTCACTGTCGTCTTTTTGCTCCTGCGAGCCACTCCTGGGGATCCCGTGGATGCGATTTTAGGCCCCCGTGCTCCGGCACCTGTCAAGGAAGCTCTACGAGAGCAATTGGGTCTAGCTCAACCCCTGTGGCAGCAGTACTTGAACTATTTAGGACAACTCCTGCAATTTGATTTAGGCACTTCCCTCACAAGTCAAGGGGAAGCAGTGACCAAGATTATTGCCCAACATTTTCCTGCGACCGCAGAATTAGGTCTTGCCAGTCTGGCGATCGCCTTTGGCTTGGGTGTACTCATTGGCAGTCTTGCTGCAATTAAATCGGGAACTGCTTGGGATATTGGTGGACGACTTTTTGGCATCTTTACCTACGCCTTGCCTCTTTTTTGGTTAGGGATGCTCTTGCAACTACTCTTTGCCGTGAACTTGCGTTGGCTGCCCTTAGGCACCCGCTACCCCATCAGTGAAACACCCCCCCCAAGGCCCCACAGGACTGTATATTCTGGATGCACTCTTGAATGGCAATCTCCACCAATTGGGAACTGCTTTTACCCACTTGCTTCTACCAGCCGTCACCCTGGGCATTGTTCTCAGTGGCATCTTCGAGCGCATTGTGCGGGTAAATCTCAAGGAAACCCTAGCCGCCGATTATGTGGAAGCTGCCCGTGCCCGTGGTATTCCTGAACATCGGATTTTCATTCATCATGCCCTCAAGAACGCTTTAATTCCGGTGATTACCGTTTTGGGTCTGACCCTTGCTGGCCTCTTGGGGGGCGCTGTGCTAACGGAAGTCACCTTTTCTTGGCCAGGGTTAGGTCAGCGACTCTACGAAGCAATTGCGCTGCGCGACTATCCAACCGTTCAGGGAATTGTTGTTTTTTTTGCCGTCATTGTGGTTGCCGCTAGTATCCTCATTGATTTCCTCAATGCTTGGATTGACCCTCGCATCCACTACTAAGGCGCAGCTAGGGAATAGAATAGGGAACGAAGCTTGTAATAAAACTTAATGTTAGGAGGTTATTCCTCATGGCTTTAGCCGTTGGCACGCCCGCACCTGCCTTTACCGCCAAAGACACCCATGGCAATACCGTTTCCCTTAGTGATTTCAAGGGCAAAACGGTCGTGTTGTACTTCTATCCCAAGGATGACACCCCCGGCTGCACCAAAGAAGCCTGTAGCTTCCGCGACCACTACACTGCCTATCAGGAGAAGGATATTGTCGTTCTGGGCGTGAGCACTGATGATGAAACCTCACACCAAAAATTCACCGAGAAATTCAATCTCCCCTTCCCCTTGCTAGCGGACGTAGATCGTTCCATTATCAAGGCCTACGATGTCGATGGCGGCGGCTATGCAAAGCGGGTAACCTATGTCATTGACGGCAACGGCATGATTTCCCATGTCTATACCAGTGTCAAAACGGAGACCCACGCCGCTGATATTTTGGCGGATTTGGGTGTGTAGCTCTTCTCTGAGCTTTGCGACAACATTGGGCAGCTAGTGTACACTGGCTGCTTTTTTCTTAATTGAACGGAGAGAGAGGGATTCGAACCCTCGGTGGCATCACTGCCACACTCGATTTCAAGTCGAGCGCATTCGACCACTCTGCCATCTCTCCTGGCAACCCATATTTTAGTACTTTAGGTTCAGTTAGGATAAGAGAAGTCACAAAGAGTCGCTCACAGAAATATTCCTATGAGTTTTAGTCCAGAGTCCCAAATGATAACAGAGGCCTTACCCCATAACCAACAAAGGATGGACAGCTATTTTGGTGATTTTTTTGGTTTGATGCGGAAGGCACTTGTTGCTGGAGGCTCAGAACTGGGGTTAGGGATGACGCTTTTTTCTCTGGCAGTAAGTATTCGAGCTACTCGCATCATTGAAATTGGCCGCTTTAAGGGATTTTCAACCCTTTGTCTAGCAAGTGCCCTACGATTCATTGATATAGGTTGGCAAGAACCACAACAGCATAAGCAGCGACCTGACATTGATTATAGTGAATTTGAAGCGCCCAAAAAACGAGAATTGCTTTCTATTGATCCGTTTCCGACCAAGGAAGCTGAGCAGTTAATTTTTGGAGCTCATCTTGAAAACTATGTTCAGTTTATTAACGCCCGCTCAGATGAAGTCACCATTGATGGTTTGGTTGATCTCATTTTTATTGATGGTGATCACAGCTATGAGGGGTGTAAAGCTGATGTCTTTAATTATGTACCGTGGTACCTGCGGCCAGGGGGATACTTTATTTTGCATGACTACTACGGCTGGTACGATGTCGAAGGAAATAATAACTCCCCCGTTAAACAAGTCATCCATGAATTAATTGCAGAGGAACTATTTGAGCATATTTTAATTGATACTGGTTATCAGTCTTTCACCATCTTTAGAAACCCTAGCACTTAATAGAATAGCTTGCTTTGCTTTTAGTCAAAATAGCTTCTTGGACGCTAATGTTCTCAAAATGATTTCTCCAGCCTCGCTGGCAGCAACAATTTGGCGATCGCGCCCAAACAAAGCACACCCCACCTGTAATGACCGTCCTAGGGGAGCTGCACAATGGCTATGGATATAAGCAGTGGCGCGTTCCTCAATGCGGTTGGCAATGTGGCGGAGAAGCTCAGGTAAGGCTTGGGGAGCCAAGGTTTCTAAGGACTTGAGGGCAGCTTCAATAGTGGGTGCTTGCCATATTTGGTGCAGAATATCTTGATGCAGACCTGCGAGAGCACAAAAGGCAGTCAAAATCTCTTGGCGGGCATCAGCAATGTGGTGATGTGTATGAAAAATCCCCGCCGCCAGTTTAATTAATTTGCCGTGGTAGCCCAACAGGAGCAACTGTTGGACATGGTGTTGCGCCGCTGCCACTAGCATCGGGCCTAGCCAATTGGCGGTTTTTACACAGAGGAAAGGGGGGATTTGGAGCTGTTGTGCTACCTGAAGGCCATTCTCGCCAAGACAGAAAACCAAGGTAGGGGATTGGCTGGCCTTTTGCCTGAGGTCTTCTCGGTAGCGCTCCAGTTGCTCAGGAGCACTCAGGGGGTGCGCAAGGGCAGTGGTGCCCAACAGCGACAGTCCCTCAACAATGCCAAAAGCCGCATTTGAGGTGCGCTCTGCCAAGTCGCGCCCCTGAGGTAGGACAATGGTGACGGCGATCGCCCGCTCTTTGGGACAGTAGAGCAACAGGTTAGTGGTCAACAGCAACCGCGCATAGCGGTAGATAGCTGCTTCGCCAGTGGCGCGATCGCGACCCACGCCAAAACCACCGTCAATGTGAATTTTGGGGTAAGTGGCGGGGTCTTGCCAGCGCACCCAAGCCCAGATTGGAGTATGCCGCGTCAGATCAAGGGGATCGCTGGGTTCACTGTAGGTAATCGCCAAAGCCTGTTGGGAATCTAAGGGCGCTCCTTGGGGAATGGCAAAGGTTTCACAGCGGTTGGGGCGCAGCAGGGCAAGGGTCACCTCTTGAGGACAGGTGCCTTCAGTAAGGCATCGCAGGGCAGCCACTGCCGCCGCAGCAGCAAAAACAGGCAGTGTGTAACCCATCAATCCATCCTAAGCGGTCAACTGTGCCAAACTGGTGCGAGCTGCCTCAGTAACCGCTGCGGCCGAATCAGTGGCCAATTGTTCCAGGAGCGGGCGAGCTTCAGGAGTGCCAATTTGGCCGAGGGCGATCGCCAGCCGATGCCGCAGTTGCCAATCAGGATACTCAACAAACTGTCGCAGATGCTCAATGCTTTCGGGCTGTTTGAGTTCCCCTAGGGAACCAATCGCCGCCAATTTTACTAATTCTTGAGGACTCTTGAGAGCCTCCGTGAGTAGCCCAACAGCCGCAGGATTGCCAAGGGCACCTAAAGCAGCAATGATACTAAACTGCAACAGCCAATCACTCGTACTGTGGTAGGCCATTGCTAAATCTTCAAGGGCAAAGGGAAGCCGTAGGGCAGCCATGGCATCTGCTGCTGCGGCGCGGACATCGGTTTCGCTGTCATGGAGCAGGCGATTGCGCAAGAGTTCATGGGCTTGAGGTGGGTTGACCTGCCCTAGGACAGCAATTTGACTCACTGCAGCGTAGCGGACACGGGCATTTTCATCTTGGCTCAGAGGCCGGATTAGGGCAAAAGCTGCTTCAGGGGGCAATGTGCGCAGTTGATTGATTCCCCGCAGGCGATCGCCCACCTCTGCCGAAGCCAGAAGTTCCTGAATTGCCGCTGCATTCACGCCGAGATCCTCCACTTGGTTCCCTTGATCCTACTGGGTTACGTCCCCTACAGAAAAGGGCAGAGCGATCGCGACTGCAATTCCCTGCCCTCACCTTAGGAGTTGTTACCGGGTTGTGCGCTCTAGGCTTGTTTTTCAGCCTCAGCAATTTGCAACATTGTCTTCAGAACTGAGTCAGGGTTGAGACTAATGGAGTCAATCCCCTGAGCCACCAAAAATTGGGCAAACTCAGGATAGTCACTGGGAGCTTGACCACAGATGCCAATTTTGCGCCCCTTGGCCTTTGCCGTTTGAATGGCTTGTGCCACCATCCGCTTCACTGCCTCATTGCGCTCGTCAAATAGATGCGCCACCAGCCCCGAATCGCGATCCAGCCCCAGCGTGAGTTGGGTTAAGTCATTGGAGCCGATGGAAAAGCCGTCAAAAACATCGGCAAAGGCATCCGCGAGCACCACATTGCTGGGGAGTTCACACATTACATAGACTTGGAGGCCGTTTTCCCCTTGCTTCAGCCCATGTTTGGCCATCTCCGCCAGCACCCGCCGCCCTTCCTCTGGCGTGCGACAGAAGGGAATCATAAGGATAACGTTTGTCAGCCCCATCTCATCCCGCACTTTCTTCATGGCGCGACATTCAAGGGCAAAGCCCTCCGCATAGTTGGGGTCGTAGTAGCGGGAAGCGCCCCGCCAGCCAATCATGGGGTTTTCTTCATGGGGTTCAAACTGGCGACCGCCCAAGAGGTTGGCGTACTCATTGCTCTTAAAGTCGGACATACGCACCACCACGGGCTTGGGATAGAAGGCGGCAGCGATCGCCCCAATACCTTGAGCCAACTTATCCACGAAGTATTCCGCCTTGTCGGCATAGTTCTGGGTCAGTTCAGCAATTTTCAGCTTTGCAGCCTCATCCGTCAGTTCGTCGTAGTGCAGCAGAGCCAAAGGATGCGCCTGAATGTGGTTGGCAATGATAAACTCCATACGCGCCAGCCCCACCCCATCATTGGGAATGGCTGCCAAGCTAAAGGCTTCCTCGGGGTTGCCCACATTCATCAAGATTTGGGTGCGGGTACGCGGCAGGTTTTCTAGGGTCACTTCCTCCACATGGAAAGGCAGCAATCCCTGATAGACATGCCCCTCTTCTCCCTCAGCACAGGAGACGGTGACCTCAACCCCATTGGGAATCGTTACCGTGGCATCGCCACAGCCGACAATAGCGGGAATCCCCAACTCACGGGCAATAATCGCTGCATGGCAGGTGCGTCCCCCCTGATCAGTGACAATGGCACTGGCTTTTTTCATAATCGGCTCCCAGTCGGGATCTGTGCGGTGGGTGACCAACACCTCTCCCGCTTGGAACTGATTGATATTGCTGACATTGAGGATGACGCGGGCGCGACCTTGACCGATCATTTCGCCCACAGCGCGACCCGTGGCAAGTAGCGGTCCTTTTTCCTCAAGATGGTATGTGCGTAGGA
>DVDZ01000175.1 GCA_015296025.1 Thermosynechococcus sp. M46_R2017_013
GGCTAGGGTGCCAGTAATAGGCAAAAAAAACAGCACTCACAAGGAAAATTCTGCCTAGCGTGGCCATCCTTGCTCTAACTGCCCATTGCCAGCGGCTGCTTCCCATACTTCAGTTTCCCAAGCGCGCATTGCTCAATTATTCTACTGAATGCGTGGGAAAAAGATTTCGTTTAATAATAAAAATAATAACAGCACCTGTTAACATTTTAGATATTTTGTTAAGCTTGCTTAAACTGTTTGCCAAGCAACCTTTGGATTCATTGAGGATAACCTACTATTGGGATAGGTAGGGTCTTCCTCTTGCTGAGATCTTGAAACCGTGAAATAGAGAGCGTCAGCAACACCGCACCTTACCAATATTAATTGAGTTGATTTTCTAGAAGAGGTGCTTTATGGCAATTAATGCAGCAAAACTTCAAGCAACATTACAAAAATTTGTTGCTGATGCCAGTAATGTCCAAGGGGCAGCACTGGTTTCCCCCGATGGCTTGACGTTGGCAGCAGCGCTACCCACAGGAATGGATGATGAGCGAGTGGCCGCCATGTCAGCGGCGATGCTGTCCTTAGGCGAACGGATTGGTCGAGAGCTGAGTCGGGGTCAAATTGAGCGGATTCTTGTCGAAGGGACGAGTGGCTATGGCATTCTTACTAGCTGTACCGAGGAGGCAGTATTGCTGGTATTGGCAGATGCAGCAGCCAAACAGGGCATTATTAACCTTGAAATTAAGAATGTCATTGCTGAACTGCAACCGCAGCTAACAGGAGGATTGCAATCAGTGGGTGTTTAACTGTCCCTGTCCTTGCCGAAGGAGGAAAGTAGCGCCATGGAAATCATGCGGATTGTCATTACCGGGCCAGTGGGGGCAGGGAAATCTACATTTATTCGCACGATTAGCGAAATTGAACCGGTCGATACCGATCGGAAAGCTACGGATGAAGTGGGGAGTTGGAAACAGAAAACCACAGTGGCAATGGATTTTGGCCGACTACAATTTGGCCCCAATGTAGCTTTGCACCTCTACGGCACGCCGGGGCAAGAGCGGTTTGATTTCATGTGGGAAATTTTGATTCGCAAGGCTCATGCCTTTATTCTCCTGGTCAGTTCCCACCGTCCCCAAGACTTTCGAGCCGCCCGTCGCATTTTGGCCTTTATGCGCCACCGTGCCAAAATTCCTATGGTGATTGGGCTGAGTCATGCGGATAACCCAAATGCTTGGCCGCCGGAGGATATTGCGATCGCCCTAGGCTATCTCAGCCCCCACAATCGCCCACCCATGGTACAGGTGAATGCCCTTGACCAAGGTTCTGTTGCCGCGGCCATGATGAAACTCATTGAAACCTATGCCAAACACCAAGCCGAACAACTGAACTGGGATGCTGTGAGGCACTAGTTGATTTTCAAGGGGGTAGGGACTGAAATTCATACGAAGGGGGAAACCAAATGAAAATCACTGGTTATCTATCTGAATTTTCCTTAGGGGAAATCTTTCGCTTTCTAGAACAGGGGCAAAAAACAGGGTGTCTTTCGATCAAGCCGGTTGAAACAGAGACCCTATCTATTGCACCGCTCAAGCACCACTACATTTTCTTTCGCTTAGGTCAGATTGTAGCAGCCACCCACGAACTTGACCATCAAGGCCTGCAACAGCTCATTGAGCAACGCGGTTTCATCCATGTTACAACGATTCACCGGCTTTTAAAGCTATATCCCCTCAACCAGCCGCTTGGCCTGCTGCTGAAAACCCAAGGAGCTTTGGATAGCCAACAGTTGCAGTTGCTCTTTAAGCAGCAAGTGCTCACACCGATTCCAGAGTTGTTTAGTCTTGCTGAAGGATGGTTCAAGTTTGATGCCAATCACCCCTTGCCGTTAGCGGAAATGACGGGCTTGAGCGCACCGCCGCGAGATGTGGCCTTAGCAGGTTTGCGGCTCCTGCGAGATTGGACACCTCTGATGGACAAGTTGCCCTTGCCCGATTCAACGGTGATTAGTTTGAGTGAAGGGCAACCTCCCTGTCACTTGAACTCTGTAGAATGGCGGGTCTGGGAATATGTGGACAAAACCGTCACCTTAGAGGGAATTGCCCAAGCCCTCAATTTACCCGTTCTAGAGGTGCAAAAAATCTGTTTTCGACTGATGGTGGCTGGCTTAGTGGAGGAGATTCCCAATATCAGCATCGAACCATCCCCCTCCTCACCAACACCGCTGCCCCAGCCTGCAGAGGAGAGCAGCGGATCCCTAAGTCAATCATTTCTTATGGGCGTGCTGTCATTCTTGAAACCTAAAGCCATGAAAGGAGGTTGACCATGACGGAAGTGACGCGTATTGAATGGACAGAAGCGTTGAAAACAAGCCATGCCGGCCTTGACAACCAGCACAAGGAATTGTTGGCCATGGTCAATGAGCTAGGAGAGGCCATTCAGCAGGGACAGGGAGCAGCAGCAATAAAGCGCATTTTTGCCTGTGCTTTGGCCTATGCCGATTGGCACTTTCGCTATGAAGAGGAGCTGGCTGCCAAATATCAATGTCCGATTGCTGAACGCAATCTCCGAGAGCATGAGGCTTTCCGTCGGCTGATTGCCAAGTTTGAGCAGGAGTATAAAGCTGCACGGACAGCAGAACTGTCAGGCCAAGGCAGTTCAGATGCAGTGGAAGCTTTAGCAGTGAACTTTCACAAGCAATTGACAGACTGGACAGTTAGCCACATTGCAGTTGTGGATAAGCAAATTGGCGAGTACGTTAGTGCTGTAACAGCAGACAAGGCCAAGGCGGCAACTGCCTGTTAAACTCAACATAAACTCAACATTATGTCTAGGAATGAGAGGCATGGCTCTTACCTACTTTGAATGGACCAATGATTTAAAAACAGGTGTGGCAATGATTGATGCTCACCACCGCGAACTGGTGGAGGCAGTCAATGATCTTGCTGGCGCAATTCATCGCGGTGAGGGGCGAGGGGCAGTTCAGCGACTGCTTGCCTTCCTGAAGTACTACGCCGAGTGGCACTTTGAGAAGGAAGAAAGCTGTGCTCACCAAGCGCAATGCCCTTTGGCCGAGACCAACTGTCAAGCCCATCGCCAGTTTCTGGTACTTCTGAAAGACTTTCAAAGTGCCTATCGCCAATCGTCCGACGATGAGTCTCTGGCTATTCGCCTCCATGAAAGCCTTGCCAATTGGCTTGTCAGCCATATTATGAAAATTGACAAGAAAATTGGTGAGTACCTCAATGCTCAGTCGCCGTCAATTTCCTGAGGGGCGGAGGAAGCCTATTGTCCAGTGCTAGGGAGGCGCAAAAAAGTGGACTTATTTCTTGGGGCTACGCTAGCTACAATAGAGGAATAGGCAGAGAAAGAGTTGGGTCAAGCTTAAGGAGGGGGTATGGCGGTTACACACCACTATTCGCCAGAGTATATTAACCACCTCACACCACAGGATGTGGCTGCTTTGGCACGGCGATTGGAGGAAGATGACTATGACACCCCCTTTGCAGCTTTGGAGGATTGGCATCTGCTGCGGGCGATTGCCTTCCAGCGGCCTGAACTGGCAGAACCTTATCTGTATCTATTGGATTTAGAGGCCTTTGACGAGTCCTAGTCCTACAGGAGTGCCCCATCTCCTGGTGGGGGTGGGGGGTGGCATTGCCGCCTATAAAATCTGTGAGGTCATTTCCCACCAGGTGAAAGCAGGGTGGGAGGTTGCAGCAATTCTTTCGGAGACAGCAGCGCAATTTATTACCCCTTTGACCATTTCTACGCTGTGCCGCCAATCGGTCTATACTGATCAGGACTTTTGGCATTCCCAAGCCCCCCGTCCTCTCCACATTGATCTCGGGGAATGGGCAACTCTACTGCTGATTGCTCCACTGACGGCAAACACGCTGGCAAAACTGGCGCTGGGACTGGCGGACAATCTTCTCACCAGTACGGTGTTGGCCTCAAAGATACCGATTTTAGTTGCCCCGGCCATGAATACCACCATGTGGGAGCAGCCAACAGTACAGGCTCATTGGCAGCAACTACAACAGCAGTCGCGCTACCACTGTTTGCCCCCCCTCTATGGCCGTTTGGCCTGTGACACTGTGGGAGTGGGGCGGATGGCCGAGCCGACGGAGATCATTGCCTATCTGGACTCTTTGGCCTATACCCAGGGCAGACGGGATTTAGCTGGAAAGCATCTGCTGATTACGGCCGGCGGCACCCGTGAGTATTGGGATGCGGTGCGCTTCATTGGCAATCCGGCAACGGGAAAAATGGGGATTGCGCTAGCCAGAGCAGCCCTTCATCGCGGCGCAACGGTGACGTTGATTCATGGGGCGATCGCCGAACCCATTCCTCCACAAGTCACGGCCATTGAGGCAATTGACAGTGAAAGTATGCTGCAGGCCGTCAAGAAAGCTTGGCCAGAAGCGGATTGGCTGGTTATGGCCGCGGCGGTTGGGGATGTCCGCCCGGCACAACAGTGGTCGGGAAAGCTCCCCAAATCGGAGTTGCCCATGGCCTTACCCCTACGTGCGGTGCCCGATATTTTGCAAATGGCAGCTCAAATGCGCCAGCCTCACCAACGTCTGATTGGTTTTGCTGCTCAAACCGGAGATATTGTGACGCCTGCCCGTGAAAAGCTAGAACGTAAGGGCCTGGATTTGATCGTGGCCAATGCTGTGGATCAAGTGGATTGTGGCTTTGGCACTGTTGAAAATGCCGCTGTAGTACTGGATCGTCGGGGGCGATCGCGCTCCCTTGCCAAGGCACCAAAGTTAATTTTGGCACACCAAATCTTTGATCTTGCCCAAGAGTGGCTGACATGAGCGATGGCCTTACGGTCGTGCCTTTACCTACGCCAATGCAGCGGGCGATCGCTGCCGCTGAAACCCTCGACTCCCTTGCTACTGTTGTCCAAGAACTAGTGGAAAATGCCCTTGATGCGGGTGCTAGTCGCATTCATCTTCAGTGGCACCCCTCAGCATGGCACCTTGAGGTTACAGACAATGGCGAAGGGATTCGCCAAGCCGATTTAAGCCAAGTTGCCCTTCCCTATACCAGCAGTAAGTTACCCAGCAGTGGGGAATTCGCCGACATCACCACCCTAGGCTTCCGTGGTCAAGCCCTTTACAGCTTGGCACAAATGGCACAGTTAACCATTTGCAGTCGCCATCGCGAGGCAGATACGGGTTGGCGGGTCAGGTATGATGCCCAAGGCCAAGTCCACAGCCTTCGTCCTCTAGGCATGGCCGTGGGGACTCGCGTCATTGCTGAACAAATTTTTCAAGACTGGCCGCAACGTCAGCAGGAAACTAACCCAAAACAGATCCAGCGGCGCCTTCAGGAAATTGCCCTTTGTTTCCCACAGGTGGCTTGGCATCTCCTGAAGGATGGCAAACCGTGGTGTCACTGGCCGGCGGTGGCTTCTTTGGGCGATCGCCTGCTGCAACTGGTTCCTCAACTCCATCCCCAAGATCTGCGCCAAATCAACGATGCCCAGATTGAACTCGTCTTGGTTTCCCCAGATCGCCACCATCGTCCCCGCCCCGATTGGTTAGGGTAGCAATCAATGGCCGGTGGGTAGAGCTGCACAGCGATCCCTCATGGCAGCAGGTTATTCTTGAAGCCTTTGGGCGCGGGTTGCCGCGGCAGCGCTTTCCTCTGTGCATTGCCCATCTCCATTTGCCCCCAGCGGCAATTGACTGGTCAGCAGAACCGCAAAAGCGCACGATCTATCTACGGGAACCAGAGCAATGGCAAGCTCTTTTGGTAGAGCGCATTGGCCAACTCCTTGCTAGCCCAGCAACTCCTCTGAGTTATGCCAGCAGCTATCAAGTGTTAAAGGCGGCTGAACCACCAAACCGCTATCGGACGCTGCTATCACCTAATTCAAATCAACTTTCTTTCTCAAAACTGAAAGTGGTCGGGCAATTGCACAATACTTACATCATTGTTGAGCAACCGGAAGAGATTTGGCTGATTGAGCAGCACATTGCCCATGAACGGGTACTCTATGAGCAAATTGAAGCCGACTGGCAGGTAGTGGAGCTAGACAAGCCCGTCCTTTTGGAATCCCTGACCGAAGCCCAAGTGCAACGCCTGCAGGACTGGGGTTTGGCGATCGCCCCCTTTGGGGTACAGGTTTGGGCTGTGCGCAGTGTTCCTGCTCTGCTGCGCGATCGCCCCGACATTGCGGCTGCTCTCATGGAACTCAGCCAGGTGGCGGATCTAACCGCTGCCAAGGTGGCCGTTGCCTGTCGCAGTGCCATTCGTAACGGCACGCCCCTCACCCTCGTAGAAATGCAAACCCTTGTGGATGAGTGGCATCGCTGCCGTCAACCCCACACCTGTCCCCATGGTCGCCCTATCTGTCTGCAACTACAAGAATCTAGCCTTGCTCGGTTTTTCCGCCGCCACTGGGTGGTGGGCAAAAGTCATGGCATCTAGCCAAATGGGCAATCTTGCAGAGGGGTGAAGGCGTGGAGATCTGCCCCTTGGCGCAGACAGTACCGCAGATGCATCAGTAGTCGCCCCAGATAATTCGAGCCTTGGCGATCGCCCCCACAGCCCCAATAGCTATCTACCGGGGAATCCTCCACTAGTTCTTCGTCACCGGTTGACAGGAGCAGTTCTTGAAGATCGGGATGGGTGGTAAATTTGGCAACAAGGGCACGCCACATGACCGGCCGTTTCAGTTGCTCCCACTGGGGATGAACGGGGTAGCGACCACTGCGACCGAGTTGGGCAGCCGCTTCAGGGGTTGGGGCAATGCGAATGACATGACCAAAGGCCTCATGGGCGGTTCCCAAGAATTTATGGGCTTGGTAGTAGTGCTCTGCTGTTGGCCAATAATAGCCCTCTAGGGTAAACCCGTGGGGAGAGAAATTGGAAAAATTGCCGTAGGCATCCTTGACGCGATAAAAGTAGATTGTCATTGCCAACCGCGTTCCCGTACCCCTTGATGACCTAAGCATTGATGACGACTGAGATCATCATGCCCCAAATACAGCCCCTTTCGCAGGGACAAAACTGGGTTAAGATAGCCAATTCTTGCTAAGATCAGCCTCATGGGTATCTTAAGACCTAATGTTGTTTTGGGGTTCGATATGAAACGATTTTGGGCGATGGTTTGTGCACTTTTGCTGAGTGTGTCACTGCTACTAACTAGTTGTGCCAATGTGCCCACTGGGTTAACAGGGAATTTCCGTGAAGATACCCTTAGTCTCATTAGTAGCCTGCGAGAAGCGATCGCCCTACCAGATAATGACCCCAACAAAAAGGCGGCTCAAGCAGATGCCCGCAAAAAGCTTAATGATTTCTTTGCTCTCTATCGTCGCGATAACTCCCTGCGATCCCTCTCCTCTTTTATGACAATGCAAACTGCCCTCAATTCCCTTGCGGGGCACTATAGTTCCTATCCCAATCGTCCTCTGCCTGAGAAGCTCAAAGCTCGCCTCGAACAGGAATTTAAGCAAGTCGAACTTGCCCTTGAGCGCGAAGCCAAGTCCTAGCGCCGATGGGGGATAAGCTCTATACAAACATTCCTATTGAGGAATGTGGCGAACCCCTAGCGCCTATTCCTCCTACCTTTCTGCGGCTGGAACCCCATCCTTATCAAAGCCTTGGTGCCCCCTATGGCACAGCTTCCCCTTTTTATTTGCGAGTAGGCGTGATTGCTGCCCTTGAGCGTGCCCAAGCATTCCTAAAGCCTTATGGTTGGCAATTGGCAATTTTTGATGCCTATCGGCCAGTTGTGGTGCAGCAGTTTATGGTAGCGCATACCTTTGCTACCCTCTGCCGGGAAGGAGGACACAATCCAGAGCAACTTGAGCCAGCGATCGCCAGTCAGATTTGGCAACAGGTTTATCAGTTTTGGGCCGTCCCCAGTTTAGATCCGCAAAAACCACCTCCCCACAGCACGGGGGCTGCTGTTGATCTGACCCTTGCCGATGGAGAAAACCGCCCCTTGGACATGGGGGGAGTCATTGATGAGATCTCTGAGCGCTCTTTTCCCGATTTTTACAGTTGCCATCCTGAGCAGACCAATGCTATCTGCTTTGCTCAACGTCGCCAAATTCTCCATCAAGCAATGCACTGTGCAGGTTTTCAACGCCATCCTAACGAGTGGTGGCACTTTTCCCTTGGGGATCAGTTGTGGGCTTGGCAAATTCAGCAACAAACCGGCCAACAAAACATCATTGCCCGCTATGGCCAAATTGATCCTTGCGGCTATCTAATCACCTAGAGCTTATTGAGATTCAAGCCAGCTTCTTTGGCAAATGCACTCAGGCCCTTGCGCTCAAGGGTTTTAATTGCTTTGGCAGAGAGGCGCAGTCGTACCCAACGCTTGCCCTCTGGCCACCACACCCGTTTCCATTGCAGATTTACTTCTTGCAGTCTTTTTGTCCGCCGGTGGGAGTGGGAAATAGCGTAGGCGTTATTTGCTTTTTTTCCGGTTAGTTGACAAACGCGGCTCATTGATTTTCTCCCCTGCAAGGCAATGTGATGCAAAATCAGCAAGACTTCTAGCTTAACATATTCCAGCGTAGAGGAAATGGCCTATTTGAAGGTTTCCTTGAGGACGGTGCGCGCCGCCAAGTGGTTACGAGTGGTGGTTAAAATTTCTGCTTCCCGCAGTAGGCGATCGTAGGTGGACTGTAGCTCTAAGAGGCGTTGCTGCTCCTGAGCGACACCGCGAAAATTACTGGCAATCCAATAGGAAAGTTCAAGGGCGGTTGTCGGCACATCTGGGGGCAGTTCCATGGGTTGCTCCGTCAGTTTTGCCGAGAGGCGCACCACATCCTCGAGCAGTTGTCGCACTTCCTCAGCCAAGGGGCGCAGATCAAGGCTGGTGGGTTCATCCTCAATCCACTCCACCAGTCCAACGCGATAGGGTTTTTCGCGTACATAGTCAAGGATGCGAAACCGCTGCTGACCAAGGGAATCAATGAGCATCCGGTCATCGGGAAGCCGTTCGTAGCGACGCACTTCCGCACAACAGCCCACCGTTGCTGGTCGTCCCGTTTGTGGATTCCACATCACGATGCCAAATCGGCGATCGCTCTCGAGAATCGTATTCATCATGATGCGGTAGCGAAATTCAAAAATGTGGAGCGGCAGCGGTCGCCCCGGAAAGAGGACAACATCCGGTAAGGGAAAAATGGGGAGTTCGCGAACGGCAATGGACGAAAAAGCCATAATGACAGCTCATAGAAGCCAATACCTCTATCGTACCGTACTTTGAAGGCTTGCTAGGATGCGGAACCGGGGACTTGAACCCCGAAGTCCTTGCGGACACTAGAACCTGAATCTAGCGCGTCTACCAATTCCGCCAGTTCCGCTTTTAATATGCTCTGTTCAGCGATCTTCTATTATCTTGGGTTTAATGGAGTTCTGTCAACTCATTATTTCATCTTGCCTTTGAAGGTGAGCACAAAAGGCTGACCATCCAATTCACCATTGCCCGCCAAATTACGAATGGATTGCTGAGTGCCGTAACGGATATTGAGAGTGCCATTGGCATTGGCCATGCCAGAACTGGTCAAGCGAATACGCAGGTTGTAGGCATCTTGCTCAATGACGTGACCAGAGAAGGAAATGGAGTTGCCATTAGCCAACTGCATATTGATGTCCGCCACTTTTTGCGGATCAATCATGAGGCTCATAAACATCACCTTTTGACTCGGACGGCCACTCATGCGAAATAACCCCTCGCCCCTCTCAGCGTAGAAGATGGTTTCTGCGGGTCGTACTTGCTGAGCACTCTGACGGGGACTTGCAGGGGAATCGTATAAGTGTTCGCTCCAGCGCTGAGAGCAAGAAGGGTTGCTACAATAATGCTGCTCACGGGCAATATCTCTATTCGTTCATATTGGTTATGACGCTTCAAAAGCGTGAATTGTGCCCAAAGAGACGCATTCTATCCTCAGACTGTTCTCAACCTGCGGTGGGCTACCTTAATTTACAGCCGTTCAAGGGGTGTCATCCGCGGATCAACTACTTTTTGCCCGCGTCGCGGGAAAC
>DVDZ01000210.1 GCA_015296025.1 Thermosynechococcus sp. M46_R2017_013
CAACTTTTTTTCGCCAGTGCGGCTGCAGCCAATGGGGGCTGCCCTGAAAACGGTAGCAGTGGCAATGGCAACTGTAGCAATTGCCGTCGGTTCTTTAGGTCCTAGCCGTGGTCAAGAAGCCCCCACGCCCCCTGAAAACCAACCTGCGGAAACTCCTCCGGCACCTCCTCCTGTGAGTCAGCCCCCCGCCGACGAACCCCAAGTGCTGATTGCTGAAGTGGTGGTTGAAGGAGCTACTCCTGAACTGGAGCAACTGGTGTATCAGGTCATTAGCACTCGACCCGGCAGTACCACCACTCGCACGCAACTGCAACAGGATACCAACGCCATCTTTGCCACGGGCTTTTTTGCCGATGTCAATGCTGTTCCCAGCGATACTCCCCTTGGTGTGCGAATTACATTTGTCGTACGTCCCTATCCGGTACTGCGAGCTGTTCAAGTGGCTGGCAACCAAGTCCTCAGCCAAGAAAAAGTCAATGAGATCTTTGCACCACAAATTGGTCGGAGGCTGAACTTGCGAGAGCTACAGTCCGGCATTGAGAAAATCAATACATTTTATAAAGAGAATGGCTACATCTTGGGGCAAGTGGTCGGTACCCCCCAAGTAGATCCCGATGGGGTCGTGACATTGCAGGTGGCTGAGGGGGTTGTTGAACAGGTCACCTATCGCTTTCTCAATAAAGATGGGGAATCAACAAAACAGCGTACCCGTGACTTTGTCATTAGCCGTGAAATGGACACGCAACCCGGTGTTGTTCTCAACCAAAATACCGTGCAAGCAGATTTGCGCCGCCTCTTTGAATTGGGGCTATTTGAGGATGTACAAGTTGCCCTTGAACCGGGTCAAGATCCGCGCAAAGTGAATTTGATTCTCAATATTAAAGAGCGCAATACCGGCAGTATTTCCGCTGGGGCGGGTTATAGTTCTGCCTCAGGTCTGTTTGGGACAGTGGCATTCCAGCAAAATAACCTCTTTGGCCGCAACTGGAAATTTAGTGTTGAAGCCCAAGGAGGAACTGAAGGGGAATTTCTCTTTGACATTAACTTTACCGATCCTTGGATTAAAGGAGATCCCTACCGCACTTCCTATACCGTCAGTGCCTTTAACCGCTTAAATGTGCCGTTCACCTTTAGTAATGGTCCAATCAATGTGCCCTTAGCCAATGGCGATTTGCCCCGCATTAACCGTTTGGGATCTGCAATCTTCTTTACCCGTCCATTTACCAAGGATCGGGATTTGATTCGCACCGCTTGGACCGGTTCCCTTGGTCTGCAATATCAGCGGGTGATATCCATGGATGGCTCCTTTAATCAAACAGCCACAGATATTCAGGGCAACTGTTTGACCTTTCCAGAGAATGGTGTGTGCCGGGGTTTCAATGACCTGTTTACGGTACAGGCAGCGATTCTGCGAGACTTGCGCAATGATCCTTTACGTCCAACCAGTGGCCAAGTGATTCGTTTGGGGGTGGATCAATCGATTCCCATTGGAGCGGGGAGCATTTTATTCAACCGAGTGCGCGGAAGTTACAGCTTCTATATCCCGGTGAAGTTTCTGCGGATTGAGGGGCCGCAAACCTTTGCCTTCAATATCCAAGCGGGCAACATTTTTGGCGATTTGCCCCCCTATGAAGCTTTTACGATTGGGGGGGCTAACTCGGTGCGCGGTTGGGAAGAAGGGGCAATCGGCTCCGGGCGCGCGTTTGTTCAAGGAACGGTTGAGTATCGCTTCCCGATTTTTAACATCGTTGGCGGGGCGCTTTTTGTGGATGGGGCGAGTTTGCTCGGTACCCAACGCAGTGTTCCCGGTCAGCCAGGGATTGTGCGTGGTAAACCTGGAGAAGGTTTAGGCTATGGCGCAGGGCTGCGGGTGAATACGCCCTTGGGGAATATCCGCATTGACTTTGGCTGGAACAATGAAGGGGGCAGCGCTTTCAGCTTTGGCATTGGTGAACGCTTTTAGGAGAAAGTTGAATGATCACAGCCTCTGTAGCAACCCCATTGGCGGCGGCAACTCAACAGACTCTTGGAGGGGTTGCCCAATGGTCAGGGGTCGGCTTGCATTCAGGTCAACCGGTTGAGGTTACCCTGCGGCCAGCACCCGTCAATACAGGACGCCAGTTTGTGCGCCTTGATTTAGAAGGACAGCCCGTAATTCCAGCTCAGATTGAGGCGGTAAAATCCACTCAGTTGGCTACAGAGTTAGTTGCTCATGGTGCCAGTGTGCGCACGGTTGAACATCTTCTAGCAGCGCTAGCGATCGCGGGTATTGATAATGTCACGATTGAGATAACAGGTGCTGAAGTACCGATTCTCGATGGTTCAGCGCAGTCTTGGTTAGACGGTATTCAAAGGGTAGGTATTGTCCCTCAGGAGGTTCCCCGGCCGGCAGTCACCTTGAGCGAGCCTATCACTGTTTATGAAGGAGAAGCCTTTGTCAGTGCCATTCCTGCTCCTGAGCTGCGTCTTACCTACGGCATTGACTTTCCCTATACAGCCATTGGTCGGCAGTGGTGTAGCTTTATCCCTTCCGAGCTAGCGGCGGCCGTTGCACCCGCCCGCACGTTTGGTCTTGCTGAACAGGTGGAGTATCTCCGCAGCCAAGGTCTAATTCAGGGGGGCAGTTTAGAGAATGCCCTTGTGTGCAGCAAGAGTGGCTGGGTGAACCCACCGTTGCGCTTTGCTGATGAACCAGTACGCCATAAGTTACTGGATCTCTGGGGAGATTTAGCCTTGCTAGGAACGCCCCCCATTGCCCACTATGTAGCCTATCGGGCTAGCCATCATCTGCATACCCAGTTGGCACAGGCGATCGCCCGCCAAATGGTTTAGCAGATCGGCGGGAAGCCCCGCGCTTTTCCGAATAGGGCTTAGGCTCTAGCGGCAAGGCGGAGTGCTAATTTGCGGCGAGCGATCGCCTGAGGGCAAATCCACTCCTTCCTGACTGTTGACTCCAGCAATGCCACCAAAGTTGCACTCCTAGAGCTAGAACAAATAACTACTAGCCCTAGGGTAGCGATCCATCCACAATTGCAGGTTGCCCCTTAGACTACATTTTCAATTTCAAGTAGACTTGAAGCACCAAGGCAATCAACCAAAACGGCCACTGACGTAATCCGCTGTTTTCTGCTCTACTGGCTTGGTGAAGATAGACATCGTGTCGTTGAACTCTACCAATTCCCCAAGATACATAAATGCAGTAAATTGGGATACCCGAATGGCCTGTTGCATGTTGTGGGTAACAATCAGGATCGTCACCTGATCCTTCAGTTCTACAATTAAGTTTTCAATGTTAACAGTGGCAATGGGGTCCAGCGCCGACGTTGGCTCATCAAACAGGATAATTTTTGGATCGGTAGCAAGGGCACGGGCAATACACAGGCGCTGCTGCTGTCCCCCTGAGAGTGAAGTTCCCGGTTCTTTTAACCGATCTTTGACTTCATCCCAGAGAGCAGCATTGCGCAGGGATCGCTCCATCACTTCATCCAGAATTGCTTTATCCTTGATACCCCGTACCCGAAGGCCATAGACAATATTTTCATAAATTGACTTAGGAAAGGGATTGGGTTTTTGGAAAACCATGCCGATTTGCATCCGCACTTCAATTGGATCCATTTCCAATAGGTTGCGCGGCTGATCTGCCCCTAGCAAAATTTGCCCCTCATAGCGGTTTCCCGGATAGAGGTCGTGCATACGATTAAAACAGCGAAGTAGGGTGGTTTTACCGCAACCTGAAGGACCAATTAGAGCCGTGACTTTTTTTTCATAAATCGGCATGTTGATATTTTTAAGGGCGTGGTTGTGACCATAGTAAAAGTTTAAGTCCCGCACTTCAGCTAGTTTTTTAAGCGGCTCTTGTTGAGTAACCACAGCTCCCTCTGTAGGCTTAACCATTGTGAATACGTCCCAAAATGCAACTTCCTAGAACTTGATACTCTTCCTAAAACGATAGCGCAAATAGATGGCGATTGAGTTCACTAGTAGTGTCAGCACCAAAAGTACAACACCAGCTGCTGCAGAATTGATCTGAAAGGCTTCCTGGGGGCGTGAAACCCAGTTAAACATTTGAATGGGCAACACAGTGAAAGGAGACCATAGCCAATTGAAAGAAATGAAGGGCGGTTCTGCCTTGATTGGTGCATCGGGCAAAAAGGTAATAAATGTTAAAGCACCAATTGTAACCAGGGGAGCAGTTTCGCCAAGGGCACGGGAAACCCCTACAATAATGCCAGTGAGTATCCCCCCCATTGAGTAGGGTAAGACGTGGTCAAAAATAGTTTGCCACCGACTGGCTCCTACTGAATAGGCGCCCTCGCGAATGCCTATAGGAATAGCGCGCAAAGACTCACGGGTAGTTACAATCACTACCGGCAAAATCAACAACGCCAGCGTACAACCAGCAGTGAGAATACTCTCGCCCCAATTGAGGATATAAACAAAGAAACCCAGCGCCAAAAGACCGTAAATAATTGAAGGAACCCCTGCCAAGTTGGTAATGTTGATCTCAATGAAATCTAAAAGCCAGTTTTTAGGAGCGTATTCCTCTAGATAAATGCCAGCGCCAATGCCAAGAGGAACAGCGACCACAATGGTTACTAAAATAACCAATAGACTCCCCACCCATGCTGTGAGAATGCCCGCTTCCTCTGGATCACTACTGGGAGGAGACGATAGAAATTTTGGGAGAAAGTTTGGGTTCAGCAGTGGCCAGCCGCGAATCAGCAGATCAGCAACTAGAACCACTAGCGTTAAAAGGGCAACCAATAGGGAAAACCAACCAAGCAAAATAAAAATCTGTTCCCAACGTTTTCGCTGCTGAATTGACTCAGCAATAGCAACTGGGTTGTGGAGAACAGCTACTAGCTTTGGGTTGTGTACCATCAGTAAACCTCACGATAACGCCGACTGAGGAAGTATCCAAGTACATTCATGAACAAGGTCGCTAAGAAGAGCATGATCCCTGCAGCAAAAATAGACTGGTACTCCAAAGAGCCGTGGGGTAAATCCCCTAAGCTGACAGAGACGATAAAGGCCGTTGTGGTTGCTGCTCCTTCCAAGGGGTTAAAAGTAAATTTTGGTTGCAAACCAGCAGCAACCGCCACAATCATTGTCTCACCCACTGCCCGCGAAAAACCCAGAATGTAGGCAGCAACGATGCCAGAAACAGCGGCTGGAATAAGAACACTGAGTGCGGTTTGAATGCGAGTAGCTCCCATAGCATAAGAGCCTTCCCGCAACTCTAGTGGCACTGCTTGAAGGGCATCTTCCACCAGACTGCAGATATAGGGAAGAACCATAAGGCCTACTGAAATCCCTGCCCCCAGCATGTTGAATCCGGGGAGTTGAAAGTAATCCCACTCCTCCCTGCCGGGGAAGAGGAACTGTTGTACCCCCAAAATGATTTTTTGCAACACTGGAGTAATCACCAGGAGAGCAAAGTAGCCATAGACAACCGTAGGAATGCCCGCCAAGATTTCCAGTATGGGCTTGAGAACCTCTCGCACTTTTGCTGGTGCAAACTCACTGAGGTAGATAGCGGCAATTGTCCCCAAGGGCACAGCAACAAAAAGAGCAACAAAGCAGGTAGTCAGTGTTCCAGACAGCAGAGGCAAAATACCAATTCCCAGCGGCTCGATCAACGGGGACCAGTCGGTGCCCGTGAAGAACTCTAGCAGTGCCTGCCAGAGGGACATCTGATCTAGCTCTATGACCTTTTCAAAGAAGATTACTGTTTCCGAGAAGAGAATATAGATAATGACAAGTGTGATCAAAACAGAGGAAATGGCTGCCAGAAATAAAACGCTGGCAATGATTCGTTCACGCCAGATTCGCGCTGTGCGCGAAGGCAGGACAAGGGGAAGATTTGTCTTGATTGAAGAAGAACCTTCTGCCATAGAAGCTGTTCCAAGCTCACTCTTTTAGACGACTAGAAAACAGGGTGCTGGCCGCTACCTGACCGAACACCCTGTTCGGCATAGCAAAACTCTGCCTCCTTACTGAAGACCGCGCTTTATCAGATCATCCAGCTTCAGACCAATGGCTTCTTTGCCGCCAAAGGCAGTACCCACTTGGTTTTTATCAAACTTGGCCAAGATTGCTTTGTAGGCACTGCTGGGCAGGGGCACATATTTTGCTTTTTTGACGATTGCTGGGCCATTGCTGAGGTAATAGGTAACAAATTGCCGCACTTCTGGCCGCTTCGCAGAGTTGGCGTTGACGTAGATAAAGATGGGGCGCGACAGCGGCTGATAGGTACCGTTAAGAACGGTTTTATCCGAGGGCATAACCGGACCTTTGCCGTTATCAATCGCTACCGCTTTAAGTTTGTTTTTGTTCTCTACATAGTAGGCATAACCAAAGTAGCCAAGAGCACCGCGATCGCGAGTAACTCCCTGCACGAGGACGTTGTCATCCTCACTGGCGGTGTAGTCTTTACGGCTAGCTTTAGCTTTACCGTTGATAGCTTCTGTAAAGTAGTCAAAGGTACCGGAGTCTGCACCTGGGCCAAAAAGTTTTAAGGGTAAATTGGGAAAGCCACTCCGAACTTGGCTCCAGTTATTGATCTTGGAATCAGGTTCCCACATTTTCTTTAGCTCTTCAACAGTGAGGGATTTGGCCCAACTGTTCTGAGGGTTGATCACCACTGTCATGGCGTCATAGGCGACAGGCAACTCGATGTATTGAATGTTATTTTTCTTACATTCCTCAATTTCTTTGGCCAAGATCGGACGAGAGGCATTGGAAATGTCGGTTTCACCGCGGCAGAACTTCTTAAAACCACCGCCTGTCCCTGAAATACCGACAGTGACGCGAATTTTACCGCCTTGTTGCTTTTGAAATTGTTCGGCGGCCGCTTCAGTTACAGGATAAACGGTGCTGGAGCCATCAATCCGAATAACCGGTGCACTTTGTTGAGAAAAAGCAGCAGGAACTACAGTGCTGGAGATGGCTGCAATGGCAGCGACCATCCCTAGTCGGGCAATGTTCTTGGCTGAAATAGACATAGTCATGTTTCCTAGCGGAGTAAACAACGTTTTGTCAATGCTACGGACATCAATGGTGGAACGGTTGCATAGGAAATAAGGGCAAACCGACAGAACCACCCTCCACCTACAATAAACAAACCTTCAAAAAACTGAGGTTAAGAGAAGGCAAAGATTTGGTTAAAAACGCTACTAAAAGTCAGAAATCAGAGATATTTCAAGAGGGATCAGTGTCCCCTCTAAGACCACCTTGCTAACCACCTTACCAATGAGGAGTAACAGTGATGCAGCAATTGACGGCAAAAACTTATCAGTGGCAGGGACTGACCTGTCATTATTGGCTTACTGGGGCAGGTGGGAAAACCCCGCTTCTTTTCATTCATCCTGTAGGCGTTGGTTTGTCGGGTTTATTTTGGGATCGCTGTGTTGGCCATTGGCAGACGTTGGCGCAAAGCTACTTGTTCTATATCCCAGACTTGTTGGGATGTGGCCAGAGCAGCTTGCCCCACTTAGCTTATTATCCCGAAGATTGGGCAGCACAGTTACAGTTTCTCATCGAATCTGAAATAGCTCAAGGGGTGGTACTAGTGGTACAGGGGGCTGTGTTGCCAGTGGCTTTGGAATTAGTGCGCCTTGCTCCGCAAAAGGTAAAAGCGCTAATTCTCAGTGGTCCACCTACGGGAAGCTTGATTTCGCAGAATACCGGTGCCCTTTGGCAACGGCTGCGTTGGCGTCTTTTTGATTCGCCCTTGGGATGGGCATTCTATCAATACGCGCGCCAAGAGAGGTTTCTGCGGCGATTTTCTGTCAAGCAACTCTTTGCAAAACCGCAAGCGGTGGATCGGCAATGGTTGGAAATGCTCACTCAAGGCGCTGCCAATTTAGAGACTCGCCATGCTGTGTATTCCTTCCTTGCAGGTTTTTGGCGACGGGATTACCGCCCCATCCTCCAAACTGTTGCTCAGCCGGTGCTGGTGGTAATGGGCGATCAAGCCTCTAGTATCAGTCGCCAAGGAACAGCTGAGTCTCCCCAAGAGCGACTGGCCTTTTACACGGAACTCTTGCCCAATGCAGCGGGGGTGATTATTCCAGGGCGCAATGTCCTCCCCTACGAATCTACGGCTGCGTTTGTTGATGTCTGTCAGCAATTTTTAATAGCGCACAGTCTTTAAAGCCAACCCCGTAACTTGTAGATAAGGAGCCCTTGATATTCCCGCAGAACATCCGTTGTAAGTTTGATATTAGATGCAGTGGGAATGAGGCTTAAAAGTACATTTTGCCAAGTGAAAGAGCGGGCAACTGAGGGCCAGCGATAGTCAGTGGGCACAGGAATGACCTTTAGTCCCAAGTGTCGAAAAATGGCAACAGCCCGTGGCATGTGGTAGGCGGAAGTTACTAGGAGGAGGTCTCCTTGAATCTGATGGGCTTCAATCAGTGCTTTGACGTTGCGCGCGTTTTCATAGGTATTCAAGGAGGTTGTGTCTAACAAAATGTTCTCTTTGGGAATGCCACAGACTTGGGCAATCTCCGCCATATCTGCTGCTTCTGAGCGCTGGAATATTTCCCCTAGCCAAGGAATGCGGCCGCCACTGAGGATTAGATAGGGAGCATAGCCCTGCTGAAAGAGGTGGATACCGTAGAGAAGGCGATCGCCCCCTTCTGTGACCTCTACCCAAGGACGGGGTTTCTGTTGCGGTACAATGACACCGCCTAACACCACAATCGCTGTCCCGTGGGGGATGGGCTTTGGCGGCAAATATTGCTCTTCCAAAGAGCGCAGGAGCGCTACAGTAACATAGTCATTGCCACTGAGAAGCAGTAAAGTCAGGGCAGTAACTAAGGCGATTGCCGCCTGTTTAGGCGCTCGCCAGAAACGGAAAAGGGCAAACAGAAGTGCCCAGCACGCTAAGGAAAGGGGATAAAACAGGGGGGGGAAAAGTTTGGCGAGGAGCAAATCCATTAACGCCGCCGCTCCATTTGAATGCGATAGCGATCCTTTTTGGTTTTTTGAATCTCTTGAACTAAGAGTCGCCCCCTCCCCCGAATAGCCACTAGATCATTGACCTTAAGAAGATGACGCGGTTGTTGCACAATTTGCCAATTGACCCGCACCAGTCCCTGGCTAATCCACTCGCTCATTTTGCTGCGGGAGACACCAAAGCCAGCAGAGGCAACGGCATCTAGGCGCAATGATGCTTCCACCGTGCTGAAGGACTTTACTTGAGGCGGAGCAACGGCCAGCTCTGACCAGGGGCAGGATGCAACGGTGACGGGTACGGTTCGCACTTGCTTTAACCCCTCTTGTAAGGTAGGGACTTTCTCGGGAATGAGAATTACCTGTGCTCCCCGCTCCCCAAGGAGAATGACATCCCCATAGTCGCCCTCCTCGAGGCCAGCGGTGGCGATCGCTTGCTCAAAATCGCTGTAGGTGGCGGGATCAAAAAGAAAGTTGCCTGTGATTCGCACCAAGGCAAGGGGGGGGGCGCTGCTCCTCAAGATTGAGTTCCCGGGGGGCGATCGCCAGTCGGCCGCGTTCTGCCTGAGGGTAGCCACCCCAGGCTAGACCCTGGACATCTACCCGCTGCTCAAGGGTGCTGAGTGCCTGCACCAGGCGATCTGGGGACAAAAAGGGTGTATGCACCACTGACCAAGTTTTAACGGCTCTATCAAGGGCTGTCCCTAAATCAAACATTTAGGCCTCAAGAAATTCCGGCAGTTCCAGCCACTGAGCTAAGTAGGCTCTCACCTGTTGGCAAAATTGGGGGCGATCGCCAAATTTCTCGGTGCGGATTGTTTTGCGCTGGGCATCCAATGTCCAGCCATAGTCACTACTAAGACGGATTTTGCCCTGCCAGTCGGCAATTGAAAGCATTAGCTGTGGAGCAGGGCTATTGTCCACCCCCTTGACACGAAAGACATAGTTAAAGGTGTTTTGCTTGGCGGCGGCAACAGTGGAGGCTTGACCAAACCGCTCCTTTAAGCGCGATCGCACCCGCTCTACCAATGCCGCATCTCCCAAATCTTCTAGGGTGCGCATGGCCAATGTAAGGGCAAAATAAAACTCCTCAACAGGAATAAACTCCAGTTCCATGCAGCTTGCCAAGACTCTCTCTAAAATAGTACACTAGTAAGCTGTGTCTAAAACAGGGCAAAGCCATGCCAAAGCTAAAAACACGTCGTGCCGCTGCCAAACGATTTCGGAAGACAGGCAGTGGTAAGTTTATCCGCCGTAAGGCCAACAAAAACCACTTACTCGAACACAAGGGGAGCGATCGCAAGAATCGTCTATCTCACAAAACTCTCGTCGATCCACGGGATTTTGAACGAGTATCACTGATGCTGCCCTACGCTTAAATTTTTAGTTTTTGATCAAGGTAAGTTGAACTATGGCAAGGGTTAAACGGGGTAACGTTGCCCGTAAACGGCGTAAAAAAATTCTCAAACTGGCCAAAGGCTATCGTGCGGGGCACTCCAAGCTCTTCCGCACCGCCAATCAAGTAGTCATGAAGGCACTGTGCAATGCCTATCGCGACCGGCGGCGGCGCAAACGGGACTTTCGGCGGCTCTGGATTGCACGGATTAACGCCGCTGCGCGTCAACATGGTATGAGCTATAGTCAACTCATGGGCGCCCTGAAAAAAGCTGAGATTCAACTAAATCGCAAAATGCTGGCTCAATTGGCTGTGCTCGATGCTGACGCCTTTGCCACTGTCATTCAAACTGCCCGTGCTGTTTAGAACCCGTTCTAGGCATGATCGCCACCTTCCAATCCCCCGGTGCTACCCTTGAGCTAGGGTTTATTACCCTGCGATGGTACGGGCTACTCATTGCCGCAGCTGTTTTGATTGGCATTTGGCTCAGTCAACGCTTGGCACGCCGGCGGCAAATCAATCCTGATCTGATTGCCGATCTCTCGATTTGGCTAGTTGTTACGGCCATTCCCGCTGCGCGGCTCTATTACGTCGCCTTTCATTGGGGCTTTTACCAAAACCACCTAGATCAAGTGGTTCAAATTTGGAAAGGGGGCATTGCTATTCACGGAGCCATTCTGGGCGGTCTGCTTGCCATGGCAATCTTTACCTATGTGCAGCGGCTATCCTTTTGGCAAGTGGCGGATGTTGTTGCCCCTTCCTTGATTTTGGGACAGGCTATTGGTCGCTGGGGCAATTTCTTTAACTCTGAAGCCTTTGGTGCTCCTACTGATCTACCGTGGAAGCTCTATATCCCCCCGTCTCAACGTCCCCCAGGCTAATCAACGAAGCCTACTACCACCCCACGTTTCTCTATGAATCCCTCTGGAATCTAGGGGTTTTTGTGCTCCTGCTGTGGCTCTTTCGTCACCCCCGCTATCAAAAGCCAGGAACGCTCCTGCTGGTCTATGCCATTGCCTACAGCCTCGGTCGCCTTTGGATTGAAGGCCTGCGCATGGATAGCCTGATGTTGGGGTCTTTGCGAATTGCCCAAGTGGTGAGTTTGCTGTCAATTGTACTGGGGGTTTGGGGACTCTTCCGCCTGTATTACCAAGGAAAGCCTCTGCCCGATTGGCAAACGGCTTAGGCAACAATTTCATCGGCAAAGCTCTGCCAGCGAACAAAGTAAAAGGGACCCGCCACAGATCCCCAAACATGTTCATCAGTCTCTAGATCCCGTCCGCGATCGTGGCTAATGAAGCGATCGCCATCAATTTCAAACGTACTATCGAGATAGGTTTCTCGTCCTTTGCGGACTACTTTACAGGCTTTACCCGGCTCTACTTCACCCCGAAAGCTGTGACCTGTCCAGTAAGTGAGCATGTTACAGCCACAAAGGAGTTCAAGATCATCAGCCGTCATGGCTTGAAGCCGCTGGCGATCGCGAGCCGCGCCAAAGAAGCGTTGTTCATCCTTGAGGACGTAGTTTTTAATCACAATGTGATCAGTGGCGGGCACCAGTTCCAAAACCCGTGTGCGGTAAGGAACCCCGAGGAGATAGTCATAGGCCTGTTCCACATAAAGGGCAATACCCTCCAAAAGACCAGTGGGAAGGGGACGCATACACACTCGAATATGGGCGTAAAAGGGAGGATTCTCAAAGGCTTGAGCTTGGTTACTAAAATCCGCTGCCATCCAACGGCCAAGGGTCACCACATCAGTTGCGTGCGTCATGACTCCACAGTTGCCTTAAAACAGTCCTTTTTTCAGACTAATGGATGAGTGTACCCAAAGCACTAAGTCATCTGTAATAGGGCTTGAACAAGTCCCTCAAGCGTATATTCTGTAGCTTCAACGTCCACCCGTCCCAAGAGTTGGCGGCAAGTTTGCGAGGTTTGCGGCCCAATACTGACAATCTGAACGTTGCGCAGCAGCTCGGCTGCCTTGGCACCGACCAATTGGCAAAAATGTTGCACTGTTTTGGAACTGGTAAACGTCACCATATCCACTTGGCCGGCTTGCAGCGCTGCCAACACTTCAGCATCAACCCCTTGGGGACAGCGAGAATTGTAGGCGGGTACTTCAACAACCTCCGCCGCTGCGGCTGTGAATGCCTCCACCAGGACTGCTCGGCCTCCCGTTTCGACCCGTGGAAAGAGAAAACGCAAGCCAGCAATAGGTTGAGGAAATTCCGCCACAAGAGCATCCGCCACAAATTCACTGGGCATAAAGTCGGCCATTAATCCATAGCTGCTGAGGGTTTGGGCAGTTTTTGAACCCACCACAGCAATTTTGAGGCCTGCAAGGGCGCGACTGTCCTTGCCGTGGTGTTGCAATCGCTCCATAAAAAAGGTGACAGCATTGTGGGAGGTGAGCACCAGCCAGTCAAAGGTATCCAGTTGCGCCAAGGCCTGATCTAGAGGCTGCCAGGAACTGGGAGGGACGATCTCCAGTGTGGGCATTTCTAAAACGCTGGCACCGGCGGCCTTAAGTTGCTCGCAAAAGGAACTGGCTTGGCTGGCCGCGCGGGTGACGAGAATGGTTTTGCCGTGGAGCCGAGACATAGACACTGGAACAGTGCTCAAAACGTCAGGGAGTGCCCAGGGGAGGCTAGCCAAAGGATAACGTTTTTGGGCGATCGCGCCAATCACAACAACAGCGGGTGCCATGTCTGGAAAGTGGGGCGTATTTAGATACCCCTCTAAAGTGCCCAACCAAAACTGTTGCTGCGGTTGCCCTACCCATTGTAGAATCGCCAATCCCTCAGTGGGCGATCGCCCCTGCTTTAACAATTGCTCAACAATAGAGCGCAGGGAACGGGTAGCCATCAAAAAAATCAGCGTCTCCATTTGGGCGATCGCAGACCAGGGCAGGGTTTCTGGCGCATGACCCGACAGAATCGCCACCGACTGACTCACATCCTTTGCCGTTACGCACAGACCCGCGAGTAAAGGCGCTGCCAGCGCCGAGGACACCCCCGGAATCACCACCGCCTCAAGGTCTGCCTTCAGCACAGCCTCAAGTTCTTGGTGTAAGCGGCCAAATAGCCCCGGATCACCACTTTTGAGACGAATTACCCGCCGATACTGCCGGCCGTAGTTCACTAAAAGCTGGTTAATTTCTGCTTGGGATAATGCCTCAGCCCTTGCCCGTTTTCCCACCGCCACCCGCAAGCACTCACGGGGTGTGAGTTCTAGCAGACTAGGGGAGATCAGGGCGTCGTAGAGAACGACCTCTGCCTGCTGGAGGCACGTCCATGCTTCGAGGGTAAGATGGCGAGTGGAACCCAGCCCCGCACCTACAAAATAGACAGTCAACGATTAGCCTTGGACACGTTGCAAGAAAAGCATTGGGTTCACTGCACCCCGACCTGGGAGATGCACTTCAAAGTGGAGGTGGGGACCGGTGCTGCGGCCAGTACTTCCCATTTCAGCAATCTGCTGACCCTGCTCAACGTACTGCCCTACCCGCACCAAATTCCGTTGGTTGTGAGCATAAAGGGTAAGCGCCCCATCGGCATGACGAATTTCCACAAGATTGCCATATCCGCCGTCGTTCCATTGGGAGTAGGTGACAACCCCAGCAGCAGCAGCATAAATGGGGGTGCCTACAGGAGCAGCAATATCAATGCCTCGGTGCATCCGTCCCCAACGGGGGCCAAAGCCAGAGGTCAAAACTCCACGAGCCGGCCAGATAAAGTTTGTCGTCAGGCTGGGGAGGAAGCGATCCGAGTTGGGTAGGGGGGGCAGGTCGAGATTACTGGGTAAGGGTGGAGCCACAATTGAACGTGCCACCTGAACAGGTACAGGAGGAACAATGGGCTGAACGACAGGAGGTGTTGGTGCAGTTACCGTTGTTGTTTGCAGGTGACTGACCACCGTTGGCTGAGGCAGCGCAGAGCGGGCAGGGGCTTGTGGGGTCGCAACGGGGGAAGGGGTGGTGCGACGCTGCTGCTCAGAGACACGACCAAAAGACAGCGGTGTTACAGTTGCAGTTGATCCAGAGGGGGATACCCCTTGGGAGTTAACAAAAGCCACCCCCTGGAAGCGTTGAGGTGTGTCATCTTCGGCTAACTCGGGTTCCACTTCCGTTGTGGTTTGCTCCAAAGACCCGCCCATAGCCAAGGGGGGATGAATGGCTAAGGAGGCAACGACAGAGGTGGTCGCTCGAGTCACCAGATCTGCCAAGCTATGGGTACGACCGCGACGATCCACCACTTTGAAGGTGGGTTCAGAAGGCTGGCTGAGACGCTCAAAGGAAGCAAAGGCAGAGAGAGTCGGGGTAGGGGCTTTTAGGGTCAACGGTGCAAAACCCACCTCCACTGGGATCGTGCGTTGCCATGCCGCTTGGCTCACATCCAAGAGTGAGTTAGCTTTGTCACTGGATAAAAGATTTTCTAGCTCAGCAATCGAGTCTTGGGTTTCAGTGCCAAATAGGGAGGGAAGTGTTAGGGGATTCGTGCGAATGTTGTGTGAACCAGCTTCCCGACCGCCCGTAAGAGTTGTCAAATCAAGGGCTTGCGTCGGCTGAATTAGAGCAAAAGCGCTCAGTAAGGGCAGACAGGAACAAAGGGAGCGCAGCGAACGACCAAGCAGGAGAGCAGATGCAAGGGGTGCATCCGGAGAGGCGTTGGGGGTACGACTATCGTTGCTCAAGGTAATCCTCCTCGCACACGAAATTGACAGTGATTCGACAAAGCAGTGAATCGAGAACACACATCATGAGCAATTGTCCAGGGGAGCCAGAGGCCACTCGCCGCGTTTATGCCTAAAACTGTCCCAATCTGTGGTTTATGCAAAGGGTGTTTTGGCACCACGACGAAACTTCTAGGTGACTTTACCCAATCCACAGCCAAATGACAAGACACTTCCCTTCGTAACTCTGCTATCTCTGGGGAGCAAATTATTTGCTACAAGACAAAAATACGAATTTTCTACCTGCTAGCTAATAATCAAAAAACTTGAATTCATCACAATTTGGGCTTAATTGTCCTCAATGGAATAAAAATCGTTATTGCCAATAAATAAATAAGTAAAGTAAAGTTTTTGAATCAGTGCGTATAGTTTTTTTTAATAATGCGAGTCAGTTGACATCCCTTCCACCAGTGCTCACCGGACTTAAATTGTCCCACAGTAAATGTGCCAAATTGCGCCAAAAGTGTCACATATCAATCCCCTCTCTCAGAGGCGATCAGCGCCAGCTGCTTGGTAAAATAAACGAGTTTGTAAAGATTTTTGGCGATCGCCATTCTGACGGAGCTTTGTCCCCATGACTTACCACAAGCTGTGGTTTCAACAAACAGCGAGCCACCTCAAAGTCTTGCGTCCTTTCCCCCCTTTTGAGGTTGTCCAAAAATTTATCCGTGAATATCTCCCCGACCTCATCAGCTACATGGATGGCCAAGGATTGGATCTCAAGGATCCCCAGCACTGGTGGGAAAGTATTCACATTGACGGCATTTTGGAATTAGAAAATAGCGAAGGGGAAACCCTGCGGGTTGCGGCTGGAATTATTGAGCAGTGGCACAATGCCAATGCCGCTTTCCGACTCGTTACCACTGCCGCAATGGCCAAACTGCGGCGAGAGTCCCTCAATGTGAGCCAGCATTGGCTCTTTTATGTTTCTAGTCGCAAGCCCTATCCAGAGTCGCTGTGGATTGATTTGCTCTATGAGCAAGCGGATATGCCCCCCACAGAAACGGGCTGCACCATCATTGAAGTGACGGAACCAGAGACCTAGACGGGAGATAGCCCACTGCCAGAATGTCTGCACCGACAGTTTGCCAACTCACCTCCTCTAGGCATAGAGCCTCATTCATCTGGGTTAAGCCTAGATCGGCGACTGGGGCGGGAGCATGGCAACCACCAATAATTTTTGGTGCAATAAACGCCCATACTTTTTGTACCATTCCTTCGGCGATCGCTGCTGCTGCCAAGGAACCGCCGCACTCCCAGAGCACAGTCAGCATTCCCCGTTGATAGAGCTGGTTCATCACCGTTGTCGGTGTTAACGGCTCCAAGTGTAGTACCTCCACCCCCTGGGCCTGTAGTTGGGGAATTAGAGGATGCTGGAGCGAAGCGGAAGTGACCACGAGTGTCGGCGCCGTCGTTGTTTGCCATAAAGAGGCATTCAACGGCAAATTCAGCGTCCGACTCATGACTACCCGCAGTGGATTACGCTCATGGCGTGAGGTCAACAGAGGATTATCCCGACGAACGGTATTGCCCCCCACAATGACAGCATCACATTCGGAGCGCAGTTGATGCACCATCGCTCGTGCGGCTTCGCCACTTATCCAGAGACTGTGACCCGCACTAGAGGCAATTTTGCCATCCAAGGTCATAGCGTATTTGAGAATGCCAAAGGGACGCCGGTAGCGCACCCGATGCACAAAGGCCTCGTTCAGGCGCTGACATTCCGCTTCCCTTACGCCCACGGTGACTTCTATGCCCGCTGAGCGCAGGCGTTCCACCCCCGCTCCCGCCACTTGGGGATTAGGATCAATCATGCCCACCACTACCCTAGGAATGCCCGCCGCAATAATTGCTTCGGTACAAGGAGGCGTACGGCCATAGTGGTTACAGGGTTCAAGATTGACGTAGAGGGTAGCTTGACTGAGGAGCGGGCGATCGCTCTCCCTAACACTGCGCAGGGCAAAGACTTCTGCATGGGGTTCTCCCGCTTTGGGATGAAACCCTTCACCAATTATCCGCCCCTCAGCCACAATCACGCACCCCACGAGGGGATTGGGAGCTGTGCAGCCCTTAGCGCGGGCAGCTAACTCAAGGCAGCGCCCCATATACTGGGCATCAATCGCAGCTATCTCCTCCACAATGGGGGCTGAGCGCATGAGGTACCACTAACGCTCGTGTTCAGTTTCCGAAGAATGCTTAGGCAGTTGCTCTGCCTCTGGGCACTCATCGGCAATGGGTAGTTCTGCACTGCCTCGGGGAACTGCCGCCAGCCGCCGCGAAATCGAGCCAATACTTTCGATGTTGACAATCTCCTCCCAAGCGCACACTTCGTCGTCTTCCTCCGTTTCGTAGCGGATGGTTACCACGTTTCCTTCAATATCGACAATGCGTGCCCGGTCAATCAGGCGCTGTTGATCCCGCAAGTAAATCCAGACTTCTTGGCCGTCGGTATAGAGTTGATAAAGCTTGCGGTGTAACATAGAACGGTCTCCTTCTCGGAATTGGGCGTAGCAACAGTTGATAAGCTGTGCTGCAACCTCTTGCCTGTCATCTTACTGCTAAAATTCACACATAGGCAGCGGTAATCGTGAGGCGTGAGCACTGAGGTTGTCCCTATCGTTGTAGCGATCGCGCAGCACAGGGGCAAGAGTGACTCTGACGGTCTGGAGCAGATCTCGTACAATCGAATAAGCGTAACAAAGGATAAATAATCCGTTACTATAACGCTATTCATTTATTCTAACCAGTGCGGAGTCGTTCAAACGGCATGGGCAAAATTGTTGGCATTGATCTGGGAACAACCAATTCCGTCATTGCTGTGTTGGAAGGGGGAAAACCCGTTGTGATTGCCAATGCAGAAGGCTCCCGCACCACCCCTTCTGTGGTGGCCTTTGGCAAAGATGGTGAACGCCTTGTGGGTCAGTTGGCGCGGCGGCAGGCGGTGCTCAATCCCCAAAACACTTTCTATGCCGTGAAGCGGTTTATTGGCCGCGAATATAGTGAACTTACGGCTGAGTCTAAACGGGTACCCTATACCATTCGCCGCGATGAGTCAGGTAAAGTGCGCATTAAGTGTCCACGGCTGCAACGGGAATTTGCCCCTGAAGAGATTTCAGCCATGGTGTTGCGCAAACTGGTGGAGGATGCCAGCCGCTACCTAGGGGAGCCTGTCACCGATGCGGTGATTACTGTACCCGCCTACTTTAATGATTCACAGCGGCAAGCTACCCGTGATGCTGGGCGTATTGCGGGTCTAAATGTGCGCCGTATTATTAACGAGCCGACGGCTGCCGCCCTTGCCTATGGTCTTGATCGCCAGAAGGAGCAGACAATTCTCGTCTTTGACCTTGGCGGTGGTACCTTTGATGTCTCGATTCTCGATGTTGGCGATGGCGTGTTTGAGGTGAAGGCCACCAGTGGCGATACCCAATTGGGGGGCAATGACTTTGATAAGTTAATTGTGGATTGGTTGGCAGAGGACTTCTTGGCTAAAGAAGGAATTGATCTGCGGCGCGATCGCCAGTCGCTGCAACGGCTCACCGATGCCGCCGAAAAAGCGAAAATTGAACTTTCCGGGTTACTGGAAACCCATATTGATCTGCCCTTTGTCACCGCCACGGCGGATGGGCCAAAACACATTGAAACCACCCTCAGTCGCCGCCAATTTGAAGACCTCAGCCAAGACCTGCTACAGCGGCTGCGCTATCCGGTTGAACAGGCGCTGATGGATGCCCATTTAACCCCCAGTCAAATTGATGCCGTGGTGCTCGTAGGTGGTGCGACGCGGATGCCTATGGTGCAGGACTTGGTGCGGCAGATGATTGGCCGTGAGCCTAACCAAAACGTCAACCCCGATGAGGTGGTGGCCATCGGTGCCGCCATTCAAGCAGGCATTCTCGCCGGCGAGATGAAGGATATCTTACTGTTGGATGTGACGCCCCTCTCCTTGGGTGTGGAAACCGTTGGCGGCGTGACGAAGGTACTGATTCCCCGTAATACGACGATTCCAGTGCGTCGCTCCGATATTTTTTCAACTTCAGAAAATAACCAAAGCCAAGTGGAAATCCACGTGGTTCAAGGGGAGCGGGAACTGGCGGAACACAACAAGTCCTTGGGGCGCTTTAAGTTAACGGGAATTCCCCCAGCGCCGCGAGGGGTGCCGCAAATTCAAGTGTCCTTTGACTTGGATGCCAATGGTCTGCTCCAAGTGGTGGCTTTGGATCGCTTTAGTGGCCGCGAGCAAAGTGTCGTCATTCAGGGGGCATCAACGCTGAGCGAAGAGGAAATTCAGCAGATGCTCTTGGATGCCGAATCCAATGCTGCAGGCGATCGCCAGCGGCGGGCACGCATTGAAAAGCGCAACCGCGCTCAAGATTTAATCAACCGCGCCGAACGGCAACTGCGGGAGGCAGCTCAGGAATTTGGCTATCAATTTGCCGCCGATCAACGTCGTGGCATTGAGGCCTTAGTGCGGCAATTGCAGGAGGCCATTCGCAATGAAGACGATCGCCAGATTGACCTCACCTATGCTGCCCTTGAAGAGCGGCTCTACGACTTTGTCCGTCAACTGCGCCTGAGCGAAGAGGAAGCAGAAGATAATGAGGATTTCTTTAAGCTTCCCAACCTCAGGGAAGCGGTAAACAAAGGTCTTGATGCAGTGCGGGGTCGAGAGCGGCGGCGCGACGATTATGAAGATGAGTGGGATCAGCCCCTCCGCCCACGGCGTTCCCGCAGCTACTCCCAGCGCAGTGATTCGGCGGCATGGGAGGATTGGGATGACGACGACTGGTAGAGCTTCTTTACAGTGTTTGCCGCAAATGGGAGTGTAGATAGGACTGTCGATGCGTAATTTTCGAGATTACTACCAGCTTTTGGGCGTGGATCGAGGAGCCAGCACGGAGGAGATTAAACGCGCCTATCGGCGACTGGCGCGGCGGTATCATCCCGATATGAATCCGGGCGATCGCGCTGCTGAAGAGAAGTTCAAAGATATTAGTGAAGCCTACCAAGTCCTGAGTGATCCGGCTCGCCGTGAGCAGTACGATCGCTACGGTGAATATTGGTCACAACCCGGTTTTCGCAGTCGTCCTTCTCAGCGGACCAGTGTGGCTCGCCGTAATGGCACCAGTCTCCGGGATGAACCCGATCTCAGCGAGGATAACTTTCAAGAGTTTTTGGATCAACTCTTGGGTCGGCGCTCCCCCCGCACTTCTACAGTTTCAGCGGATCCCCCCCGTCGCCCGCCTACGATAGAGACAGACGAGTTTCGCCCTGGCACGGTCAAAAGCGTTTATACCGCTGTGAGTCGCCGCGACGCTGAAGCCACCCTAGAAATCCCTCTCGAAAAGGCCTATGAAGGAGGACGGGAGCGAATTCGCCTTGGGGATGGACGCTCCTTGGAAGTAACCCTACCGCCGGGGATGGTTACCGGTCAGCGGATTCGGCTGCGGGGTCAAGGTACGGCTGGGGGTGATCTCTATCTGAAAATTCAAGTGACTCCCCATCCCCTCTTTCGTCTTGAGAACTACGACATTGTCTGTGAACTCCCTGTGACCCCCAGTGAGGCTGCCCTCGGTGGGCAAATTGAAGCCCCTACCTCGATGGTTGGGTAAAAATGGTGGTTCCAGCAGGGGTGCGCACAGGTCAACGTTTGCGACTGGCGGGCAAAGGCTATCCTCGTCCCGATGGCGATCGCGGAGATCAACTGGTGGAAATTGTGATTACGCTGCCCCCCCACCTGAGCGATGCTGAGCGGGAGCTGTATCGGCAGCTTCAAGCCATTGAATCCTACAATCCCCGTGCTCATTTGGCCTATTCCTGACCACACGATGATGAATGCCTTGGCCTTTGCCGACCCAGCAGCGCAGCCCATCCTGACAGAGATTCAGACCTACCTCAACAGCTTTGTGAGCCCCATTGCCAACCGCATTGATCAGCAAAAGACCCTTTTATCCGAGAGTCTGCAAACTTTAGGCAACTTGGGCATTTTTCGCCTAGGTGTACCTAAGGCCCAGGGAGGATTGGGGTGCGATCGCCGTACCCTATGGCATTTAAGCTTGCAACTGGCGCAGACCTCCGGCGCCCTTGCCTTTTTAGTAGCACAACATCAGTCCGCCCTAGGCATCCTTCTCGAGCACACCGAAGGGAACGTTGCTCAAACCTACTTGGCGGACTTAGTGAAGGGGCAGGTGTTGATTGGGGTTAGCTTTTCCCACTTACGCCATAACCCAGTGGATTTGCAAGCTCAACCCACTAGTAAGGGCTATCGCCTACAGGGGATGTTGCCTTGGCTCAGTGGCTTTCAGCACATGACAATGTTTGTTGCCGCAGCTCCCCTGCCGGATCAGCGCATTCTCTTTGCCCTCATGCCCTTCATCAATGCCCAACAGGCCAGTGGCGGAATTTTACACCTCTCTCTCCCCTTGCCCCTGGCAGCTGTACCCTCAACCCAAACAGTGCAAGCAGAAGTGGTCAACTGGTTAGTCCCTCCGGAAGATGTGGTGGGTATCAGTGGGGCAGATTGGATAGCCCTTCGCGATCGCCAGCAATTATTGCGGAGCAGTGCTGCCCCCATGGGTTGTGCCCGTGCGAGTTTACAAATCCTAGCCGAGCGTGCCGACGCCAAAAACCTCTATCACCACTTTCGCGATCGCTGGCACCGTCTCTACGACCAAATTCAAGGGGAATTAGAGAACCTCAATCCCCCCTACCACGCGCAACTGCGCGCCGCCGCCATTCACCTTGCTATTCAAACGTCTCAAGCTGCCCTAATTGCCAGCGGCGGCAGTGCCCTAGTGCTCAGCCACACCGTTCAGCGTCTTTATCGGGAAGCAATGCTCTACACCGTCTCTGGCCTAAATGCCCCCCTGCGCCATGCTTTGATGGAGGGTTTGCTGCTTGAAGGACATCGGCATTGAGCAAGAGAACTGCCTGCCCCTTGAATGGCTAGCGCGCCCTGCCCCAGTGGTGGCTCAAGAATTATTGGGGTGTCTTCTCGTACGGCAACAGCCCAATGGTCAACTTTACCGAGGTCGGATCGTCGAAACTGAAGCCTACATGGCCGGTGACCCCGCCTGCCATGCTACCGTCGCCAAACAATTCGCAATGCCCCCATGTTTGCAGCACCGGGGACGATTTATGTCTATCAAATCTATGGCATTTACCACTGCTTGAATATCGCCAGCGATCGCCCTAATTTTGCCAGTGCCGTTCTCATTCGTGCCCTAGAGATGCTTAGTCCCTCATTGCCCCCACGCAGTGCTGCTGGCCCCGGGAAACTCTGCCAAGTCTTGGGGATTGATCGCCGGCTTTCCGGCTTAATGCTAGGGAAAGAGAGCGGTCTCTGGCTGGCAAAGCCGCCCCGCCCCCTGACAGAGCCGGTGGTACAAACCACGCGCATTGGTATTTCCCAAGGGCAAGAGATTCCTTGGCGATGGTATGTGCAGGGCAACCCTGCCGTCTCCCGTTATTCGTAGCTGCCCGTTGTTACTTCTAGTAACTCCGCCGGTTGGTGGAGAAACTGGATGGCTTTTTCAAGGGCTTGTCGGCGATCGCTCACCACGTGGTCAGCGGGCACTCGATCCAAAATACGGAAGCGTTGTAGTCGCTGTTGCACCTTATTTACTGAGCCATTCACAAGAAAAATGACTAAATGGTGCTTTTGTGCTTCCTGGATTAAGGACTCAATAGCCAACGTCGCTGTTACCCCCAACAGGGGCACACTGCTGACATCGAGGATCAGCACCTTGTAGTCCGACATGATGGCCTGCCGTTGAGAAATTGCCCAAGCGGAACCAAAGCTCATAGGACCACCGAGGTGCAGCAGCAACAGTTGCCCCTTGGCCTGCCGAAAGAGCTCTTTTTCCTCTGGGGTGAGCGGCGTTTGATCATCAGCGTGCGTAATGGCCTTGACATCCTCCGATTGCAGATCTGCCAAGCGTTTGATGGTTAACATATTGGCAATAAAGACGCCGACTCCCACCGCCACAATGAGATCCACAAACACAGTGAGCAGCATTACCCCATACATGATGCAGGCAGCTCGCAAAGAGAGCACATGGGCGCGTTTGAGAAAATTCCAGTCAATAATGTCTATCCCCACCTTGATTAGAATTCCTGCCAGCACTGCCGTGGGAATTGGTTCCGTCAAAGGGGCAGCCCACAGCACCACCATCAACAGAATAACCGCATGGATCATGCCGGATAAGCAGGTACGCCCCCCCGCTTGGATATTCACCACCGTACCCATCGTTGCACCCGCACCGGGTAACCCGCCAAAGAGACCCGATAGCAAGTTCCCAATACCTTGACCAATTAGTTCCTTATCCGAATCATGTTGAGTGCGGGTGATACTATCGGCAATGACTGAAGTCAACAGGGAATCAATACAGCCGAGCATTCCCAACATTGCCCCATCCACAATCATTGTTTTTAGAGCCGGCAGCGTAAAGGTGGGGGGCACAAACTCTGGCAGTCCCGTGGGAATCGTGCCAATGCGGGTCAAACCGGCATCCGCAAAAAACACCATTGATAGAATAGTGCCCAAAACCAAGGCTAAGAGTTGTGGCGGTACAATCCGCCGAATTTTCTGGGGAGTGAAGTAGATTAGACCAAGCGTGAATAGCCCCAAGCTAAGGGCAGCGAAGTTCAGTGTTTGCACCCACTCTGGCAAGTTTTGCACTGTCCCCAGCACACCCCCCTTACTGCTATGACCCAACAGCGGGCCAATTTGCAACAGGATCATGATCAGGCCAATTCCTGACATGAAGCCGGAAATGACGGTGTAGGGCATGAGGGTAATGTACTTGCCCAACCGCAACAGGCCAAACAGGATCTGAAAACAGCCCGCTAGCATCACCACCGTAAAGGCCATGTATAGCCCTTGATCGGGATATTCACTGGTGAGGCGGGTGATCACTGCTGTCATCACGACCGTCATCGGCCCTGTGGGATTAGAAATGAGCGTTGGCGTGCCCCCAAACAGGGCGGCAAAAAAGCCCAGCAAGACCACGCAGTACAGTCCCGCTGTTGCACCCGCACCAGAAGTGACCCCAAAGGCCAAAGCCATTGGCAAGGCAACAATGGCGGCAGTTAGCCCACCAAAGAGATCGCCCCGCCAATACTTAAAGTGAACTCGATTCGCTAAATTTGTTAGCATTCCTACCCCTTTTGGCAAATCTAGAGAAATTTTCATAGCTAAGCCGTTATTCAGAGGAACCGCCAGCCCTAAGGGGGCATCCATGATTTATAGCTATGAAAAAGAAGTGTTTAATTGAAATAATTCTATGCTTTTGCGGGGACAATCTGTCTAGTCAAACGTTAAAAATCTTCTTATCTGTCCTATAGGCAAAAGGTGGAGAATCGGGGAAGAGCTAGACCTGTTTCTTGTAAAACTTTGTTACACTCAGGGATTGAAAGATGCAACTTATGAGGAATGACACTCCTATGAGTCAATCGCCGCTGGATGCCTTTTTCCTTGGTCGAGCCACAGCAACCCTCCTACGGGATCAGGCGCAGCATCTATTTGTGGAATTCCTGAGTCAGCTGGGGCGATTTGATGCCGAACAACAGCAGCGGCTCCATCAGTTCATGGAAGAGGTACAAGCTCGTGCCCGTCAAGAGGCAGAAACAGTGGTACCTCGACGGGAGCAGGGGGTGGATTGGCAAGCGCTGATTGATGATTTGCGTGCTGAAATTGCCGCTCTGCGCACGGAACTGCAACGCTACCGCAATCGTGAAAGTTAGCACCGGGGAATAACGATATACCCTGTCTTTAGGTAGGCGTCGGTTGGGGCTGGCTCTGGTGAAAAGGAGTCACTGCCCAGCACCCAGTGGCGATCGCGCCCCCAGTACCACCAATAGGCTGCCGTATAGGCACAGAGAACTGCATCCAGTTGATCCTCTAGGGCTTTGAGTTCTCGGCCGGTGGTGGGGATTTCAGTGGGTAGTTGCAGGGCTAAACGCGGCTCACGGTGGGGAAGATGGGTAGCCATTAACTCCCTCAGCCGCGCTAACCCTTTGGCTCGCTCTACAAGGCGGCCTTTTTTGTATTTGATGATTCGATCCAGTTGGAAGAGGGCGATCGCCGTCGCATGGGGAAAGACTTCAATTTGGAAGCGCCCTAGTTCTTGAGGAGTGAGGGTAGGGGCATGGCGAAACCCCCGTTGACTCAAGGCTTCACTAAAACCCGTCGTGTGGCTTGCAAAGGGGGATTGCTGATTTGCCGGATAACAGCCGGCGTGATAACGGCCAAGGACTTGATGGGACTGGCGATCGCAGGTACGCATTCCCCTTGGATTGGGAATCATTAGGGGGGCATCCACCGCCACCATTGCCACTTGCGCAGAGGGTGCATCGCGATCAATCCATGCCAGAAGTTCATCCGTATCACGGGAGCGATCGAGAGCGACCACCCCTAAATCTTGTCCCTGCCACTGCAAACAGCAGTACCCTGAGGCTCCTCCCTTCCACGCTAAATCAACGCCGAGAAACCGCATTGACTGCCATCAACTGGTCTTGCGGTGGATGATCTTGAATCAGTAAAGCTGCAGCCACAACCCCCACTGGCGGTACCAACACTAACCCCAGCAAGGGGATCAACAGCCCCAAAAACTGCGCCAAACCAAGGCCATAGATTTGTGGCCTATAGGCACGGGTTAAGAGTTTACGCTCCCTGAAAGAGGTACTGTGTTTCTCAAGGAGGTAATCAAAACTTCCTCGCCCCAAGAAATAGCTGCTGGCGATCGCCATCACAACGGGTTGCAGGGGACCTGTAAGAAACGAGAGCAGTAGGAAGAGCACTTGCAAAACTGCATCTCGCAGTGCAAACCATCCACCCATAATAGCGTTTAAGAGATCACGCCGCCACCCCACTTCAATGGTTTGTCCTACCGTAATTTTTTCAACCCGATTGAGCAACGCCCCCAGAAAAGGAATCACCACAAGGGGAATCAGCGTTTGGTAGCTAATCAAGGCCAAAAAGATGGCAATCAGGGTTGCCAACACATCAATGAACCCTTGGTAGAGCCACCGCCATTCCCCAGCAACAGACCAATGATCACCAACGACCTGAACAGCCCAGAAAGCAGTAATGAGGAGTATAATCCCTAGCACCAGACTCAAAAAGGCCGGTAGCAGCAGATAGCCCCAAAGGTGATAGCGGGCAATAAAGAAAAGGCCACGACCAAAGGCCAAGAAACCCGCTTGAAATAGTTGCCCTGCTAACCAAAGCTGCTTAATCACTAAAGTATTGTTTTTAAAAGTCCCTAGGAGAATCCTAGCCTATCCCCGACGGGGTGGCGTACCCTCATCATCCGGGGGAGGCGCATCAGCAACAAAATCGGGCGTATTGGCCTGTTCAGCACGAGAAATAGGGGTTGCCGTTGGTCGCCATAGCCAACTTGTCAACAGGCCAAGGGTGAGAAGTCCCACCAGCAGGGAGATCAATAGATCCGTCATTGTTGTTTGCCTCATTGAATTCATCCAGAATTGGAGCAGTCTCTTTTGAGTGCTAGCTCCCCTGACGCAGGGTGGTTTTTATAAGTTCCAGTACAGTTCTTTGCGCAGGAATAAAACCAAAACCCATTAAAACAGGTAAATTCACTCTCTGTAGAAAGGGAGTTTAAGCTATCTTTGAAGTAACCGTCTTGGGTGATAAGAGCAATGCCCCTGTCTCCCTTTTGGATTTGGTTAATTGTTGGCGTCATTCTTTTTGTAATGGAGCTTATCCTGCCAACAGCCTTTATGGAGCGACGGCTGGACTCAGTGCCTTGATCGTGGCTTTTCTCTCCCCTCTGATTCCTAGCTTTTCAGCGCAAATTGTCCTTTGGATAGGGTTATCAGTAGCAGTGGTCTTCCTCTTGCGGCGGTACCAGCCCAAACGAGTCCCACCAGTTCTGAGGGAAACGGCCGAGGGAGAAACACTCACGAAAATTCCCGCCGGCGAAACTGGACGAGTGCTTTATGAGGGGATTTCCTGGCAAGCACGCTGTCACGACCCCCGTTTGGCTATTCCAGAGCATCAGCGCGTAATTATCGTTGGTCGTCAGGGCACAACGCTGATTGTGATGCCCGAGGATGTTATTCAGTACTAGGCACCAATCGTCGTTTTTTGCGGTGAGTGGTCGCCAGATCAATGGGAAAACCGGCAGGAGGAACCACTTGCTCAAGGCGTTCTTTCTCAAGCCGTTTTAATTCCGTGTAATCCACCCAGTGGATACAATCAACGGGACAGGTATCAATGGCTTCTTGAATTAGTTCAATCGGATCGCCATCTTGGCGCATCACCCGCGATCGCCCGTAGCTCGGCTCTATGTAAAATGTATTTCGCGCTACATGGGCACAGTGCTTGCAGCCAATACAGGTAATTTCATCTACATAGACACCGTGTTGGCGATGAGTTCCCCCCAGTTCCGGTTCATAGCCACTGCGAGGTGCACTTTGGCGCAGTTGACCGCCAAGTTCTGGTTCTAAACCAAGGGGCTGACCCATGGGTCTATCCATTCTCTCAAGCGGCTAGGAACGCCAGCGTTGCAGCACCAGCTTGACACTGCCATCGGCCTGCTGCTCTGTGGTCTGGACTTGAAAGCCCTGTTCCGTGGCAGATTGCAGCACTGCATGGTAGGCATAGCGCTGAGTAACTTTATTCAAAAAGCAATCCACTGACCACGCCTGTTGCCAAAACTCGAGATCGGCCACTAGTTCATACTCAGTGCCATTCCAGCGAAAGCCAATGTCGTAGCCATTTTGTTGAGGAATAACGACTTGAGCCGTTTGGGTTTGACCGCGAAACCCACGCACTTCTTGGCAACCAGAGTGCCACGGTAAGCCCAAGTCTGTCAGGGCAGCTTCTAGGGCGGGTAAACTCCGAATTTGGGTTTTGATTTGGCTGAAGTGCGACATGGATCAACAATCCTCAACGACTACCACTGGGAGGGGACAGATTGAACAACCAATTGATTTTCTTCCTCTTGGGAAGCGTAGTATTCTGCAGTGGGCTGTTGGCTAATGACACACCCCAGTTGTGCTTCAATGGCAGCAGTCACCTCAGCACAAGATCTCCCAGCAATGCCTGTCACCGTTTCAATGACGCGGCCATCGGGATAAATCACAAATTCAAGGGTTTCTAGCATTGGCACAACCTACTCACTCGCAGTTATTACAAACCGCTCACGAGGATAAAATTCAAGTCTTAACCTATGGAACTCATTGTGACGAAGGCTAACCAAAGGAGTCAAGGTCTTTAATAAACTTTACACTCCACAGCAGTTTCCCCCGCAAGCTGGGAAAACTCAAGGAGCAGTTATCTATAGAGTCAAGTCTGCATCAAGAATTGATAAGAGATATTTACATTGCTTGACTGAACCAAACAGTGGCCTTAGGGCGATCGCTATTGGCCACTCTCAATCCTTCTAGAAAAGACTGTTTGACATCCTCCCCGGCCTGCAGGCCGGCATCTTGCGCACAAGTGGATGCAAAAACTCTAAACTGCTGCCTATTTGGCAATCACTTTGACTGAGCGTGGAGCATCGACATCCACAACTGCAAAAAGAGTTTCCGCCCAAAAGATGACAGGGGCGCAAAGCAATGTTTCTGAAATATTTCTAAGTGGGTAGGCGCTTACAAAGAGCATTTGAGCGACGGAAGTAATGGCAATATCGTTAATCAAGGGAGTGTTTGCTAAGTTTAAGGTTACCGATACATTGATTGTGATTATGGATAGCAATGGTAAGATCACAGGTGTCGGTTTCCCTGCAACGCCTGACGACCTATTTTTTCGCGCTCTCGGTCTTGACCTCTATGCAAGAACGGCGTAGTTCTCCTGCACCTGAACTATCTTTGCAAAATACGCCCTTTTTTCGCGATTTACCGCAGGCAGTGGTGGAAAAGGCACTTGCCCATGTGGTGACGCGGCAACATCCTGCCAACCAAGTGATCTTGCTGGAAAATGACTGGGGAACATCGGTTTACTTCATCCTTAGTGGCTGGGTCAAAATTCGCACCTACAACATAGATGGCAAAGAAGTCACCTTGAATATTCTTGGCCCAGGAGAACTGTTTGGGGAAATGGCGCCCTTGGAGGAAGTGCCCCGTTCAACGGATGTAATTACCCTAACGCCAACGGTGGTGGCCAATATGCCTGCAGCGGATTTTGTCAATCTGGTCAATACCGAACCCCAAGCTGGCATACGCCTTGCTAAGTTGATGGCTCGGCGGCTACGACAACTAAATCGGCGGCTGCGGTTACGGGAATCCGATAGTACGTCACGGGTGGCGGATATTCTGCTGTTTTTAGCGGATGGTCAGGGGCGACAGGGAGCCGATGGTCTAGAAATTCCCAATCTACCCCACCGTGAATTAAGTAGTCTCAGTGGCATGGCGCGGGAAACGGTGACACGGGTTTTGGGGAAACTGGAGCGCAAGGGCATTATTCGCCGCAATCAAGAGAGCCTGTGCATCACGAATCTACGCGCCTTGGAAAGTTTGTTGCTTTAGCCCCAACAGCAATGATGCTCCGTCTAGAGAAGAAGGTAAGTAGTGCCCAATACTCCAGCCAATAAATACCCCTAAAATCGCCATTGGAATCAGCACTAGCATAATCTGCCAGTTCTGGTAGCCGGCGGCTTTCATTTCAATACGCACAAGGGTTTCGGTGCTAATAAGAATGGCGATCACACTAAAGATCTGAAAGGCAATAATCGCAAGGGTAACGGCGGTACTCAGCACTAAGACGGTAAAAAGACTAGGGGTACCCATCCGCAGAATTAAGGTGGTGAAAATACCCTTGGGATTATTCTGTTTGGAGCGCAACAGACTAGAGGTACCACCTACGATAAATACTGTCAGAATAGCTGCAAAAAAACAGGCATAGGCTGACCACATCCAAGGATAGGCGGACAGATACCATCCTACGAGTACGTAGCCCAACACCACAAGGAAGAGTAAGGCTAGGGGAAACTTGGTATCGTTTGGCGATGAAGTCATCCCTAACGGGGCACAAGGTGAGTACAAATCCACTCTACGGCAGCGGCTAAATCCTCTGCAATGTAATCGGGTTGACTGGTGTGTTGGTAGCTCCCCTCAAGAACGCGATCGCCAAAGCCCGTCTGTACCAAAATGCCATAACAGCCAGCATTTCGCGCCAGATCAATATCAGTGGCCTTATCTCCCACCATCACACTGCGGCTTAAATCCAAATTGTGATCCCAAGCCGCTGCTACCAGCATACCTGTATTGGGTTTACGCCATGTTGTCCAGCCTGCGTAGTCAGCCACAACTCCCCCTTCAGGGCGACTGAGATCGGGGCAGAAATAAACTGCATCCAACACGGCACTGGCACTTGCAGCCAGTAACTCCTGGAGCCTTTGGTGTAGGGCATGGACATGATCAATGCTGTAATAATCCCGCGCTGGACCTGATTGGTTGGAGGCTAAGCAGCAAAACCAGCCGGCGTCATTGAGTCGTCGCACTGCTTGAGCCGCACCGGGGATGAGCTGCAAGTCCTCAAGGCGGTGAATATAGCCCACCTCTTGGTTCAGCACGCCGTCGCGATCAAGGAAAACAGCCGGTCTAGCCATGGCGCGCTGCCTCAATCACCGCTGCAACTGGAATATCGGCCATGTTGCCTGTGGCAGACTTGACAGCACGAAAACGCGGATCAGCAGGCAAGAGTTTCGCGGGATCGGTAGGGCCAAAGAGCGCCACCAGGGGAGTACCCACTGCCACGCCAATGTGCATTGGACCACTATCCGTACAGAGGATTTGTTGTGCCTGTTGCATGAGGGCAGCTAGCTTTCGCAGATCGGGTGGGCGGCTAATCTGAATGTTGGGTAGGGCTTGAGTGAGAGCTTCCACCCACGCTTGATCCTCAGGCCCACAGACCACGATAAAAGGCAAATGCGGCTCCTGTTGTTGCAGTGTCTGGATCACCTCAACCCAAGCGGCGGGGGGGTAAATTTTGTTCATCCCTTTGGTGAGTGCCATCTGACTGGAGCCACCGTGCAAAAGGCGATACCTCCCAGTCATCCCTAGGCGGTGCCGCTCTGCCGTTGCCCACTGTTGATCCACCTCAGCAATGCCGACCTTGGGCAAAGGACAGGGGGTAGTGATGCCAAAGGCTTTGAGTAAGTCGTGGTAGGTGGCAGCGGCGTACTGATTGAGGTTGACTGGCACAGCATCGGTGAGAAACCCCAAGGGATTGAATTTAGCAAAGCCAACCCGCTTGGGAATCCCCGTCAGCCAAAGCAAGAAGCGCACGGCTTTACTCCGCCCTAAGGAAAGAATGGCGTCATACTCGCCCTCGCGGAGCGTACCAATGAAGTTTGCCCAGTCAGCAAGGGCGTTGCGGTTTTTAAAGTCAAAGGGAATGACTTGGTGGACACTGCTACTGAGTTGGTAGGCCGCAACGGCGCGGGGTTCAGCGACTACATCTAACCGAACTTGGGGAAAATGGGCTTTGAGATCGTCAAGGGTGGGAAAAAAAAGAATTTGATCACCGATACCACCGGGCACTAGCGCCACGATATGTTTCATAGAAGTTGAGAACCTATGCAAACTTGCTGTCAATTTTACCCGCAAGTTTTGATTGTAGGCGATCGCGCCACGCCAATGCTAAGGGAAGTTCTGTAAAGGGAATGCGATGGCAATTTCCCGTGGGGGTTTGCAGCACGAGACAAATGGTTCCCTGACAACGAGCGTTTTCTGTCTCAACCCGCTGGCCCCCGGCCTCGACCCAGAGAGTCTGAATTGCCGATAGCTCACAGGTTTGCAAATGAACAATTCCCTGGGGGGTGGGGCGTCCCCAAGTCAGGCGATCGCCCTGTTGACCGAGGACAGCAGCAATATCGTACTTACTAGCTTCAAATTGCTGTGCCCACTGGCGATAGTGTTCTAGCTTGCGGTACTCGACCCAGCCCAACCATGCCAGCAGGATAAAAACGGCCAATAGGGGTAACCAGAGCAAACCGTGATTCATGGATTCACCAATAACTGCCGCCGCAATACATCGAGGGCATTCATAGCACTGAGATGCCGCACCCAATCCCGTCCCCTTTGACCGCTGATGCGAAATTCACGGGTAATGACCTCACCATTGGGCAATGCCACGCCAATATAGACGAGTCCCACGGGTTTAGTCAGCGTCGCTCCCCCTGGACCTGCAATGCCCGTAATACTTACACCCCAATCACTAGCCAAACGCCTCTTGACCCCTAGAGCCATCTGGGCGGCGACCACAGCACTCACAGCACCCTCTTGCTCTAGATCTTGAGGACTCACTCCCAATAAATTCACCTTAACTTCATTGGCATAGGCAATGACGCCCCCTTTGAAGTAGAGAGAACTCCCCGCCAAGCGGGTCAGCATTTCCCCAAGGCCACCGCCGGTACAGGACTCTGCTACGGCCACTGTTTGGTGTCGCTCTTGGAGAAGGCGGGCAACAGCACTGGCGAGGGTATCCTCATCGACACCATAGCAGTCTAAACCAACAATTTGCCGAATCTCGGCTTCGATAGGCTGAATTAGTTGTTGAGCTTCCGCTTCATCTTTGGCACGTACGGTAATGCGGAGGCGGGTTTCGCCATTGCCGGCATAGGGAGCCACCGTCGGATGCTCACGGGCAATGTAGGCGGCTACTTTTTCGGCAAGCACTGATTCTGGAATACCCCAGAAACGCAGCACACGGCTGTAAATCACCTCTTTTCCCCAGCCTTGGGAGCGCAAAAAGGGCACCGCTGTTTCTTGCCACATCTGCTTCATTTCAGCCGGAACACCGGGAAAGGTGAGAATGATGAGACCCGTGCGTGGCTGCCAAATCATGCCGGGGGCCGTCCCTAGGGGATTTGGAAGAATCTGTGCCCCCACCGGCAAGAGGGCTTGCTTGCGATTACTGGGACTGAAGCCGCCGCGATGGGCATACTTGCGTTCTAGGTCAGCAATAATTTCCGGACGCTCTTCTAGGGGAGCTTGAAAAAAATCCGCTAGGGTTTCGGTGGTAAGATCATCGGGAGTAGGGCCAAGACCCCCAGTAAAAATCAATAGGCGGGCGCGATCGCAGGCAATGGCCACGACTTTTTTAATTCGCGTGGGATTGTCGCCAACCACAGTTTGGTAATAGTGGGGGATGCCCAAGCTCGCCAGTTGTTGCGCCAAAAACTGGGCATTACTGTTGAGAATCTCCCCTAGGAGCAATTCCGTGCCCACGCAAATAATTTCTGCACTCATTGTTTCAGTCATTTTCGCTGCTGCGCACCCGCTGCCAGACATACCATGAAACAAAACCCATTAAAAGGGATGCCGCCACCGCATAGCCCCATCCTCCCGGCAAGCCCGCTAAGGCCAAGGCTAGACTGCCCACCCACAGCGTCAAGCAATAAATAAACAGCACCGTCACCCGCTGTGACAGCCCCGCTTTGAGCAAGCGATGGTGTAAGTGTCTCTTATCAGGAGCAAAGGGAGATTGCCCCTTCAGGAGGCGGTTAAAAACAACGGTCGATGTATCCACAATCGGCACTGCCAGAATCAATAGAGGCACTAGAATAGCCACCGCTGTATAGGCTTTAACCAGACCAATGACCCCCAATCCTGCAAGGGTAAACCCCATGAAGTAGGCACCCCCATCCCCCATGAAAATTTGGGCAGGATTAAAGTTATAGCGCAAAAAGCCCAGTGCACCCCCTGCGAGAGCTGCAGCCAAAAGTCCTGCCTCTGGCTTCCCCATGAGCATACAGACAAAAAACATTGCAGACGCAGCAATACCGGACACCCCCGCTGCTAGACCATCCACACCATCAATGAAGTTAATGGCATTGGCAATCCCCACCAGCCAGACGGTGGTCAGGGGTAAACTGAGCCAACCTAAGTCAACAATACCCATAAAGGGCACGGTGATAATACGAATTTTCACGCCCACCGCCCAGACAATACCTGCCACCAGAAATTGTAGGACAAGACGTAGGAGCGCCGGTAAAGTGAGGAGATCATCCGCTAAGCCAATGAGGAAAAAGGCCACCCCCCCTAGGGTAACG
>DVDZ01000025.1 GCA_015296025.1 Thermosynechococcus sp. M46_R2017_013
TATCAAAGGCAATAAACGCACAAACTGAATGCAGTCCCCTAGCCCCTGCTCGCTATAGACAAAGAGGGTTTTTCCCTCAAGGGACTGACCTTGCCAACGCGGCTGCGGATAGGTGCGCAAGCCACCCGTGGATTGCTGCCAGCGCCATTCGTATTCTTCCCATCCCTCTTGAAAGTGTCCTAGGAGTAGCAGCACCAAGGCAAAGCTCAGGCGCACCTCCGCAACATCAGGAGCAAGGGCAACCGCTTGACGAAAATGGTGGAGTGCCGTTTGCGGCTCGCCTATTTCCAGCAGGGCTGTGGCCAACCCAGCTTGGGCAGTACTGTTGAGGGGGTCAAGGCTGAGGCAACGCTGGTAATAACTCATGGCTGTGGCAAAGTCCGCTTCCTGAAGGTAAATTTCCCCCAATTGCAGCAGTGCCTGTGGATGTCTGCTGTCCCGCAGCAACACTTCTTGATAGCGATCGCGCGCCGCCGCCAGCTTGCCCTGTAGCTGCAAAGCGTAGCCCAGATTGTAGTGAGCTGTGAGCAGTTCTGGATTGGTGCTCAGGGCCGCTTGAAAGTGATGAACCGCTGCTTCGTAGTGCTTCAAAGCAAGATAGACACTGCCCAAATTATTGTGGACATCGGCTTGGCCGGCTTCGAGGTAGAGGGACTGTTCATAGCAAGCACTGGCTTCTGTAAGTTTCCCCTGAGAGTGCAGGCACAGTCCCAAGTTATATAACGTTGTGGGCAAGTCAGGATTCAAAGACAGGGCTTTTTGGTAGCAGGCGATCGCCTGCTCAGTCTCCCCCAAATCCAGATAGGCATTGCCGAGATTGCTGTGGGCTTCTACCCACTCCGGCCTGACTTCAAGGGCACGCTGATAGTGAGGTAGAGCCGCGGCCGGCTGCTGAAGAACATCGTGGAGCACAATGGCCAACCGATAATGGGCAGGGGCATACCACGGATTAAGGGCGATCGCCCGTTCATAGGCCATCTTCGCCTCAAGGGGGTCTCTCTGCTGTTCAGCAATTAATCCCAACAGGTAGTAGGCCTCAGGCTGCGGCGACCGTTCCACAGCTTGACTGGCCCACTGTCGTGCCCCGCTCCACTGCTGCTGCTGATAGAGTTGCCAAGCCTTTTTGAGCGGCGAGGCTGTGTACCATCCCAAAATACCCACAGCGACTGCTACGAATCCTAGGTGTGTTGATTCAAATAATAAGCAACGGCAGTGGCAATTGTAGAATTTCCGTTGCAGTCCAGGGGCGTCGGGTCTTGGGGAGGCTGCGGTTCTGCGCGCAAAAACTGCCAATGGCCACTAAAAAACTCCTCATGGCTGAGGATTTGATGGAAGTGGTGCGCCTGCAATCCCGCCACCAACACTGGCCCTTCGGCAAAATCATCGCGACGAATCGTTGCCACCGCTACCCCCACGCGATAGGCCTCCGCATAGGTGCCATAGCCGGGCTTAGATACAACTCGCCCACAGAGGGGCATCACATCCACTGGACGCAGTTGTTGCCCACAGAGCTTCAGGAGGTTGGGCAGCCCTTCGGGAGCGGCGGCATCAAAAGTGAGGAACTGCCAATCGGGAAAGTCTTTGAGTGCCCCATAGGGAATGGCCTGCAAACTCAAGCCGCCAAATGTTAAAAGAACCGTGCGATCGCGGGGGGTAGTAAGGTCAAGGCGCTGCCGCAACTCCGCCGGGTCAAAACGCGGTTCAGCTCCCGTCAATCCCACAGGTTCCTTATGGCGAAACGCCGTTAGCGGTTCCGCAAAGGGCAGTTGAAACAGGCGATCGCACCTACTGTAAAGATCACCCACCCAATCCGCAATCTCAACAAAGTCATCCCCAAAAGAGCGATAGATAAAATCCCAGCCAAAATTACTGACCATCCAGCAGGGCACCCCTGCTGCGTGGGCGATCGCTACAGCCAATGGCGGAATATCTGCTAAGACCAACTGCGCCCGATTTTGCCGAATAAACTCAGCCTCTGCACAGATTAACTCAGGGGCAGCCGCCCGCAGTTCCAAAAGCTTAGCACGGGTTGCCGCCAAATCCATTTGCAGACTATCCGCCTGTACTACCCCCAGATCCAGGGCGCGGGGGCGGTGAATAAACTCCCCCTCCAAATTTGCCCGCAACAACCAATAGGGAGCAGCCGTCACGATCAGTGGCAACAGAGTGGGCACTTGACGGCGAATCGCATTCACAAGTGCGGTTGTTCGCCCCACATGACCAAAGCCATGGTTTGTGATTGCTACGTAGAGAGTCGGTCGAGCCACAGGACTGTTCTCGCCAAAACAGATGTAATCTTAACATTTGTAAAAACTTTCTCTTGCTCTCCCCAGCATCTTTTTCCTTGCCTAGATAGGAGTACCCAAGGATTGTAGCTACAGGAGATTTATTTTAGTCTATTCAAATAGACTATAAAATAGATTTATTGACGGTATTTATAAATTTGTGTTGCCTTTTATGAAGATGTGTAACATACTGTTGACCAGGAGGCAGAGATAAGCATGGCAACCTGCTAGACGTTCAACATCTCTGAAGCTGTATGACCTATACCACCGATACTCGTTTCACTCCCTCAACACTGGCCACAGCCGTTCAAGAAGTCATCACTCTCTTCAACTGCTTGAGCGTGGATGACAAACTAGGGCTTCTGTGGTTTATCTACACTGAAACGGGTCATTCGATTACAGCCGCCGCCCTCGGTACGGCTCGCCTACAACTGGCGGAAGGGCTGCTCAATCAGGTCAAAGCACTCAGTTTTGATGATCAGCTTCAATTCATGCGTGACTTGGTGGCCAATGTGGATACCCCTCTTACCCGTGCTTACGGCGTCTTTAGTCCCAACACCAAGCTTGCCTTCTGGTACCAACTGGCGGAACTGATGAAACAGGGGTTTGTGGTACCCGTGCCCGCCGGTTATACCCTCAGCCGCGATGCCGATCGCGTGTTTGAAGCTATCAAAGCCCTTGATTTTGGTCAACAAATTACCATCTTGCGGAATGCCGTAGTCGCCATGGGTGTAGATCCGCTTGCCGTCTAATTAAGATGCCATGGGTTACGCAAGGGGGCAGCTTGCTCCCTTTTTTTATCTCGATTCAAACCACTGAGGATATTAAAAAATGATCCATTCTGTTCAAGGCAGTCCCATTCTCGGCATTGACGAGCCAACGCTCAGCGCCTATTTTACTGCCCTCAACGACGAACGCTATGAGGATGTAGCCGCCCTATTTGCTGAGGAGGGAGTTCTCTATCCGCCCTTTGCAGAGCCGCTAATTGGCCGGGGAGCGATCGCCCACTATCTCCACCTTGAAGCTGTGGGTATGCGGGCAGAACCCCTCAAAGGAGAATTCTTGACGAAAGAGGGTACACAGCGCTGCTATCGTTTAGTGGGCAAAGCTAAACTCCCTCTCTTTAGCGTCAATGTGGCCTGGCAGTTTGGCCTCAATACCGAGGATCAGATCACCTTTGTGAAAGTCAATTTACTTGCCACCTTGGAGGAACTCCTCAGCTATCAGCCTCTGCGTCAGCAACGCTAGGGCGATCCGAAAACACCTCACACTCTAGAGCCTCTACGCGATCGCGCAAATTGTGAAGAATGCCAGAATGACTGAGGCGTACCGCTGCCAACTGTTCCCGCAGGCGATCGTAGTTTTGCGGCAGTTGTTGGCGCAGATGAATCACTTCACGGCTAAGAGCATTGACCCGTCGCTCTAGATCCGCCACCCGCTCAGGCAAACGATTCGTTTGGGCATAAAACTTACAAACAATGTCCACAATTGCTGCTTCAAGGCTAGTCAATTGATGCTCCCGCTGATAGGCATACAGCCAACTGAGAACATCCGGTGGTAAATGCTCTGTAATTTCCGACTCAAAATTCACACTTCCATCCTGTAGCAGGCCGTATTTCTATTTTGTCGCTTTAGGGAAAGTGATGGCGAAGCATCGGAATAGCCCCTTGTAGTCAGGCAATTCCACGACTATCGAGCAAAAACTTAGGAGGCGTCAGCCAAAAGAGTTGACTATTGCCAAGGGGATCGATGTCTGGAACTTTTAGACCAATAATGCCTGCTTTCTTGAGTTGGATGTGTCCCAAGGCTCGGCCACAGGTGAGAAGTTCTGTCCAGTGACTAAGATTGGGTTCATGACCCACTGCAATGAGGGCACCCTCATGTTCTCGACGCCAGTGGCTCAGCCACTGGAGCCATTCTTGCAAGCGGCCACTCGGAGCTAGCAGGTCAGAAATCATTAAATCGGGAGCAACCCCCACTTCTAGGAGAATTTCTGCCGTTTGCCGTGCCCGCAGCAGCGGCGAGGAGAGAATGAGTTCTGCCTCAATGCCCAGATCTAGTAACCGCCGCGCAATCTGCTGGGTTTTCTTTTCGCCTTTGGCCGTCAGGGGGCGATCGCCATCACTGCCTTCAAAGACTTCCTGTTCAACCGCAATCCCGTGGCGGAAAAAAAAGACTGTTAGCTCCCTCATAAAGACCTAGAACTTAATGACCAGAAACAGTGCCCTACTCCGTACCGTGGAGGACATTGTTCTTGGGATTAACGAGATGGAGGAGCTTTTGCTTAATCTGGGTATCGTAAACACTCCACTTGAGTTTAGCGTACTCTGGATTTTCATTGAGACCCGACAAGAAGCCCACGGGAATTTCAAAACCGCCGGCTTGGGAGCGACCCCCACCAAAGAAACGCCCTTGGCGATCCTTGCCAAAGGCCTCCTTGATAAATTCGTCAGGATCTAGGGTAATTTTCGTCGTGCGCAGCGAACCAATAATCAGCTCCACCTCTTCATCTTCGTCGTGGACAAGACCATAGACAACAGCAGTGTGAACGTTCTCCTCAGTAACAAGGAAATCAGCCGCTTGGGGAATGGCATCGCGGTCTTCGTAGCGGATATAGCCCACGCCAGAAATCGAGAAATTGTTGTGAATAGAGCGGTTTTTGAGCGATCGCTCGATGACGTCCATCACCTGTTTTGAGCGGTGGGACTGCAAAATGGTGTTCAGCAGTTGATAATCAATAAAACGACTCAGAAAGGCGGCTGCCAGAAAGTCCTCCTCTTTGGCCTGTTTAAGGCAATCAGTGTCGGAGCGCAGGCCATGCATGAGGGCAGTGGCGCATTTTACGTGAACTGGGTTGCTACTGTCGAGGGTGAGCAGCCCTGCTTGCAGGTATTGGGTAAAGATGGTTGCCGTGGCGCGGGTCGTTGGCCGAATGTCTATAAACTCGGCTTGGATGGCTTCTTGCAGACTGTGGTGGTCAATAATGGCGATCGCGGGTAGGCGAGCCTCCTGCACCATTGGCAGTAATTGGCTGGTGGTGCCTTGGTTGTCAATCAGGACGTAGCCTTGGTAACAGGAGCAGTCCCGCTGATCCTTATTTTTAGTACCTTGCACGGTCCAGCGCACAAGGGGCATCCCCGTCAGCCGCACCAAGGTAATATTTTCTTGATGACTCAGGGCACCGGCGTAGGCAATATCGCACTGAATCTCAAACTGCTCAGCAATGAGCTTATAGGTCCACGCCGAAGAAAGGGCATCAGGATCAGGAAAATCTTGCAGAATAATTAACTGCCGTGTACCGCGGTGACGTTCCAGCATTTGCCGCAGCGCTTCGGCACGGGGATCACTCAAGCGAACTTCCACCTTTGCCAATTCTGTAGAGGTCGTCTCTGATTTCGCCAGTGCGTTACCATTCAGTTCAGGATGAGTGGAACTGACGTCACTGGCAGTGGGGTCACTGAGTTCAAGTGGATGGGGAGATTGCATAGTTGTTTCAGCGTTGGATAACAGGGTTGAACCCAATGGGGAACGCACAGAAGAGAGTTGTCGTCACCATACCGTTAACGACTCTATTTCGATCTTGGCAGATATTTTATCGTTTGGCATCCCCCCTTGGACGGTGTGTGGGTCGCTTAGCGGTGGGGCGGTCTTGGCATCCCTTAGCACTCAGCTTGGCGATCGCCCTTTTTTTGCGGGAACCCACAGTCTGAAAGCGCAACAGGTCTGGCGGGGCGGTGAATCAGTTCCTGTGCAAAGAGCCTATGCCGAGTGGGAGCAAAAACACATCCTCTATTTGGGTGAGACCCACGATAGGGTAGCCGATCATCAGGCACAATTGCGAATTTTGCAGGAGTTACAGCGGCGGGGTCGCCCACTGGCGATCGCCCTTGAAATGATTCAGCGTCCTTTTCAAGCTGCCCTCGATGCCTACATTGCGGGTGAGATTACCGAAATAGAGTTGCTGGAGCAAACCCAATATGCCCAGCGGTGGGGCTTTCCTTGGTCGCTGTATGCGCCGATTTTTCGCTTTGCCAAGGAGCAGCAAATTCCCCTGATTGCCCTGAATACTCCCAGTGAAGTTACCCGCCAAGTGGCACGTCAAGGCCTAAAAAGCTTAAGGGAAGACGATTTTCGCTATATTCCACCCCTGATAGACATTGATTTAAGCAACACTGCCTATCGCGATCGCCTGAAGGAAATTTTTACTGCTGCCCACCAAGGGGTGAGTCACAGTCTTAATTTTGACTTCTTTTACCAAGCCCAAGTCCTTTGGGATGAAACGATGGCCAAAGTCATTGCCAAGCATCATCAGCGAGATCCCGAGCGCCTGATTGTGGTGTTGACGGGTCGGGGTCACGTTTATTTTGGGGATGGCATTCCCCAGCGGGTACAGCGACGGCTCTCCCCCAACCTCCGCCAAGCAATTATCCTTCTCAATCCCACAGCAATGGAAAAAGCCAAGCCCGGCATTGCCGACTGGTTTTGGCAAAATGATCCTTCTCTGTGAACTAGTCAGCTAAGCCATGTTCAAGGGCAAAGCGTACAAGTTCTGTGCGGCTGCTGGTGCCTGTTTTTACAAAGAGGCGACTCACGTACTTTTCAATATTGCGAACACTGGTATTGAGTTGGCTAGCAATTTCCTTATTCATTAGCCCCTTCACCACCAATTGCAGAACACTGGCTTCGCGAGGGGTGAGATCCAGGCGAACAGCAGAAGCAGTGGGATTACGTTTGCCCTGTTGGACAAGCATCGCCCGCAGTTCGGCAATTTGTTGGGCTAGATGGGTCAGGTTGGGTTCCGTCTCATCGCGAGCAGCCGCTTGGCGCCGCAGCAGATTTTTAATAATGGCCACCAGTTCATCTGGGTCAAACGGTTTGGCTAGGTAGGCATCACAGCCAGCATCATAGCCTTGGATGCGATCGCGCTTCATCCCTCGCGCCGTGAGGAAGACCACAGGAATGTGGCTAAGATGGGGCTGTTGGCGTACTCTTTCTAAAAAGGCATAGCCATCCATTTGCGGCATCATGATGTCTGTAATAATCAAGTCGGGCACATTGGTTTCTAGGTAGGCCAGAGCCGCCTGACCATTGGCCACCGCTGTCACCTCAAAGCCACTGTCCTCTAAATAGGCTGTCACCGCCTCGCGTACCCCCGGTTCATCATCCACCAGCAGTAATTTTGCTGTCATTGTCTCTCTCCTACTTCCGTAGAACCCAATCTACCCATGGTTTATTATTATTTGCAGTCTCTGTTTGGAATGTTTTAATGGCAATTATTGTGCTGCGGGCATGGTATCTACCGCAGTATGAACCCCTCGACCAAATTGAGCAACGCCCCCACGATCTACGGCTCAACAAAAGTAGCTTGCTGAAAACAGCATTGCGGGCAGATTTTCTCGATGACTTAGCAACAGTCCAGCGTTCGGAGTGGTTTCAGCGCTACCGCCTTGGCGAAACAGTGGAATTTTACATTGAAGGGAGTGGCAGCTATACAATCGCCAATATTGATATTCTCAGTCACGAAATCTACTTCATCAAGAGCGATCGCCTGAGTTACTTGGAACCTACCCTCTTTTTCAGTGCCGCAGATAGCCCCAGTAGCGACGAGATTCGCACAGTCCTCAAAGCATTTGTAACCAATACTCCCAGTCGCTTTCCCTTGGAACTGGTGGAAAGCCCACGTTCAGATACCGCTCCTCTACATTTGGAGCGTGCCGTTATTACCCGATTGCGTCGCTCGCTTCTATTTATTGCTGATGGCACAGGGGTTGAGAATGGCCAGTTGCACCCTCTAACTGCATTGGAATTAGGCTATGCCCTCGCCAGCAAACGACGGAATCAGATTCTGATCGTGGAGCAGCACCCTAGAAAAAACCTCCCCCTTCCTTTGCCGGTTGATCTTCCCAGTTGCCAGCGGGTCATCTATAGAGAAGCCTCAGAGCTACCAATGTTACTCCCCCCCCTGCCTGATCAACCTACTTTTACCCTTTCAGTTGCTGACGCCCCAGGGGTTGCCGGATTGACCCAGTGACATAATAGGGAGGGGGGTACACCGGCTTCCAACAGGAGTTGAGGCAAGATGGGTAAGACACGAGAACACTGACGGATAAATTGACAAATCCACTGTTGAAGGATTTTCTGCTGTTGAGGAGTTAGCGGTTGATTGCTGCTGTGCAAGGGAGAGTTGGTTTTCTGAAACTGCTCCACCGAAATTTGCGTAAGCCAACTCTGCTGCGGACGAGTAGCCAACCAATAGTTTTTTACAATCATTTTGCCAAGGTAGCGGCTGGCAACAGCGGTGATAGTCTGAAAATACTGATAGTATTCTCCTAAGGTTGTTGCCTCATCGGTTTTCGCGGATGAATTGACACCTTCTCCAGCACTGGCCACTTGGCTAAAAAAGACCATCATTTCCGTCAGGGCATTCTTGGAAACCGGCAACTGGATACCCAGCAATTCAAAAATTCTATCTTCGATCTTTTTCAGTTGTTCAGTTTGAAATGGTTCACTATTCTTAACTTTTTGATGCAATTTGACAAGGAACTCCAATTCATTGATTTGTGGATCAGTTAGATGCTCTAGTTTCAGATAAGCATCAGCATTTTCTTCCCAGTTGTTCCCGTAATTGCTCCCTTTGCCTTGAAGCGCTGGCTGGGCTAAAAGTAGCTTCCTTAGGTAGTAGCGAGCCAAGGGAGAAATTGACATGTTCATAGACGCCTCGGAATTTGAACAAAACAGGAAACACTTAGGATATTCTAATATTATCATTTGTTTTTATTGTTTGTGTCTCCCTCTAAAGAAGCCAGTTTTAGGTATCACCCCAGGATCAACGGATAAGCTCGTAGAGCAGGTGGGAAGGAACCCCAGCTGTCAAAAGAAGGTGCGGCAGCGTGGGCAGCACGCGACAGCAATGTTGAATAAAATCCCGAATCCATCGCTGCAGGGTTTCTGCTTCATGGTTAGTTAAAAGTTGATCATGGGGCGTAAAGTTACGGTTGTGGAACTGATCTACTTGAATTTTTGCCAGCCAACTTTCACGGGGCTGTGTCAATAGCCAATAGTTAGTGACAAGCCTCTTGCCAAGGTAGTGCACTGCTACTTCTGTAATTCGCCGACAGTATTCGTAGTAGTCGGCAAGGTTTACAGATTCATGGCTTGCGGTAGGCGTGGGGATCTGCTCTTGGGTTTTAGCAACCTGACTAAAGAAAGACATCAAATCTGTTAAAGCGTTGTAGGAAACGGGAAGTTTAATACCGATGAGGTCAAAAATTTTCTGCTCGATCTGTTGAAGCTGGTGGGTTTGATGTGGCTCGTTAGCCTTTATTTTTTGATGTAACTCAATGAGGAATTCCAGCTCATTAATTTGTGGATATGTTAAATGATCTAAACGGATGTAACGCTCTAAGTATTCTTCCTCAATGCCCAGTGGATGTGTATCCCGGTTCACGTAGGGATGGATGGCGGGATGCTCCGTCAGTAAGCGCCGCAAATAGTAGCG
>DVDZ01000053.1 GCA_015296025.1 Thermosynechococcus sp. M46_R2017_013
ACTGCGCTACTTGGATCGCATTCCCCCCCCATGCCGCAGTGCACAGCAGCGTGGAACTGGTTAAAGAAATGGGCTGGGGGCGCTTTGCCGCACTGGTGAATGGGGTCTTGCGCCGCTACAGCCGCTCCCCCACCGATCCCCTGCCCACCCTACTTGCTGACCTGCCGCTGGTGTCTCAACTGGGATGCCGCTATAGCTTTCCCGATGAACTGGTTGGCGCTTGGTTAGAACGTTTGGGAGAGCGGGAATCTATTGCCCTCTGTGAATGGTTTAATCAGGCTCCCCGCCTCGATCTGCGCCTCAATCCCCTGCGGACAACCGCTGAGCGTCTGATGACGGACTTTGAGGCAGCAGGTTACAGTTTGCAGTTCATTCCCCACCTACCCCAAGGACTGGTTCTACCCCACTGTGGCCAGCCAATGCAGGAACTTCCCGGCTATGCCGAAGGTCACTGGTCAGTTCAAGACCGGGCGGCGCAATGGGTCGGCCATCTCCTGGATCCGCAGCCCGACGAGGTGGTGATCGATGCCTGTGCAGCGCCGGGGGGTAAAACCACTCATATTGCTGAGTTGATGGCAGATCACGGCCGCGTCATTGCCTGCGATCGCGCCCCCAGTCGTCTGCGGAAGTTAGAGCACAATCGCGATCGCCTAGGCTTGAGGAGTATTGAAATTTACACGCTTGACAGTGCAACAGCCGAGGATTTTGTAGAAGTTGGCGATCGCGTACTTTTGGATGTGCCCTGCTCCGGTACAGGAACGCTGCACCGCCATGCCGATGCCCGCTGGCAACCCTTGAGAACCCGCTTGGCTGAACTATTGCCCCTACAGGCTCAGCTTTTGGCCAATGTTTCTCGCTGGGTAAAACCTCAGGGGCTATTGGTTTATGCCACCTGTAGCCTAGAAGCGGCAGAAAATGAAGTCCAGATTCAGCAATTTCTCTCCTGCCATCCCCACTGGCACATTGAACCGCCCCCTCCCGACTTTCCCCTAGAGGCTGCACCTGAAGGTTGGATCACCGTGTGGCCACAGCGACAGGATATGGACGGTTTTTTTATGGTGCGGTTGCGACGCGATAGCTAAGCCCCAAAGCAACCAGTATTAAGATACAAACGCCCATCAGCCGGCGATTGGATTACCGTTAACCCCCGTCAGCCACTCTGGGGCTACACCGGTATAGCTCACTAATTTGCCGACATTAACGCCAAAATAGGCCCAGACCAACCCCCCATGGAGTCCCATGGGAAAGCCCAGCCGCCCCCCAAAGACCCACTTGCCCAAACCGAGAATCCAACCCAGCAGTGCCAAGCCAAAAAATTGCGGCCATGTGGCCAAAATAACCTCCAAAGGATGCAGATAGTGCAATGCCGCAAAAATCAGGCCATTGAGCAGCAAGGCAAACCACGGTTGATATTCTAGCTCTAGCTCCTGCAATAGCCAGCCGCGAAAGAGCAATTCTTCAGCAAAGCCCACAGCGACACCAGTTAGGACGCCATTCAACAGCAGCAGACCAAAGCGATCCGGTAGCCCCTGCCACATCACCCAACCAAGAAGTCCCTCTATCAGGAATAACAGGGCAACTAGAAAAACACCCGCGAACCAACCCCCTAGGACATCCCGGCCAAAAATCCAGCCCCCCCTGAGACCGTAAAACCCTAAGGGCGATCGCTGTTGATGAACTCGCCGTCCCCAGACTCGCAGCAAAAAAAATAAAGATCAGGTACAACAGCCCCATGTTGACAAAGCGAGCCGCACCGCCCTCTCCCCAGAAAAAATAAATACTCAAGCCCCAGGGCAGCCACAGCAGCAGCAGCGTCAAGGCAAAACTCAAGATGCGAATCCAAAAAGGGCGGCGGATCATCTGCCGCCAAAACTGTGAAAAAAGTGGCCTATTCAGCGGGTTCAATGGTACTCGTCAATCCTGCCATTTTCAGGCCTTCACAGTAAAATTCAGCGTGCTCAAGGGCACAGGTAATTACCAAAGCCACTCCTGTCGTGTGCGCCTCCATCATAATATCCACAGCTTGGGGTTGGGTGAGGCTTGGCACCGTCTTCAGCAATACCTCCACCACATACTCCATGGAGTTCACATTGTCGTTGTGAAGCAGCACACGATAGCGAGGAGCCAACTTGCGAACGGTTGTTGGTTTCTCAATAGTTTGCACTGACATTGTGAGCCATACCTCCATTCAGTGGAAGTTGAGTATGGAATCCACTAAATTATGCTTAAGATTTTAGCAAACCCATCACAGTTGCCCACCTTCAGAACGCAGGAGTGGAAAAGCAATCACATCCCGGATACTCGGCGAATCCGTCAGCAGCATCACCAAGCGGTCAATGCCAATCCCTAGACCCCCTGTAGGGGGCATCCCATATTCCAAGGCCGTGAGAAAATCCTCATCAACACTGTGGGCTGCCAAATCCCCAGCCGCCTTGCGCCGTGCCTGCTCCTCCAAGCGCTGCCGTTGTTCCAAAGGATCCGTTAACTCCGAAAAACTATTGGCGTGTTCGCGACCGACAATAAATAATTCAAATCGCTCCACTAGACCCGGTTGGCTGCGGTGGGGCTTAGCCAGCGGCGAAATCTCCACAGGGTAGTCAAGCACAAATGTGGGCTGAATCAGTGTGGGTTCAACGGTTTGCTCAAAGACTTCGTTGAGTACTCGCCCAATTGTGTCACAGGCGTCTAAGTCTTTTACCCCCACCTTTTGAGCTGTTTGCTTTGCTGTGGTCAGGTCGCTCAACTGGCGAAAATCAATACCAGTTACCTCTGCCACTGCATCGTGCATGGTTATTCGTCGCCACGGAGGCGTCAGGTCAATCGTTTCCCCCTGATAGGGAATCTTCAGTGTCCCCAGTACCTCCTTTGCCGCTGTGGTAATAATTGCCTCTGTTAGAGCCATCATATCGTTGTAGTCGGCGTAGGCCTGATAGACCTCAATGGAGGTAAATTCAGGGTTGTGCTTAGTTGAGATGCCCTCGTTGCGGAAGATCCGGCCCAATTCATAAACTTTCTCAAAGCCACCCACAACTAGGCGCTTCAAATGTAGCTCCGTGGCAATGCGCAAATAAAGCTGCATCTCCAATGTGTTGTGATACGTGATGAAGGGACGCGCTTCTGCACCGCCAGCTTCTGCCTGTAACACCGGCGTTTCAATTTCAATAAACCCCTGCTCATTCAGGTAGCGGCGAATGGCTGCGGTAATTAGCGCCCGCTTGCGGAAGGTGTCGCGCACATGGGGGTTGACAATAAGATCTACATAGCGCTGACGATAGCGTTTTTCTACATCTGTGAGGCCGTGCCATTTGTCCGGCAGAGGCAGCAGTGACTTTGTGAGGATACGGTAGGATTCCACCACCACGGAGAGCTCTCCCTTTTCAGTGCGCTTGAGGGTGCCTACAGCGCCAAGGATATCCCCGACATCTGTGAGGTGTTTCAAATCGGCAAAGGCGGCTTCTCCCATCCCTTGGGTGATAGTTTGCTTATCGAGGTAAAGCTGAATCGTGCCGCTGTCATCCTGAAGCGTAAAAAAGGCCAGCTTGCCAAAGACGCGCCGCGCCATAATGCGGCCAGCCACACTCACGCGATCGCCCACCGCTTCGCCCGCCGCCAAGTGGGTATATTTTTCCTGTAGAACTGCTGCAGTATGGGTGCGCTCCCAGCGATAGGCATAGGGGGTCATCCCTTGCATTTGCAATGTTTTTGCTTTTTCAATCCGTGTTGCCCGAATTTCGGCTCCCGTTGCCCCCACGTCAGCCATATTGGTAGAAACTCTCCACGATTAGCAAACCTTAACCTTTTCATTGTACGCTCTGGGGTTGATATCAACGCTGCAAAAGGGGAATCGAGTACAGTGGATGCTAGTGTGACTAACGAACCACAACCAACGGCTATGACCCCTGCGAAATCCCCTCGCCGTAAAGCTCCTGAATCCATTGATCTTGACAATCCACAGTACTACTTCAATCGCTCTTTAAGTTGGCTGGAATTTAATAAGCGGGTACTCCACGAAGCCTATGACCCCCGCACACCGCTACTAGAGCGGCTCAAATTTATGGCCATTTTCAGTTCCAACTTGGATGAATTTTTCATGGTGCGTGTGGCCGGTTTGAAGCAGCAAGTGGAAAGTGGCATTGTTCAAGGGGGAGCCGATGGTATGCCCCCAGCGGAGCAGTTACAAGCAGTGCGGCAATATCTGTTACCGATTGTTACCGAGCAACACCGCTATTTCGACCAAGAACTGCGTGCCCTCTTGGCAAAGGAAGCCATTTTCCTCACTCGCTTTAATGAGTTGACACCCGAGCAGCAGGCCTACCTCAACGACTACTTCCAAGCTCAAGTTTTTCCAGTGCTCACTCCTTTAGCAGTCGATCCGGCGCACCCTTTTCCCTATATTTCTAGCCTCAGTCTCAACCTTGCTGTTCTGATCCGTGATCCAGAATCTGGGCAAGAGCGCCTAGCAAGGGTGAAGGTACCGAATCAGTTTCCGCGCTTTGTGGCACTGCCCCAACATCTGTACTCACCCCAAGGTGCCCATTGGATCGGCGTTCCCCTTGAAGAAATTATTGCCCACAACCTCAGTGCCCTCTTTCCGGGGATGGAGATTCAGGCCTACTTTGCCTTTCGCATTACCCGTAGTGCCGATCTTGAACTGGAAACGGATAAGGCCGATGATTTACTGATTGCCATTGAGCAGGAAATTCGTAAACGGCGCTTTGGTTCTGTGGTGCGCCTAGAGGTGCAGCGAGGTATTCCATCGCTTTTGAAGCAAACTCTGATCGAGGAAATGGATCTCGAAGAGATAGATGTCTATGAACTCGATGGTCTGTTGTGCCTCAATGACCTTTTTGCCTTTGTGGCATTGCCCTTGCCCCAGCTTAAGGATCCGGAGTGGCACCCCCAAGTTCCTCCCCGTTTCCAGCGGGTAGAGGAACGAGAATCGATGTTTGACACCACAAGCGAAATTACGACCCTAGGCACGGACTATTGGGAAGCAGTTGCCAACGAACTCTTTGCCTTGATTCGGGAGGGGGATATCATTGTTCACCATCCCTACCATTCCTTTGCGGCAACGGTACAGCGCTTTATTACCTTGGCTGCCCATGATCCACAGGTGCTGGCAATTAAGATGACGCTCTATCGCACCTCAGGCGACTCACCGATTGTCAGTGCTCTAATTAAGGCAGCAGAGAATGGCAAACAAGTGGCTGTTTTGGTGGAGCTGAAAGCACGCTTTGATGAGGAGAACAATATCCTCTGGGCACGGAAGCTGGAGAAAGTTGGCGTCCACGTGGTCTATGGCGTGCCGGGGCTAAAAACCCACACTAAAACGGTTCTGGTTGTGCGCCAAGAGGCAGGACAAATTCGCCGCTATGTCCACATCGGCACGGGCAATTACAATCCGAAAACAGCTGGTCTTTATGAGGATCTAGGGTTGTTTTCCTGCCGCGAAGAATTGGGTGCTGATCTTTCAGAACTCTTCAATGTACTGACGGGCTATTCCCGCCAACGGGAGTATCGTCAGCTTCTCGTTGCTCCGATTACCATGCGCGATCGCACGCTTCAACTCATTTATCGCGAGATTGAGCACGCCCGCAATGGCCAACCGGGACGGATTATTGCCAAGATGAATGCAATTACGGATACACAAGTGATCCGTGCCCTTTATGAAGCTTCCCAAGCTGGGGTAGAGATTGATCTTATTATTCGTGGCATGTGCTGCCTCCGTCCCGGGGTGCCAGGGGTGAGCGATCGCATTCGGGTGATTAGTATTATTGGCCGCTTTTTGGAGCACTCACGGATTTTTTACTTTGGCAATAATGGTGAACCCGAATACTACATTGGCAGTGCTGACTGGCGATCGCGCAACTTAGACCGTCGCGTTGAAGCTATTACCCCCATTCAAGACCCCAAAATTCAAGAAGAACTCAAAGCACTACTGGAGATTCTGTTAGCAGACAATCGCCAAGCGTGGGAACTGCAACCCGATGGCACCTACCGTCAACGGCAGCCAGCGCCAGGGGAACCGGAACGCGGCACCCACAGTGTGTTGATGGCACGCACCCTCAAGGAAGTACAAGCAAGCCGCTAATTAGCCTTGGCATATCCTTGAGCCATGGCTCGGAAGTCTGGACTCGTTGCCAAAAGTTCCGGATAGCTTCCTACAGCCACCACTTGGCCATGGGCCATGAGGTAGAGGCGATCGCACTCCATGACGGTGCTAAGGCGGTGGGCAATCATGATAATTGTTTTGTTTCTACTCAGAGATTGAATGGCAGCCATGACCCCCGCTTCTGTTTGGTTATCCAGAGCCGCCGTGGCCTCATCCATAACCAGCACTGAGGGGTTGTGATAGAGGGCACGGGCAATCCCTACCCGCTGCCGCTGTCCGCCTGAAAGGCGCACCCCCCGTTCACCAACAACGGTATCTAGGCCATCCGGTAATGTGCGCACAAAAGTGGATAACTGAGCCGCTTCTACCGCAGCCCACACAGCCGTTTCATCAATCGCCTCATCGGGTAAACCAAAGGCAATGTTGCGCCGCAGCGTATCATCGGAAAGATAAATGGTTTGCGGGATATAGCCAATCTGCCGTTGCCACTGGGCAAGGTTGTGGTAAATACTCTCACCATCCACGCGAATATCCCCTTGGGAGGGTTCGAGAAGCCCCAAAATTAAATCCACAATCGTGGTTTTTCCTGCCCCTGATGCCCCCACAAAGCCAACCATTTCTCCCTGTTTGATGGTGAGAGAAACACCGCAGAGAGCGGGGCTTGGTGCATTGGGGTACGTGTAGTAAAGATCAATCAGTTCTAGGCGATCGCGAAAGGGTTTGACGGCCGCAGGTTCTGCCCTCTGAATTTGTAGCGAACGCGCCTCTAAAACATCATCGTAAATAATATCTACAGAAGCAGAGTAGAAAATGGCATTATTCAAGTTCATGATCAATCGGTTCGCCGAGGGCAAAAGCCGAAACGCAGCGGCAGCAAACAAAGAAATGAGAGGTAATACTTGAGCCACTGACCCCCGCTGAATCAGTGTCAAAATAATAATCAGAATAATGGTTGTGACGGCAAGGATTTCAAAATAGGCGCGGGGCAATTGGTTAATAAAACTCAAGAAGAAATTAGCCTTGCGCTCTTCAATGAGGTTTTGTTCATAGACATCAAGAAAAACTTGTTCTCGGCCGAGTACCTTGACTTCTTTAATACCACCCAATCCTTGATTGATGCTTTGGACAACCTTTTGAGCGTAGTGAACCCGCTTAGCACCGATTGCCTTGAGCTTTCTGCGGAAGAACCTAAAGAACAGATAGGATAGGATTGCTAGAACTGCAATAACAATCAAGGAAATGAATGGATTACTCAAGATAATTACTGCAAAAATAGCAAAAACAATCAGTGACTCTGAAATGATAATCAATAAGGGTAGTAAGTAGCCATTAAAAATATTAGCGGTTTCATTGTTGGCATTTTGAGTAAGCTTTGCGGTGTTATTTTGGAGGTGAAAGGTATAGGGCTTAAAAAGATAGCTGCGCAGGAGCATCACTGAAAATTTAAGCCGCTTTTCGTTGAGAAATTTCAACTGAAGATAGCTACTCCCTGCAATAAATAAATTTTTGCCAATAAAGAGAATAGCGAAGCTAATACTGAGAATTAGCAGCCATTGGTACTCTTCTTGCCTTGTTAAGGGAACTGCACTGTGACGCCAAAAGAGGAGATCATTGAGGCGACTTGGCTTTTCAATAATGGCAATAAATGGGAGCACCAAGCCCACCCCTATGGCTTCCAAAATACTGCCAATGAGCATTAAGACACCAATACCTGCCAGTTGCCAGCGATCGCCACGATCAAGGAGTCGCCAAATTTTGATTAGAGGGCGTAGTGCAGGGTGCTTTAGCATTGATTTTAGAGTTCACAACGCTTTAATCTTAGGCCAGCTACGCCCAAGTTGTGCTTCCTAACTCTGGTGGCATATCTTGCCAGCGCCCTTGACCCACGGCGCGAACGGCTTCCCGTAAATCCACTGCCTTCGTATAAAGTGCCTTGCCGACGATCGCCCCCGATAAACCATATGGGCTTAGGGCAAAGAGACTGAGAAGATCCGTGAGGGAACTCACGCCACCTGATGCAATAACTGGGCGATTGGTTGCCGCCAATAACTGCCGCAGTGCGGGAATATTCGGTCCTTGGAGGGTGCCATCCCGCTGAATATCGGTGTAAACAAACCCCGCCACCCCCATTGCTGCCATTTTTTGGGCAAGATCTGTTGCCAAAACTGTTGAGGTTTCTAGCCAACCCCGGGTTGCCACATAGCCATTTCGGGCATCCAACCCAACCCAAATGCGTCCGGGGTATTCTGCGGCCAAATTGGCCACTAGCCCTGGATTCTCAAGCGCCACAGTACTTAAAATGGCACGATTGACGCCTTGGAGAAAAAGATCCGCAACTGCTTGGCGCGATCGCAAGCCACCGCCCACCTGCACAGGAATTTCAAGGGAAGCAACTATTTTGGCAATCAGGTCATAGTTTCGCGGCTCTCCTGTTTTGGCAGCATCCAAGTCAACGACATGTAAGCGGGGAGCACCCAACCGTTGCCAGTAGAGGGCGACTTTTAGAGGATCATCGTGAAAAACGTTAACTTTACCATAGTCCCCTTGCACTAGGCGCACACATTTGCCGTCAAGTAAATCAATGGCAGGGATAACATCCATTGGCGTCAGAAATCCTTATTGAAAAATTAAAAATTTGAGCGCAACTTTCATCCTAGCAGTTACAAGGGGTGGAGCGCATGAGACGATTAATATAAGGCCGCTAGGGACAAGTAAACCTGTAACCCGTTCTAGGTTGAGCTAAGTGTGGGATACGATCCAAGGAATGCAGGCCAGCCTTCAAACTATGGAGAAAAAGCTGGAGATTCACATTGCCGCCAGTAACGAGAAATTTCAAGAACTTGAGAGCGGACGATGGGATTCGAACCCACGGCGTTCAGCTTGGGAAGCTGACATTCTACCACTGAATTACGTCCGCATTCTTGTAATCTCTAATCTTAGCACGAACCGTTGCTCTGGCGATGGTGCTCGACTGTAATCACTGTATGCACATTGCCACGGGGAGCAAAATCCCCCTTGATTTTCATATAGAGGGGATCGCAAGCCGCCACGAGATCATCGAGAACCTGATTGACGGCTTCTTCATGGGAAATGTAGCGATCGCGATAACTGTTGATGTAAAGCTTGATGGCTTTCAGTTCTACGACTTTCTCATAGGGAATATAACTGACATAGAGGGTAGCAAAGTCAGGATAGCCGGAAAATGGGCACTTGCAGGTAAACTCGGGCAAAGTAATCTCAATGGTATATTGCCGACCAAAACGCGGATTGGGAAATGTAATCAGTTGACCTTCCTGAATGGCGCGTTCACCGTACTTCATTTCTGAGGTTTGCATTGCCTTGATTCCACCAGGTTGGGAGTGATATTCTCCTTACACTTTATCAAGATTTAAGTTCCTCGGCTCTTGACCCCGACGTTCTAGGGAGAGAATAGGGGAAAGAGGTTATTGAGATGAGATTGCCATGGAACGCTATCAGCCAAATGGAACCCCTCTCTCAGAGGCCGATAAAGCAGAACTGGCTCAACTAAAGCAACTCCTAGAGCGAGCGATCGCCGATGGGGTATTGACTGCCGATGAAATGGCACAGATCAAGCGCCAAATGAGTGCCGATGGCAAAGTCACCTATGAAGAGCTCGAGCTTTA
>DVDZ01000094.1 GCA_015296025.1 Thermosynechococcus sp. M46_R2017_013
CGCAGTGGGAGTTATTGTTGCCAGTTGTAGCCCCAAGGCTTTGAGGTCTGCAATGAGGGCTTGGTGCTCTGGGGCTTGGAACCACTCATGAATGGCTTGGGCAATTTCCTCACCAATGCCATAAACCCCACACAGATCGGCAACGGTGGCGGTGGTTAACTCCTCAACAGACTTGAAGTGACTGGCAAGCACTTGGGCATTGACACTTCCAACATGGCGAATACCTAGGCCATAGAGTACCCGTGGCCACGGTTGTTGTTTTGAGTCGGCGATCGCCTGTAACAATTTATCAGCGGACTTTTGACCCATACGCTCGAGGCTCAGGAGTTGTTCTGCCCTGAGGCGATAGAGATCCGCAGGGGTGCGCACCAATTCCTTGGCCACCAATTGTTGTACCAGCTTTTCCCCTAGCCCTTGAATATCCAAGGCATCCCGACTCGCCCAGTGGAGAATTTGCCCGCGCACGATCGCCGGACACTGAGGATTAACACAGCGACTCACTACTTCATTAGCAGGGCGGACAACGGGTTGATGGCATTCGGGACAAATTGTCGGCATCCTAAAGAGTCGAGCCGTCGTCGGTCGCAATTCCGGAAACACCCGCACAATCTCTGGAATAATTTCTCCTGCCTTGTGGATCACCACTTTATCGCCAATGTGCAGATCCAATTCAGCAATATAGTCTGCATTGTGGAGCGTTGCCCGCGAGACCGTTGTCCCGGCAAGTTGCACCGGCACGAGTTCAGCCACAGGGGTCAAAGCACCTGTACGTCCCACCTGAACCGTAATTGCCACTACGTCGGTAATTGCCTGCTCCGGTTCGTACTTCCAAGCAATGCAGCCGCGGGGAAATTTTTGTGTAAAACCCAGCGTCTGTTGCAGCGCTAGATCGTTGAGCTTGACCACAATGCCATCGGTTAGATAGGGAAGGGCGTGGCGTGCCGTTTGCCAGTGCTCATAGTAGCTTTTTACCGCCTCTAGATTAGGACAGTCGGCATTGTGGGGATTGACGCGAAAACCAAGGCGTTGCAGGGCACTGAGGACTTGGCGTTGCGATTGGGGTTTACCCTCTAGTTCCTCCCCCAAGGGAACAGTGCCCCCTTCAGGCAAATGCAAGGCGTAGGCAAAGAAGTCCAGTTGACGCTGAGCAACAATGCGGGGATCCAGTTGACGGAGAGTACCCGCTGCGGCATTGCGCGGATTGGCAAAGGGCGGGTCTCCCTGAGCTTGGCGTTCTTGGTTGAGTTGATGGAAGCGTTCCAACGGCAAAAAGGCCTCTCCGCGCACTTCAACAATTGGGGGTGGGTTCTCTACAGCTAGCCGCAGGGGAATTGTGCGAATCGTACGTACATTGCTGGTAATGTCCTCACCGCGGAGACCATCCCCCCGCGTTGCCCCCCGCACCAATAAACCCTTTTCATAGGTCAGGGCAAGGGCAACACCATCCATTTTTAGTTCACAGACATAGTGGGCAGTGGGCAATGGCTCTTCTTGCCGTAAGGTGCGCCAATAGCGCTGCCAGCGCTCCTGCCATGCCACCATATCGGCAAATGTAAAGGCATTTTCAAGGCTGTAGAGGGGAATGCGATGGCTGACACTCTCAAATTGGTTGACGGGTGCCTCGCCAACCCGCTGTGTTGGACTGTCAGGGGTAATGTATTCAGGATGAGCGGCCTCTAGTGCCTGAAGTTCGCGATAGAGCTGGTCATAGACCTCATCTTCCATGATCGGCTGATCGAGAGCATAGTAGGCGTAGCTCGCACGCTGAAGTAGATGCCGCAGTTGCTGAATTCGTTCGGCTGCTGTCATCATTGGTTGTTCCTTTGCAACCAGTTATTCTATCGATCTGTACTATTCTTGGGGCGCGGTTTGGCAACATGGGGCAGTCCCCAACCCAGCTTTTGCTGCAGGACATGGAAGAATTCTGGGGGACGCAGGCGAATGAAGCGGGCGCGGTAGGGGGCACGTTGCACAAAGACTTGATCCTCTGGCTGGATGTAGCAGCCAGCATTACCATCCACCACTAGAATCAGATGCTTGAAGGGGTTTGCCGGATAAATCCACACGGGTTCGCTGTTGGCAAAGACAAGGGCACGGGAGGCCAAAGAGTGGGGACAAATCGGCACCAATTGCAAGGCCGCTACACCAGGGGTAATCACGGGGCCGCCCGCTGAGAGGGCATAGGCGGTAGAGCCTGTAGGGGTGGAGAGAATGAGCCATCGGCGGCAATATCGACGCGGGCATGGGCACCTACATCCACTTCAAAATGACACATCCCCGTGAGGGGTTCTTTATGGATCACCATTTCATTAAGGGAGAGGGCTTCCCAAATAACCGTTTGATCCCGCAGGACTTGAACCGTGAGCATGGTGCGATCTTCGATTGTGTAGTCCCCCCGCAGCACTTGATCAAGAGCAGGTTCAAGATCGGCCACATAGCCCTCAGTGAGAAAACCCAAGTGCCCGGTGTTGATGGTGAGCAGAGGAATCTCACAGGGGGCCAACTGACGGAACGCAGATAAAACTGTGCCATCGCCGCCGAGCACCACTGCAAAAGCCATGGAAGTATCAAAGCCGGGGGGCACTAGTTGATCAATCGGGGTATGGCAGACGGGACTATCGGGACGGGAATAGCCGAGAATCCCACCAATTCCCGTGGCCATGTGCACTTCCCAGCCCTGAAGCTCTAAAATTTGACGGACATGGTTGGCCAATTCGACCGCAAGGGGTTTGCCTTCGTTGTAGATGATCCCCGCCTTCACAGCAACTCCTAGGGGGTGGATTTAAAGGGACTGCGTTTTTTGCGTCCAGATTTTTTCTGTTTGGCTTTTTCGTAATCCAATTCTTTGAGTTTACGCAGAATTCGGGTGAAATAGTCCTGTAAATAGGCCTCAAGGGTTAGGGTTTCGCTAGGATCAAGGTCAAAGGTGCGATACACCTCCTCCATCGGAGCATTGAAGACTTGGCCGCTGGCAATCACTTCTGTAAAGGCTAGGCGATCACTAATGTTCCATGTCCACTGAAACCACTGGGTGACTTGCCGTGCCGCTCGCAAAACCCCAATGGGCAAGCGGGTAATTTTTGCTTCCTGTCCTGAGAGATTTTCACACAGCTTAATAATTTCATCCGCTGTCCAAGCCCGGGTGCCCGCGAGGTCAAAAGTTTTGCCGTAGGTGGCGGGTCGGTCAATGGCACGCACGGCAAATTTAGCCACATCCTGTGTATCCATATAGGCAATAGCAGTGGACTCTCCCAAAACCCAAATGGATTGATTTTCCAGAATCGGGATCGCATATTGGCCAATCAAGCCCTGAAAGAAGCCACAGGGACGCAGGATCGTGTAGTTGAGTCCTGATTCACGCAAGAAGTCTTCGGTACAGTGTTTAATCTGCATTAGGGGCACGTGGGGATAGTCCTGCGCTCCCATGATTGAGAAAAAGATGAAGTGTTGAACATCAGCAGCTTGGGCAGCCTGAATCAAGTTGACTTTACCTTGCCAATCCACTGCTTCAATGGTCAGTGTGTCGGTGGGGCGAGTGGCAGAGGCATCAATCACCACTGAGGCCTTGGCATCCTTCAATGCCTCAAGAATACTGTCGGCAGCACAGAGATTTCCCTGAAGAATAGTCGCGCCCCATTCCCGCAGAAACGTGGCTTTGGCTGGACTGCGGACAAAACAATAGACGTGATGCCCTTCATCTAGGGCGCGGCGCACAATTTGCCGTCCTAAGGTACCCGTACCGCCAACAATAAAAATGTTCATGAAAAACTCTAGTCATAAATCTTAACTTTTGTAATACTTTATCAGAATTCCCGACGGGGGCGATCGCCTTTGGGGATCATCCTTCCTTGGAGCAAACTGGAGATGGACTAAGCCACAAAGTCTTCACAGTGGAGTGTTTCCCATGTCTTGCGGCCAGTAACTGGATTGATGCCACTAGCCACCTTGCAGAGTTTACGCTGGGCATCTTCCCGTAATTCCACATCCGTAAAGTCGGCGCCGGTAATGATGGCATCGTCAAAGTTAGTGTTAAAGGCAAAGGCGCCCTCAAGGATGGCATTGGTGAGATTGGCTTTGGTCAGCCGTGCAGTGTCCAATGTGGCGTAGCGCAGATCAGCCCCTTCTAAATTTGCCGTCTCCATGTTGGCTCCAAAAAAACTTACCCCCTGAAGATTGGCGTGACTGAGATTGCTGTGGAAAAGGTTGGCCTTTGTAAATTCAGAACCCCGCAAATCCCGTCCAGAAAAATCCATATTAATGAGGGCCTGTTTGGTATAGTCTTCAGCGATCGCCCCCATGGGGGTAGATAACATCCAAAGGATGGCCAAAAACAGTGCCACCCACCAGCGCCAAAAGCGGCGAAGCGTAGCAATGACAACGGAGGATGGGAGTAGCATAGACAGGACTCCTCTCTCTTTAGCCTTACATCTTCAGCCTATCAGTATGCATCTTCCTGCAGCGGTATGGATCCGGAAAGCCATTATTGAAAACGGTTACAGCCAAGGCTATTTCCTCATGGGGGAGGGCGATCGCCTAGAGTGGTACACCAGTCACCGCCGAGCATTAATTCCCCTTGATGAGCGGTTTCGCTACCCCAAATCCCTGCAGCGATTGCTGAATCAAAATCGCTTCCAGGTAGCGATTAACCGTAACTTTAAGGCGGTAGTGGCCGGCTGTGCCGCTCGCCCCAATACTTGGATAACTCCCCGTCTGCAGCAGTTGTATTATTTGCTGCACGCCACGGGCTGGGCAGTGAGCTTTGAAACCTGGCAGGGCGATGAACTCGCAGGGGGCATTCTTGGCATTGTTATTGGTGGCGCATTTATTGGTGAGTCCATGTTCTATCGCATCCCCGATGGCTCGAAGGTGGCGATGGTGAAACTGGTGGAACATCTGCGGCGGCGGGGTTTTCTACTTTTTGATGCCCAACTGCAAAATCCCCATCTTGAGCGTTTTGGGGCATATGTTGTCAGCGATCGCCAGTATCAGCAGCTCTTGGCACAGGCAATTCGTAAACCCTGTCAATTTCTCTAATGCTCTAATCCCCCTTTAATTTGTTGAAGATAGGGCTAATAGAGGCTGTGTCATGGATCACTAGCCCGTTAAAGAGCAGATACTTCCGGCGTCATTTGTCAATAACTCCCTTGGCGCTAGGCCTTCAGCCAATGAGGAAGGGTGGACTCGTTGCAATGGAGCCACTGGGTAACTGGTGGGCGGCTGTGGAAAAGTCATGACTCAAGCCAGTAGAGCCTCTGCAAGCCTTTCTGCCATCGGGCATTGGTTTTGTGTTGCACAACCGTTTTCATAGGACGACGAGGAACAGTCGTCTAGTTCTGCCGCAAAATTAACCCAGATAGAAAACGGCTGTAGGCGGCGTTACTGTTCTTCAGGGCTTTCTGTAATTGCGAGGACGAGCCACAAAGATCTCCTGCCGACATGACTGTGGTTTTAGGATAAACAATCCCTTCGTTTAAGACCTATTTATCGAGCTTAATGTTACAAAGAGCCGGTATAAAACCTAGGCGATAGCCGCATTGATGGGCTATACCTAATGAAAACTGCGTGTAGGTAGGAGTCGTGGGCTATGAACCTCAGCCGGAGCACCGATGAGATTAAACTGGTTCCTGAGATGACCGGTGGTCGAGTCCCCTATACTCCCTGTAACCATCGCCGGATTCTTTGCATTTTTCCCCCCTACAGCCGCTCCTTTGGTACGTTTCACCACGCCTACCCCCTTATGGGCACTGTGCGCGCCTTTATGCCGCCCCAAGGGATTTTGTTGGTGGCTGCCTATCTCCCAGAATCTTGGGAGGTGCGCTTCATTGATGAAAATGTGCGTCCAGCAACCGATGCCGACTATGCTTGGGCTGATATTGTCATTACCAGCGGTATGCACATCCAGCGGCCACAAATTTTAGAAATCAATGAAATTGCCCATCGTCACGGTAAACTTACTGCCTTGGGAGGACCTTCGGTCTCCAGTTGTCCAGAATACTATCCTGATGTGGATATTCTCCACGTAGGGGAACTGGGAGATGCCACCGATAAAATGATTGCCTACTTTGATGAGTACGGCAGCCAGCGGCCACCTCAACAACTGATCTTTAAAACCACGGCACGGTTACCGCTGAGTGAGTTTCCCATCCCTGCCTACCAGCATGTGCGCATGGAAAATTATTTTCTCGGCAGTGTTCAGTTTTCCAGTGGCTGTCCCTTTCGCTGTGAGTTTTGCGATATTCCCGAACTTTATGGCCGCAATCCGCGCCTGAAAACGCCGCAGCAGATCCTCAAGGAACTGGATACAATGCTGGCTTCTGGAAATCCGGGGGCGGTCTATTTTGTTGACGATAACTTTATTGGCAATCGCCGAGCAGTGACTGAACTGCTGCCGCACCTCATTGACTGGCAAAAGGCCAATGGCTATCCCCTGCAATTTGCTTGCGAAGCAACCCTGAACATTGCCCAAAGCCCAAAACTCTTAGAAATGATGCGGGAAGCCTATTTCTGTACGATTTTCTGTGGCATTGAAACCCCAGAACCTGAGGCACTTCATGCCATCCACAAGGATCAAAACCTAAGTATGCCGATTTTGCAGGCCGTGCAAACCCTCAATCACTACGGTATGGAAGTGGTCTCTGGGATCATTATTGGTTTTGATACGGATACGCCACAAACGGGCGATCGCATTCTTGAGTTTATTCGTGCTTCCCACATCCCCACATTGACGATTAACCTGTTGCATGCCCTACCCCATACTCCCCTTTGGCGTCGCCTTGAAGCTGAAAGCCGCCTCAACCATGATGAAAACCGCGAGTCAAATGTTGAGTTCCTAATGCCCTACGAAGAAGTGGTGGAAATGTGGCGCCGTACGATCACAACCGCCTATGAACCAGAATTCCTCTACGAGCGGTTTGCCTATCAAATGGAGCACACGTATCCCAACCGTATTGCCGTGCCCAATAGCCCAGCCCGCCTCAGCCGTGAAAATATCCTGCGGGGACTGCGGATTATGAAAAATCTCCTCTGGCATGTCAGTCTGTGGAGCAGCTATCGCAAGACGTTTTGGAAACTGGCATGGCCTGCCCTGAAAAAAGGTCAAGTTGAACAAGTGATCCACGTGGGTGTGGTCGGGCATCATCTAATTAATTTTGCCCAAGAATGTGCCCGTGGGGATGAAGCGGCGTCCTTCTATGCCCAACGCCTACGCCGACGGAACACAACAGCCGCCTTATCCAAACCTGCTATCAAGTTGCCAGTGAAACTACGCTGAACTCCCCGCTCCTAAGAGGGGGACTTTATTTACTGGACAGTCATATAATAGAATTATTAAGCTCAGTTATTTTAATCTACACTTCTATGGTTGACCTCCCCTCCCCTGACTTGCTCACCCATGTTGCCGACTATTTTAAGGTCCTGTCGGAACCAAGTCGTCTGCAAGTGCTCTGTGCCCTAAAACAGGGACGACGCAATGTCTCAGAGATTATTCAAGAGACGGGTTTGGGGCAAGCCAATGTCTCAAAGCATTTGAAAACCCTTGCTCAGGCTGGTCTAGTGCGGCGACAACCCCAAGGAGTCACGGTCTATTATGAAATTGCTGACCCGACAATCTTTCCCCTGTGTGATCTGGTGTGCCAGCGGCTGAGGCAGCGGATTGAGGAGCAGTCCCAAGCGGTCAAAGAATTGGTGCATAATTTCTCTTAGGCGCCATCCCCAATATGCGAGAATAGTTGCGTAGGTTTTAATGAGTATGCCCTCTGCGGCTCAGCGCTAGCATTCAGCAATGACGAAATATGTTTTTGTGACTGGCGGTGTGGTCTCCAGTATCGGGAAGGGAATTGTCGCCGCTAGTCTAGGGCGCCTATTAAAATCACGGCAGTATTCTGTGTCGATCCTCAAGCTTGATCCCTACATTAATGTGGATCCGGGGACGATGAGTCCCTTCCAGCACGGGGAAGTGTTTGTGACCGACGATGGTGCCGAAACGGATTTGGACTTGGGGCACTACGAACGCTTTACAGATACACCCATGTCTCGCCTCAATAGCGTGACGACAGGATCTATCTACCAGGCGGTAATTAATAAAGAGCGACGCGGTGACTACATGGGGGGAACGGTGCAGGTGATTCCCCACATTACGAATGAGATTAAAGAACGCATTCTGCGGGTGGCCAAGGACAAAAACCCCGATGTGGTGATTATTGAAATTGGGGGGACTGTTGGCGATATTGAGTCGCTGCCCTTTCTGGAGGCAATCCGCCAGTTTCGCACCGAGGTGGGGCGGCACCATGTGCTGTTTATGCACGTAACCTTGGTGCCTTGGATTCCCTCGGCAGGGGAGATGAAAACAAAACCGACCCAGCACTCGGTGAAGGAGTTGCGATCTATTGGTATTCAGCCGGATATTCTCATCTGCCGTTGCGATCGCCCCCTTGTTCCTGGCATCAAGGAAAAGCTCTCCCAATTTTGTGATGTCCCTGTGGAATGTGTGATTCCCTCGCCGGATGCCAAAAGCATCTATGAAGTGCCCCTACTGCTTGAACGCGAAGGGTTAGCCACCCAAGTCTTGAGTTTGTTGAACTTGGAACAACGGCAACCGGATCTCAGTCAGTGGCAAGCCCTTGTGGAGCGGCTCTACCGTTCCCACAGGCCGTTGGAGGTGGCAATCGTTGGCAAATATGTGCGCCTCAGCGATGCTTATCTTTCGGTGGTGGAAGCCCTGCGGCATTCAGCGATCGCCCTTGATCAGGAGTTGCGTATCCGCTGGGTCAACTCCGAAGAAATCGTTGACAACGGTGTGGACAATGCCCTCAGCAATGTTGCGGCCATCGTTGTGCCTGGAGGCTTTGGCATGCGCGGGGTTGAAGGCAAAATTGCAGCTATTCAATACGCCCGTGAGCAGGGGATCCCCTTTTTGGGTCTGTGCTTGGGGATGCAATGCGCGGTGATTGAGTGGGCACGCCATATTGCGGGTTTAGAGAATGCCAACAGTGCCGAGTTTGATGCCAATACTCCTCATCCGGTGATTCACCTGTTGCCCGAACAGCAGGACATTGTTGATTTGGGGGGAACGATGCGCTTGGGCTTGTATGCCTGTCGCCTAACCCCCAATTCCCTTGCCGAAAAGCTCTACGGGGAAACGGTCATCTACGAGCGACACCGCCACCGCTACGAGTTTAACAATGCCTATCGCAGTCTCTTTTTGGAAACGGGCTATCAAATTACAGGCACCTCTCCCGATGGCCGCTTAGTGGAAATTATTGAGTATCCGGCTCACCCCTTCTTTATTGCCGTGCAGTTTCACCCCGAGTTTCGTTCTCGTCCCAATGCCCCCCATCCTCTCTTTTACGGCTTGCTGGCGGCAGCAGCTAAGGATTCCAACTGTGAGCATTCCCAGTTAGTGCCAACTCTCTAGTTGTTCAGCGGTTCCACAAGGATAGTGCTGGCATCCGTTGCCCGTAGGGCCACATCGGTCAGGGTTCCCACCCGTACAGCTAATGTTTGACTGAAGGGGGCACGACGCAGTAGGGTAACGGTTTGGCCAACCGTAAATCCCACGGCGGCAAGGCGGCGCTGCCAAGCAGCTGTTCCCTCAATGGCAGTGATACGCGCCGAAGTACCCAGAGGGAGGTCAGAGAGCACCATAGACGATTCACAAAATGATTCACAAAACGGATAAAGCGG
>DVDZ01000118.1 GCA_015296025.1 Thermosynechococcus sp. M46_R2017_013
TTCCACCAGTGCCGTCAGTCCCAAGCCTTGGGCAATGCGCAGGAAATAGCGCAAATCGCGATCCGAGAGAATGGCGGCAATCAGGAGCACTGCATCGGCGCCCCGCAGTCTTGCTAGAAACATCTGGTAGGGGTAGATGATAAAATCCTTGCACAGGAGTGGCACCTCCACCACTTGGCGAATTTGGGCGAGGTACTCAAAACTTCCTTGAAAAAATTCACTGTCCGTCAGGACAGACAAACAGGTTGCGCCAGCGGCAACATAGGCTTGGGCGATCGCCACTGGATCAAAATTGGGGCGGATAATTCCTTTGCTAGGAGAAGCTTTCTTGACCTCAGCAATCAGCGCCGGCTGGGTGATGGGGTTTTGCAGCGCGGCGAAAAAGGAACGCACAGGTGGCGCATCGAGCACTTGACGTTGCAAATCCGGCAAGGGCAGCACTTCCCGCAGTTGCTCTACCTCCTGTTCCTTGTGCCAAACGATTTTTTCAAGGATATGGCGGGGGGTATCATCGGCCACCGCTACTTGGTAGTGGAGATTGTGAACCGTCACAACAGGATTGGGGGGACGCCGGCGAATTTGCATGATCAATTTCGTATGCAATGGCAACAGTTGAACACTAAGATAAACCACATTGACTGTAGCAAACTATCCTCCCTGCAGTCTTTATTTACACAATGGGAGTCAAGATGGCCATTGGCGTTTGGGTTTTAGGCGATCAACTGTGGCAGGGGCAAGCAGCCCTGCAAAGCTGTCCAAGCCCTGTGCCCGTCATCCTCATCGAGTCCCAAGGGTGGGCGAAACAGCGCCGCTACCACGCCCAAAAACTGGTGCTCGTCTGGTCGGCGATGCGCCACTTTGCCCAAGAACTTGAAGCGGCCGGTTGGCCAGTGACCTACGCGATCGCCGCCGACTTTGCCACCCCACTGCGGCGGTGGGTTGAAGCGCAGCAAATCCATGAGCTGAGGATCATGCAGCCCAGCGATCGCCCCTTTCGGGATCAGATTGCCAGCCTTGACCTGCCCTGTGCCATCAAGTTGTTGCCCAACAATCACTTCCTCTGGTCAGAAGCAGAGTTTCAGCAGTGGGCCACAGGTCGCAAAACGTTGGTCTTGGAGTATTTCTACCGGGCGGGTCGCCAGCGGTTTCAAATTCTCATGGATGCTAAAACGCCAGTAGGGGGCAAATGGAACTACGATGCCGAAAATCGCCAACCACCGCCTACTCACCTCAAACCACCACCGCCCCTGCACTTTTCTCCCGATCAAATCACGCAAGAAGTAATTGAGACGGTGCGCCAAGGGAACTTTGACACCTACGGCCACATTGAACCCTTTTACTGGGGAGTTACTCGCACGCAAGCCCTGCAGGCGCTGGAAAACTTTATTGAATACCGCTTGCCCCAGTTTGGCCCTTACCAAGACGCCATGGTTATGGGGCAGGAGACCCTTTGGCATAGTTTACTCTCCCCCTATTTGAACTTAGGCCTCCTGCAGCCACAGGAGGTGATCAGTGCTGCTTTAGCTGCCTACCGCGAACGGCAACTCCCCCTGAATAGCGTTGAGGGATTTATTCGCCAAATTCTCGGCTGGCGGGAGTATATGTATGGTCTCTATCACTTCTTTGGTGCCGAGTATGTTCAGCACAACTTCTTTCAGCATTGGCAACCCCTGCCAGCTTTCTTTTGGCAGAGCGATCGCACCCCTATGAACTGTCTGCGCCACGTTCTAGAGCAAATTGAGCGCACCGGCTATGCCCACCACATCCAACGGCTGATGATTCTTGCCAACTTTGCCCTCATTGCTGGTCTGTGTCCCCAAGAGGTGGAAACTTGGTTTCACAGTGTCTTTATTGATGCCTACGATTGGGTCATGCAAACAAATGTTTTAGGAATGGGGTTGTTTGCCGATGGTGGGCTGCTGGCTTCTAAGCCCTACGCCGCCTCGGCCAATTACATTCAGCGCATGAGCAATTATTGCCAAGGGTGTGTCTATGATCCAAAGCAACGGGTGGGCGATCGCGCCTGTCCTTTTAATTTTTTCTATTGGCACTTTCTTGCACGCCACCGCCCAGTTCTTAATTGTCAAAAACGTATGAGTGCAATTCTCAAAAATATTGATAAATTTAGCCCCGCAGAAGTAGCAGCAATTCAACAGCAGGTCGAGCGGTGGTATGCCGCAAATTCATAGACCGAACAAATAAAAACTGTATCCCAGATAACACCCATTTCTTAAACCTCAACCAGGGCTAGGGAGCCTGTCATTCTCTGAAAATTTCAGACATTTTGTCGCTGTTGCCAAGAAAACTTAACCAAAAGATAACCAAAAAATAATTTCCTCCTACTCTTAGGTCGAGATAATTTGAGTGAGGTAAAACGAAAGCAAAGTTTTCCCAAAACAATTCAATACTTCTTCTGGGGGATCATCAAAATGAATGAGACAGTCAATGCTCAACTGTCCGCAACCGCTACATTGGCTGATTTGCCCTATTTTTCTTATCAAGTTTCCCCTGAAACCATCTCTGAACAAGTAGCGGATGAATTTCAACGTCACCCTGAGCTGCCCGGGGTGCTGGTGGTGGCCGGCGATCGCGTCATCGGCATGATCTCTAAAGTCAAGTTTTTTGAACGGATGAGTGAACAGTTTGGCCGCGATCTCTACTTGCCGCGCCCAATTAAGTTGATTCCAGAAGTTGCTGCGCCCAAAGTCCCTCCCCTTGTCCTGATGGCACGCACTCCCGTCGAAGAAGCTGTAGAACAGGCCTTAAGTCGGCCTCCAGCCTTTGTTTATGAACCCGTGGTGGTGCGTAAAGGCAAGCAACTCGTACTGGTGGATATGCGGGTAATCCTAATTGCCCAAGCTCAGGTGCTGAGCAAGAAAAATCTCTTCATTCAGCAGCAGCACCTGCACACCCAGCAACTTCTTGAGAAGTTAAAGGTGGAAAAAGAGCGTAACCAAGACTACGCTAAGCGTCTTGAAAGTGAGCTAATGCGCACCCAACAGATGAACGAAATCCTAGAGCGGCAGGAGCGCTCTGTCCGCGAGCAAGCAGAGCGAATTGCTCAACTCAACCAGCGGTTTATCTCCATTAGCCAAGTGCTCTCGCAACGGGGACAAAAAGCCTTTCAAGAAACCTTTATCGGCGTCAACCAAATTACGCAGCATACAGCGGACGTCTATCGCCTCAGCGAACGCCTGAAGAAAGATGTGGAAATTATTGACCAAGCCACCCATCAAATTGCGGAGATTACCCGTCAGGTGAAACACCTTGCGGTACAAGCAGGCCTAATTGCCAGTCGTAGTGGCCAGCAGATGGCGGGGTTTGACTTTATTAGTGAAGCCATTAACAAACTGGCCAACCAAGTGGTTTTTGCTAACCAGCAAGTGGAGGAAATGGCCAATCATTTTCGCCATCACATCCGCGAAGTGGTACAATCCACCGCCTCTGGTGAAAAAATCGCGCGATCGCTCCTCAATCAAGTGGAAGATACGCAGAAAGCCATCCAAGAACTGCAAGTGCTTCTGAATGCTGAAGAAATCACCACAGAGTATGAGGAGATGCCAGCGTCAGCCGTTGCCTAAAGCCGTGGATTTAGGCCATCCCCACAGGGTATCTTGGGGCTAGAAGACCCTTAATTTATAGGATTGAGGATGCCCCAACCCACTGTTATTCTCCACGGCGGCGCCGGCAGTTCGCTCCAAGACAAAGGTAGTCTTATTCCCATCCGCCAATCCCTGCATACAATTGTTGCCCAGGTGGTTCAATCTCTTAAACAAGGAGCAACGGCCATTGAAGCAGTGGTTCTGGGGTGTCGGCTCTTAGAGGATGACCCTCGCTTTAACGCAGGAACAGGTTCTGTGCTGCAATCTGATGGTCAGATTCGCATGAGTGCGTCGCTCATGGATGGGTCGCAACAGCGTCTCAGTGGTGTCATCAATGTCTCACGGGTAAAAAATCCCATTGAGCTTGCCCATTGGTTGCAACAGTGTCCAGATCGCATTCTCTCCGATGTGGGGGCAGCGGAATTAGCTCGTGAATTGCAGCTTCCTGTGTACCAACCCCTCACAGATCAGCGACTTTACGAGTGGCTAGAGGAACGCAAGGGCAATTTCCCAAAATCCATGGCTGGGGTAGTGGCCGAAGAGGCAAGGCGGGGCACGATTGGTGTGGTGGTTTTAGATCAACAGGGACACTTGGCCGTGGGGACTTCCACTGGTGGCAAAGGCTTTGAGCGCATTGGTCGCGTGAGTGATTCCGCAACCCCAGCCGGCACTTATGCCAACAGCTTAGCAGCGGTCAGTTGTACAGGCATTGGGGAAGATATTCTCGACGAAGCGCTGGCCGCGCGGATTGTGGTGCGAGTAACCGACGGCCTGCCCCTAGAGGCAGCCTTTGAAAAATCTTTTCGGGAAGCGGCGACTCGGCAACGGGATTTTGGTGCCATTGGCCTCGATCGGCAGGGGGCGATCGCTTGGGGCAAAACCTGTGATGTCCTCCTTGCCGCCTACTGGGATGGTACAGCCATTGGCGATACCTTGGAATTGCCAGCGGGACTACAGGTGGGCAGTCGAAATCCTTTATCTTAAATGTCAAATTTTTTTATTGCTCGTGCAATGGCATTGAGTGCATCTATAGGGGCAAACGCCTATAATTTTAAGTGTTTTTACATTTGGCCGATGTCCCTTGAGGGAACCCTATGACCAATCCGACCTCGCCTGCCATCCTCAATCCAATTGCTCGTCCTGAAGTTCCCCAAGAACTTGCTGAAAACATCATCCTCACTTCCCTCAACGATGTCTATGACTGGGCGCGGCTATCGAGCCTCTGGCCCCTCATGTATGGCACCGCCTGTTGCTTTATTGAGTTTGCCGCCATGATTGGCTCGCGCTTTGACTTCGACCGCTTTGGCTTGGTGCCCCGCAATAGCCCCCGTCAGGCGGATTTGATCATCACCTCTGGTACCATCACCATGAAGATGGCACCCGCCTTAGTACGTCTTTACGAGCAAATGCCCAATCCCAAGTACGTGATTGCCATGGGGGCTTGCACAATTACGGGGGGAATGTTTAGCTCCGACTCCTATTCCGCCGTTCGCGGTGTGGACAAGCTGATTCCTGTGGATGTGTATTTGCCCGGCTGTCCGCCCCGTCCAGAGGCGATCATGGATGCAATCATCAAGCTGCGCAAGAAAATTGCCAACGAGCATATTAATGAGCGCGGCAATCTTGCCCAAACCCAGCGTCTCTTTACTGCCAAGCACAAAATGAAGCCCGTGCCCCCCATCCTTACAGGGCAATATCTCAATGCCCCCCACTCGCCAAGCCCCGCCCCCTGCCCTTGCTGCAGCCATGGGAATGGCAGTTCCTGCCCTTGGGGAACCAGTAAGCGAAACTAGCACTGTTTCAGAGTAATTGAATCATTCTTAGCAAGAGGGAGCAGTCATGGCAGTTTCAACAGAACTTTTGGCACTGGGTGCTTATGTAGCTTTAGCAGGGCTGTATCTGCTGGTGGCGCCAGCAATCGTCTATGTCTATTTGAATGCCCGCTGGTATGTGGCCAGTTCCTTTGAGCGGGCGTTTATGTACTTTCTCGTTACTTTCTTTTTTCCGGGACTGCTGCTTTTAGCGCCTTTTATTAACTTCCGCCCCCAACCACGCTCCCTCAATTCCTAGGGGTTATGCGCCGCATTGATGTTCTCTGGATTGGTATTGGTATTTTCTTGACGGGCGGCTTGGTCTATGGCCTGCTACGAGCTGTGGGGATTGAGCCGCTGCAAGCGGGAATTTGGAGCCAAGCGATTTTGGTTTTAGGGCTGCTCGGATGGGTCTCCACATATCTACTGCGAGTTTTTACGGGACGGATGACCTACCATCAACAACTTAAAGACTATGAGGAGGCGCTGATTAGCGATCGCCTTGCACGGATGTCTCCAGAGGAACTTGCCGCCCTTGAAGCGGAAATTTTGGCGGAATCAAAGGAGATTGCCGATCCTAAATTAGGGGATAATTAGCCCTAGTTTCCCTATGGCTGGATAATGCACTTTCCCCGCTCCTGTGGTTTACTACTTCATCCCACGTCCCTGCCTGGGGGTCACGGCATTGGCGACTTGGGGGCGGCAGCTCGTGAGTTCCTCGAATTTTTGGTTGCCAGTGATCAGCAATATTGGCAAGTGTTGCCCTTAGGACCGACGGGTTTTGGCAATTCCCCCTACATGTGCTACTCCGCCATGGCCGGCAACCCACTGCTGATCAGCCTTGATGAACTAGTGAAAGCGGGCTGGCTAACGGAGGCCGACTTGGCAGAACTCGCCCTTGAGAATGGCGATCGCGTTGATTTCGAGGCCGTCATTAGCCAAAAACTGCCCCTACTACGCCTTGCGGCTCAACGTTTCCAGCGCCAAGCCACCCCAGAAGACTGGCAGGCCTTCCGTGAGTTTCAAGACCTTGCCCACTACTGGCTGCCGACCTATGCCCTCTTTATGGCACTTAAAGATCACCACGAGGGACAGCCGTGGTATGAATGGCCCGCCCCTTTGCGGCATCGTCAGCCAACCGCCCTTGCCGCTATGCAAGTCGTTCTTAAAGAACGCATTTTTGAGTACGAGTTTCAGCAATTTCTCTTTTACCAGCAGTGGCATGCCCTCAAGGCATCTGCCAATCAACAGGGGATTCAAATTATCGGGGATATTCCCATCTACGTTGCCCACGACAGTGCCGATGTTTGGGCTTTTCCCCAATTTTTTGAACTCAATCCCGAAACCGGCGCTGCCGCCCTCATGGCCGGTGTGCCCCCCGATTACTTTAGTGCCACGGGTCAACTGTGGGGCAACCCCATTTACAACTGGAAAGCCCTTGCTGCTGATGGCTACTCTTGGTGGATTGAGCGCTTCCGTGCTCTACTTTCCTACATGGACATTATCCGTGTTGATCACTTTCGCGGCTTTCAAAGCTACTGGCAAGTGCCCGAAGGGGAGGAAACAGCCGTCAATGGCAAGTGGCAACCAGGACCCGGTGCCGCCTTCTTTGAAGCGCTACAAGCTGCCCTAGGACGATTGCCAATTTTAGCCGAGGATTTAGGGGAGATTACCCCCGATGTCATTGCCCTGCGAGATCAGTTTCAATTTCCAGGGATGAAAATCCTCCAATTTGCCTTTGGGGGTGGCTCAGACAACCCCTTCTTGCCCTTTAATCAAGAGCGCAACTGTGTGGTGTACACAGGCACCCACGATAATGACACGACTGTGGGTTGGTATCGCAATCTGAGTGACTGGGAACGGCAGCGACTGATTGACTATTTGGGCTATACCCCCAGCGAACCCCACTGGGCGTTGATTCGTATGGCCTTAGGCACCGTTGCTAACCAAGCCATTATTCCTGTTCAAGATTTGCTTGGCCTCGATAGTCATGCCCGCATGAATTTCCCCGGTACTAGCGAAGGCAACTGGGCATGGCGGCTAACTGCTGATCAACTCACACCTGAACTCGCAGCTCGTTTGCGGCATCTGGTGCATCTCTTTGGCCGTCAAGCGCCACCGCGACCCCGGCCTGTGGAAACCGAGGCGGAATCCCTTGGCACTGAGGAGTAGCCCTAAGCTCGCCGCCGACCATCGGGCATAATCGTGCCCCGTAAGTCCACTTCACTGAGGTTCGCACCGCTCATATCCGCAGCGGTCAGGTTCACCCGGGTCAAATCCGCCCGTGACAGGTTAGAGCCTGAGAGGTTGGCATCCCCTAGGTCTGCTCCACTTAAGTTAACACCACTGAGATCCACCGTTGCCAGTAAGCTGCCACTAAAGGTGGCGCGGCTGAGGGTGGCTCCACTGAGGGTGGCACGGCTAAGATTCGCTTCTGAGAGGGTAGCGCGGCTCAGGTTGGCTCCCACCAAGCGGGCACGGCTGAGATTTGCCTCCACGAGATCGGCACGGCTGAAGTTAGCTTCCGCTAACTCCACTTGGCGGAGGTTGGCACCGCTGAGATTAGCGCCCCGCAGCTTTACCCCATTAAAGACTAGGCCACTAAGATTGGCACTGCGTAGATCCGTTTGACTCAAATCCGCATTGTCCAGCAATGCCCCCTGCAAATTTGCCCCTTCGAGATTGGCGCCCCGCAGATTGGTGCCCACCAGTTTGGCATGGCTGAGGTTGGCGCCCCGTAAATTTGCTCCACTGAGATCTGCACGGCTAAGGTTGGTATGACTTAGGTTCGCGCCACTGAGATTGGCACCGCTGAGGGTGACCTCCGATAACTCTAGGGAGGACAGATCTGCCCTTGCCAGTTCGGCACCGACAAGGTTGGCCTTGGCAAGGTTGGCTTCACTGAGTTTGACTTCTGTGAGATCAACGCGGCTAAGATTGGCCCCCGTGAGATTCGCCGCCGTTAAATTTGCACCACTCAGGTTTGCACCGCTGAGGTTAGCGCCACTGAGATTGGCATTGCTGACATCGGCCTGAATCAAATCCACACGGGTCAGGTTCGCCTGTTTTAGATGCGTACCATGCAAATTGGCGCTCTGTAAATTTGCTCCCGAAAGGTTAACGCCGTCGAGCGTCAATCCCCGTAGATCCGCATTGGCCAAATCCACACGGGAGAGGTTTGCCCCCTGCAGCACCGTTCCCCGCAGTGTAGTTTCACTGAGTTCAGCGCGGCTGAGATTCGCTCGCGTCAGGTTCGCCCAACTGAGATCACTGCGGCTCAAGTTTGCCCCAGCAAGGTTGGCGTCCACCAGTTCTGCTTTGATGAGCATGGCATTGACAATTTCTGCGCCACAGAGCACCGCACCGCTGAGATTTGCTCCGCTCAGGTTGACCCACTCCATGTCGGCACGGGAGAGAATAATCCCCCGTAAATCCGCGTTGATAAACTCACCATTTGTCAAACTGGCACGATTGAAGTCCCGTTCACCGCTGGCATAGCGTTTTAACAACTCTTGGGGATTCATCAAAAAAATGGGTCTGAAACCCCGCCCTTGAGGACGGCTTTACACTCTAAGACTAGCTTAATTCGCTAAGGCCATGAGAGGATGATAAAAGACTTGCGCTCGATGCTGGCATGGCGATCAATGGACATTATTCCCATTCTGGATCTGAAAGCTCAATATCAATCCCTGCAAGCAGATATTGATCGCGCAGTTGCCCGTGTATTGGCATCGGGTCAGTTTATTCTAGGACCGGAGGTACAAGCCTTTGAGGAAGAGGTGGCTGCCTATTTGGGGGTGCGCCATGCGGTGGCGGTCAACTCGGGCACAGATGCACTGGTAATTTCCCTGCGTAGTTTGGGGGTGGGGGCTGGAGATGAGGTCATCACTACCCCATTTTCGTTTTTTGCTACCGCAGAGGCAGTGAGTTTGGTAGGTGCTCGCCCTGTGTTTGTGGATGTAGAAGCGGACTCTTTTAACCTGGATCCGGCAAAGATTGAGGCAGCAATTACGCCCCGCACTAAGGCCATTTTACCTGTACATTTATTTGGACGACCGGCGGCTATGGGAGCCATTGTTGAAGTTGCTCAAGCCCATGGGTTAGCCATTCTAGAAGATTGTGCCCAGTCCTTTGGTGCC
>DVDZ01000021.1 GCA_015296025.1 Thermosynechococcus sp. M46_R2017_013
GCGGCAAGGTAAGCGTTGGCCACGCTATCCCCATGAATTTATCTGGGATTTGAGTGCCCCTCGTGGCCATTTACCCCTGACAAATCAACTGCGGGGGGTACAGGTGATCAATGCCCTACTCAATCATCCGGCTTGGACAGCCTAGAATAGGGGTAGCAATCGCAGTAGTGGTAAGTGCAGGAATGGAGAAGAAGATTCCGCAACTAGTGATGGCGATCGCCCTTGGGGTGAGCCTCAGCGCTGCAGCCATTTCTCCCCAAGTGATGGCTCAAACCAGTGGCGGCCTATTGACCGCCGAGCAAATGAAAAAACTCCATCTCAGTGTTGAGCAAAAACAGGCTGTACTGCGGCTAACACTGCGCACCAACGATCGCATCCTCAAAATCTTGGATCGCGATCAACAGCGCATCTTTCGCAATGCCATCAAAGAGGGGAAACCCACGAGTGAGGCCATAAACGCAGTTGCCCTGCGGCCGGAGCAAAAAGCACAGCTTTCGAAGGTGACACAGGATGCCCGGGTCGAAATGCTGACCATTCTCACCCCCGAGCAAGTGAAGCAACTGCAAGGATCGCGCTAGGGTAATGAACGTTTTTGTCCTCTGCACTGGTCGCTGCGGTTCGGTCACGTTTGCCAAAGCTTGCACTTTCATCACCAATTTCAGCAGTGCCCATGAGTCACGGACATCCCTGCTGGGGGAAGCACGCTTGGCTTACCCCGATCGCCATATTGAAGTGGACAATCGCCTTTCTTGGTTTTTGGGGCGACTCGATCAAGCCTATGGCGATCGCGCTTACTACGTTCACCTGCGGCGGGATGACCTCAGTGTTGCCCACAGCTACCGCCAACGGTACGGCATCTGGATGATGAAAGCATACCGCGAGGGGATTTTGCTAAACTTACCAGCCAATGCTGACCCTTTAGAAGGGTGCTTGGACTATTGCCATACCGTCAACAGCAACATTGAACTCTTTCTGCGCGACAAAACCCACAAAATGACGATTGATTTAGCGGAGATTCAAACCGCTTTTCCTCCGTTCTGGGAATGGATGGGTGCTGAAGGGAATTTGGAGGCTGCCTTAGGCTGCTTTCAAACAAAGCATAACGCGGCTCACTTTATTCCAGCTACTGCCATTGATAACCTGCTACGGTCGGTGCGACGACTCCTACCTCAACCACCGATTCAAAACACTTCAAAGTAAGAAATCCTCAAGTGGCCGGCTAGGTGTGACAATTGGTAGGACGTGTTCCAAATTACCATCGGGACGGGCAATAATCTGATGGGAAATAACCACGTGGCCACTGAGCGATCGCGCCGCTCGAACTGCTGCATTCACGTCCGCCACCTCTCCTCGAATCACCACTGTCCAATAGCCTGCACCAATCCCCTCACAACTGACAAGGGTGACCTGAGCAGCTTTTACCAATGTATCGGCCACAGCAAGGGCTGCCGGGTACCCCAAGACTTGCACCATGCCCACCGCCTCTGCTGCCATCACAACTCCCCCTTCGATGTCTTCCATATTTTAGAAAAGGTCTGTCCTTAAGCTAAAGAAACAGTGACCTAATTTCCTCAAGATGGAGTAGATGCCATGCAGACCCTAGTGGCGATCGCCGAGCTGGAGGAGGTTCTAGCTAACAACGGCATTTCTGCCCAACAAGCCCTGACACTTTTGACAACCGCCCTTCCCTTAGCCGCAATCAGTGATCCTCAAGAACCATTGCCCCCCCTACTCAGGGCACTGCAAACCGCCAGCGATCGCTTGCGGCAGCAACTGGTGGGGGATACCGTCACCTATGTGATTAACCGCAACATCAACTTCACCAATATCTGTGAGCAACACTGCGGCTTTTGTGCCTTTCGTCGCGATGCCACCGCTGCCGATGCCTACTGGCTCGACATTGAGACGATTCTGGCCAAAATTGCGGATGCCGCGACCCAAGGGGTTACGGAAATCTGTATGCAGGGGGGGACTCAATCCAGCCGCTAAGGAAGGCAGCTCTACGTTGCGCTATTACCAATCCCTCGTACGGGAAATTAAAACCGCCTTTCCTAGTATCCATCTCCACGCCTTTTCGCCCCAAGAGATTCAATTTATTGCCCGTGAAGACGGCCTTTCCTATGCCCAAGTGATTGACGTTCTGCACCAGGCCGGGGTGGACTCCATGCCCGGTACGGCTGCGGAAGTGTTAGTGGATCGGGTGCGCTCAAAAATTTGTCCTGAGAAAATTAACACCGCCACTTGGCTTGAGATTGTGGAAACAGCCCATCGCTTGGGGGTATGGACAACCAGCACCATGCTCTGCGGCCACATTGAAACACCAGCGGATCAGGTGGCTCACCTCCAACGCCTACAGCAACTTCAGCAAAATGCTTTAGAACAAAACTATCCCGCCCGCATTACGGAGTTTATTCTTCTGCCCTACGTCGGGGAACTTGCTCCCAAGGCAATGCGACAATGGGTAGGACACCTCCAGCCACAGCTATTACCGACATTGGTACTGACGGCAGTGGCGCGGTTATTTTTGGGACCTTGGATTGTCAACCACCAGCCAGTTGGGTCAAACTTGGCCTAGAGGGGGCAACCATGGCACTGGATTGGGGCTGTAATGATTTGGGAGGAACGCTGATGGAAGAACATATCACTTCAGTGGCTGGAGCACGGGGAGGAACAGGAGTTAGCCCAGCCAATCTTGTGGCAGCAATTCGCTCCTTAGGGCGAACCCCGCGTCAGCGCACTACACTGTACGAACTTGTTGGAGAGCCTCAATGACCATTGAATCTCAGCCCTCAGTTCAGTCTGTCCGTCGGTTCCGCCCCTGGTTTGGGGGTGGCGTAGCAGTTGTCATTGTCGGCGCAGCCGCCGCAGCCGGGGTCTTTCTATGGCAACGCTTCAGTCAACGTCCGATTGCACCTGGAATGGCGATCGCCCCCCCAACAGCCTTGCTGACCCTCACCCTGCCCACCGATCCCAAGCCTTGGGAAGCCCTTGCCAAAAGTGGCTTATTGCAAACCCAACCTTGGTTAAATCCCTCCTATGCGCCTTTGTCGCCGACGGGGGTCAATCTTGAGCAGCTAGATTACCTCAAGGATGTGCGTCCCTTCATTGGCGACCAGGCTACCTTAGTACTTTTGCCCATGACGCCAGAATCGCTTCGGGAATCGCCGCTGCCCCCCTATGCTTGGATTGTGCCGACGCTAAATCTCCCCATGGGGGAGCAACTCCTGCAAAGTGTTATTGGCGAACCCATCACAGAAATCAATGGCGTCAAAATCTTCAAGGCCAAGGGGATCCTCCCTGACCCCGATAGGGGTGCGATCGCCCTCCTCAAGCATGCAGACAAAGCCTACATTGTCTGGAGTCAGCATCAAAGTGCCCTGCAGCAGGTGATTGCCACTGCCCAAGGCAACAGCGGCATTGCCCGCCAGCCCACCTACCAACAGGCAGTAAAAGGGCTATCTGACCCTCGTCCGCTGGTGGAACTCTATTTGAACTTGCCTGCCTTTTTAGCAAGTCAGATGGCTGCCCCTGAGGGAACCCTGCCAAAACCGCCCCAGGACCTGCAGGGGATGGTGCTCACAGCCGACATGACCCCTGAGCAAATTGAGTTGGAAGCAGTAACTTGGCGATCACAGCAGAATCAACCCCTTGTCAGTGAAGGCCGAAGCCGTGAGCTGACTCGTCTGGTTCCTGAGACCACCCTCGCCTTTTACAGCACTGGCTCCTTTAGAAATTTATGGCAAAATACCCCTGCTGCTCTCCGAGAAACCATTGTGAGCACCGTTAAAGATCTCACAGGACTGGATTGGCAACAGGCCTTTGTGCCTTGGATGGATGGTGAATTTGCCGCTGCTTTTGTGCCCATGGCTGCGCTGGGAAATGCTCCTAGCTTGCTCTTTCTAACTCAGACCAGCAATCGCTCTCAAGCCAGCCAAGCCCTAAGTCAGCTAGATACCCAAATTCGCGATCGCTGCGCTGGCAAGTCCAACAAAGAACAAACGATCCCCAACCCCTTACCACGTGGCGCATTCCCCCCGGCCTCCCTGTAGGACAGCATGGTTGGCTCAATAACAATACCTTTTTTTTAACATTGGGGCCTCTGACGGATATGAGTCGCCCCCCTGAGCGCTCCCTGGCTGACTCTCCCCTCTACCGGGCTGTGCTTCCCGATCCTAAAGGCACACAGTTCTACCTAAATTTGAGTGATCTAGGCCCATTGCAAAACAACTTGCTCTTGCCACAACTGGCTCCTGAAGTGGCGCGATCGCTCCAGCCCTTTCTTGCTTTAGGCATCACTAGTGATGTGCGGGATAATCAATTTACCCACTACATTGCTCGAATTCGCCTAAAATCAATCTCATTACCGTAAATTCGGTCAAAATTGAGGGAATTCTCAACTATCAACTCGGGTATGCGATCTAAGGAAGTGACTCACTTACTGTGGAAGCAGATGTTTTGCTGAAACGATATCACGTTGGCGATCGCGATTTCGCAGGAATACATTTGCGCCGTGCTAACCTGAGTCGGTGTATTTTAACAGGCATTGACCTTTCCCGTGCTGACCTTACGGATGCTGCTTTACAAAGTACCAACCTGCAAGGCGCTGATTTGCGAGGGGCAATTCTCACAGGCGTCAATCTCAGTCAAGCAGATCTGCGGGGGGCTGATCTACGGGGCGTGATTTTAATCAGCGCCGATCTGCGCTGGGTGTCTCTGCGCGAGGCTAACTTAACGGGAGCAGATTTGACCCGTGCCAACCTTGCCAATGCTGATCTCAGTGAGGCCAACCTCACTGGTGCCCAACTTAGTGAAGCAATTTTACGGGATGCCAATCTGACACTCACGGATCTCACCCTTGCCGAGCTAGAGCGTGCCAACCTGAGCCGTGCCAACTTAACTGAAGCCTACCTGCGGGGTGCCGATCTCGCAGATGCGGTTTTGCGGGAAAGTCAACTTGTACAGGCCAATTTACGCGGTGCCAATCTCAGTGCCACCAATTTGCAACAGGCTAACCTAGAGCGGGCGATTCTCATCGGGGCGAATTTGCGCCGTGCCCGCCTAGAGGAAGCCAATCTCCGTGAGGTGGCTTTCAAAGAAGCCAATTTACGCCATGCCTGTTTGGACAAAGCCAACCTTGTGGGTGCCGATTTACGGGGGGTGAGCCTTGCCCAAGCACTATTGCGGGGAGCGGATCTGAGTTCAGCGATTCTCATTGGTGCCAACTTAATGGGGGCAAATCTCAGTGGTGCCGACTTGCGGGGAGCCAATCTTATTGAAGCAATTCTCACAGGCGCCAGTCTCAATGGGGTTGATCTCAGTGCTGTGGATATGAGGGAGGCGATTCTGCCGGATGGCTATCTCGCGGATTGAGTTCAATAGGTCACTTAGGTCACTACCACTGGTGTAGAGTAAAAGATCGGTGATTTTGAGACAGGCATGGCAACCACATATCGCATTGCGGTTTTGGCCGGGGATGGCATTGGTCCAGAAATTACAGCTGTTGCCCTCGATGTGCTACAGGCGATCGCCCCCCGCTTTGACTTGGAGTTTGACTTTTTGCCTGCCCTTGTGGGTGGCTCTGCCATTGATGCAGTGGGGGAACCGCTGCCAGCAGCAACACTGACCACCTGCCGCCAAAGCGATGCCGTCCTTTTAGCGGCCATTGGCGGCACCCAGTGGGACACTTTGCCCCGCCATCTGCGGCCAGAAACTGGCCTGCTTGCCCTCCGCGCTGGTCTGGGGCTATTTGCCAACTTACGCCCCGCCAAAATCTTTCCCCAACTTGTGCATGCCTCTTCCCTCAAGCCAGAAGTCATTGCCGGCGTGGATCTCATGGTAGTGCGCGAACTCACTGGCGGCATTTACTTTGGTCAACCGCGAGGAATCTTCACCACCGAAACGGGTGAGCAGCGGGGGGTAAACACCATGGCCTACACCGCAAGCGAGATTGATCGCATTGGGCGGGTGGCCTTTGAAACGGCACGCCAGCGGCGGCGACAACTTTGCTCAGTGGATAAGGCCAATGTTCTCGAGGTTTCCCAATTGTGGCGCGATCGCCTGAGTGCCTTGAGTACTGAGTATCCCGATGTAGAGCTAACGCACCTTTACGTGGACAATGCCGCCATGCAGCTAGTGCGCGCTCCAAAACAATTTGACACAATTGTCACCAGCAACCTATTTGGAGATATTCTCTCCGACATTGCGGCAATGCTCACAGGGAGTATTGGTATGCTGCCCTCGGCCAGTCTTGGGGAATCCGGTCCCGGTCTGTTTGAACCAGTTCATGGCTCTGCCCCAGATATTGCCGGTCAAGATAAGGCCAATCCTTTGGCAATGGTGCTGAGTGCGGCAATGATGCTGCGTTACGGCCTGAACCAGCCAGCGGCAGCGCAAGCAATTGAGGAAGCAATTACTGCCGTTTTGGATCAGGGTTATCGCACCGCCGATCTCATGGCGGAGGGCTGTAAACTGGTGGGCTGTCGGGAAATGGGTGACCTCTTAATTCGACAATTGTCTCAGTAGGTGAACCAAGTAACGTTCACACGTGGAAATCGATTTCAGGATGGGGAACTGCTGCTCCCCTGTGACCTTGAGTTCGCAGATAGAGACACCTGCGGTTATTAAACCGCGATTAATTTATTGCGATCTATCGAGTCTAGGAGACTAAAGTTTTTAATGCGGGCAAACTCTTGACTGTGGAGGTGAGCCAAATGCAAAACCCAAGGTAGGCGGGCATGGCTAAAGGCACTTGCTGGATGGAGCTGAGCCAAATGATAGGTTTGTACTGCCAGTAAATCAAGGGGAGTGTCCCCATACTCGTGAATAACCTGCAGCGGGCGGGCACTTCCTAGTTCTAGTTTATCTGTCTTCCTTTTGATGGGCTCACTACTCACGAGAATAAAAGATCGTTCTTCAGGCTCGAAAATTACTGTTCCCTTGGGGGCAGCCGCATAGTTGTTACCCTGAGCAACCCGCCCTGCCCCCGTTTTGCGCACGCTGAGAATGTCAACCTGAATGTTTTTCTTCTCCAGTGCCTGAATTGTACTTTCAAACTCTTCCTTCCATACCAAGCCATCGCGCAGTAGAAGAACTTTCTTTGGATCGCATTTCTTGTGTTTCTGAAACTTACCTACAAGTTTGAGAACGATTTGCTTAATGGCTTCGCCGCTGATTTTTTCACCCCGCTGCGCGATGGGCAGTTCCCAGCCCAAAGACTGGCCATTGGCAAGTATGGCAAAAGCGGAGGTACCAAAGAACAGGGAGCGATCCGTACCTGCATCAAAACCAATAATTAGCTCTGCCACTGCTAAATCTTGGCGTAGCTGAAGGTAAACAGGTTGCCACTTCGCTTTACACAGCAGTCCCAAAATAATATTCCATACCTTGCTGTTGTTCATGTTTTCAGGTGTAAAAAATTGGGTGGCAATGCCTGCTCCTAGGGCTTCTTCACGGATGCGTTGTTTTTCTAAGGAGTAAGGCATCATCACCAACGCTGTGCGGATATCGCTACCGCTGCCCCCCTCAGCCCAATCGCGCCAAAGTTGTTGCCGTTCAAGCTCACTCGTAGGAAGTCCTTGGCATGGCGAGGGCAATTGCAGCGGGATAAGTTGGAGGGTTTTTCCATGGATTTTGCCCAACTTATCTAGACACTCCTTAATTAGGGGAGGACAGTCGGGCTGTGTTGGATCGAGGTTGAGAAAGCCAAAGGTCTCTTCCCCCACCTGAGCGCAGCCCTTTTTGAAAATCTCATTCACCCCTTTTACAATCTGCCCATCCTTGGCGAGAAAAACAGCACTGGGCAACTGATAGCCTGTTTTCTGCACTGGTCCTTGGGGAGGTGCTACCTTATAGTGTTCCTTGCAAAGATATTCCACAACACCTTGAACAGCTTCTAGCCGGTCTTTGACAGGAATGCGAATTTTTTGGAACACCTCATCAACAGCCCTTTGTAATTTGGTATCCCCAGTAGTTCTCAGTTCACTGAGGATTTCTAGAGTGACACTGGGGGTAAGCCGACAGGAGAGATGGGGCACTTCCTTATCGTTTCTACTGTTTCTCCTGCGGACATACACCACTTGAGACTTGGTAATTTCGTCTTCTTTTGCACCTTGATCACGGTGATACTCCGCTAGGGTTTTGTTGCATCCCGCAACAAATATTGAGTCTGGTGACGCTTCAGGATCTAAGCGCACATATTCCCAACGGAGCAATTGATTATCTTTTGTTCGATAGGTATTGGACAGCCAAGAAAAGGGCAGATGAGGATATTTCTCAAGCCATTGTTGGAAATTCCACGGAGTATGAAAATGGTACTGGCAGTCTACTTCAAGGTAGAGATTGGCAGCGGCATCCACTCTAACGTCACAACAGAGACCCTTAAACACTTGCCAACCCTCACGTTGAATTTCTGGATCGCTTTTTTTCAGGAGCAGAATACTATTGTCAGTTCCCTTTTGGACATCGTAATTTTTGGAATTGCGGGCACTTGATTCTAGAACTTTTCGCAAGCGCAATCGCTGAATGCTTTCAAGTGCTTTTCGCTGGTTAGGTTCAGCACAGTCTAGAATTATCTCTTGTGGAGATCCTAGATTAACTAATTTCCAGGTATCTCCTTCAAGTTTTGAGGCGTCCTCAACCAGCTCCTGAATAAGAATAGAGTTTCCCCAGGGGATCGCCACTTTCCCCTTGCTGTATAACAAGTCACGGCACATCCGGTTGACTGCTTTTGCTTCTTGGCCAATATCAGGATATTCTTTCCACTCATAGGTGTAGCGATAGACCCTACGGGCATTTTGGTCTAGGTTCTTGATGAAAAAATGATTGAGAAAAACTTGCTGTTTTGCAAAATTCATAGAACCGGTGATAGATCCAGCACCTTCGATCTATTCAGACTATAGCTTATCCTAAGCAACATAAATCTTTACCAAGAGCGCATCCACGTCTTCAATGCTAAGGGCCGGCGAAAAATAGTAACCCTGAGCATAGTCACATTGGAGTTCCCGCAGTTGCATGACTTGATGGGAGTGCTCAACCCCTTCGGCAATGACTTCCAGTTTTAGCCCCTTGGCAAGGCCAACAATGGCATCAACAATAGGGTGTTTTTCCTCGGTTTCAGTAATGAGCCGAACAAAGCTGCGAGCCACTTTGAGGAGATCAATGGGCAGGTTAGTTAGGTAGCACCAGAAGTGTTGAACGATAGCTTGAGAGACCAGAAAAAAGGGAAGAAGTGATGTATTCTTCCCTTAAAAAGAAGAAAAAACAAAAACTTATTACTGCATCCTTTGGCAAGATTCTCAAGTCTATCCTCAAACACCTCAGCCCTTGCGACTCTCCTGTGTTGAACTCACAACTGCTGTTCAAAATCTGGCTGACCTATGTTCTAGACCCCAGCTTGAACAGCATGAGAGCCTTGTTTTATTGCTTGAATCAGTCAGGAATACAGGTGGCATGTCCACCTTTTCCAAAGCTAACAAAACAAGAAAGACAGAGTGCTTTGCCAAAATTGACAAAGACTTAATCTCAAAAGTAAAACGGAAGCATAGCAG
>DVDZ01000008.1 GCA_015296025.1 Thermosynechococcus sp. M46_R2017_013
CCTCCTGCGGTACCACCGGGGCTACCGCCAATAAACATCAGGGCAATGACAATAAATAGCCCGCCATTGTCAAATTCGCCAATGTTGACGGTATTAAAGCCCGCCGTCCGCGCGGTAACTGACTGAAACCACGCCAAGAGGAGCTTTTGATCAAAAGAAAAAAAACCGTACCGCTCTGGCGATTGCATCTCCGTCAGAAAGAGCATCACTGTTCCCAAGATCAGGAGAATCGCCGTGGTACTGGTCACAATTTTAAAATTGAGGCTAAATGTCATTTGGCTGGCCTTGCGAATCAAATAGGCGGGCTTACCCCAGTGGCGCAGATGCTCTCGTAGCCAAAGGTAGAACTCAAAGATCACCTCATAGCCAATGCCACCAAAAATAATTAGCAGTGAAATCACCAAATTCAAAGGTACAGAGGTTTGATACCCCACTAGATTATCGCTAAAGAGACTAAACCCTGCATTGTTCCACGCGCTAATACTGTGAAAAATGGCCAGCCAGAGTGCCCGTGGATCACTAAAGTCTTGGCGAAAAATCAGCCAGAGTAAAAAGGCACCCGTCAGCTCAAAGAGAAAGGTCAAGCCCAAAATCGAGCGCACCAGTTGCCGTGCCCCCTGGATGCTTCGCCGATCTAAGGCTTGCTGTACCGCTATTTTTTGCCGCAGGTTAAACTTTCGCCCCAGCAAAATAATCAAAAACGTAGTGGCCGTCATATACCCCAGACCACCGACTTGAATTAGGAGCAGAATCACCAGTTGGCCAAAGGGAGAGAAGTGGGTTGCCGTGTCAACAATAATGTGGCCGGTCACACAAACTGCCGATGTCGAGGTAAATAGGGCAATAATTAGGGGGTTCCACTGCCCATTACTGGTGGACCAAGGCAGGCATAAAAGCAGCGTCCCCACCGCAATCACCGCCAAAAATCCGAGGCAAATTGTCCGTGGAACCGTCAGCATTAACAATACGTATCCAAAAGGCCTGAGGCTAATCTACCGCAGGATTGTATTGGCAACAATCGTTCTAGACACAACAAAGCCCTAACTTGCGGTTCCGAATCGGGATGACAGGATTTGAACCTGCGACCCTCTGCTCCCAAAGCAGATGCGCTACCAAGCTGCGCTACATCCCGGCAGTTAATTTCTATCGTACCACTGAATTCTCAGCACAATAGGACAGGGACGCTTAGAATCAAGAAAGGAGTTTTTCATTTTGTTAAGGTTGCCCTCGCTGGTATGACCGACGTCCCCGTTTCCCACATTCGCAATTTCTCGATTATTGCCCACATTGATCACGGCAAATCAACCCTTGCCGATCGCCTACTGCAATTTACGGGCACGGTGGATCCCCGTGAAATGAAGGAACAGTTTCTCGACAACATGGAACTAGAGCGGGAGCGGGGAATTACGATTAAGCTGCAAGCTGCCCGCATGACCTACACCAGTCACGATGGCGAAACGTATATTTTGAACCTGATTGACACCCCCGGCCATGTGGATTTTTCCTATGAGGTGTCGCGATCGCTGGCTGCCTGTGAAGGGGCACTCCTCGTTGTGGATGCCTCCCAGGGGGTGGAAGCGCAAACGCTGGCCAATGTCTATCTGGCCTTGGAGCACAATTTAGAGATTATTCCTGTCCTCAACAAGATTGATCTGCCCGGTGCCGAGCCGGATCGCGTAAAAGCAGAAATTGAGGAGATTATTGGTCTCGACTGTTCCCAAGCGGTTCTCGCTTCCGCCAAGGAGGGAATTGGCATTGAGGAGATTCTGGAAGCCATTGTCCATTTGGTACCACCCCCCCGCGATACGGTGGATCAACCCCTGCGGGCATTGATTTTTGATAGCTACTATGATGCCTACCGCGGTGTAATTGTTTATTTTCGGGTTATGGATGGGGTAGTGCGCAAGGGCGATCGCATTCGCTTGATGGCCTCCGGCAAAGAGTACGAAATTGACGAACTAGGTGTCCTTGCCCCCAATCAGAAACCCGTGGAGAGTCTCCATGCCGGGGAAGTGGGCTACTTGGCAGCCGCTATTAAAGCCGTTGGCGATGCCCGTGTTGGCGATACGATTACATTGGCACAAAACCCAGCCAAAGAGCCTCTGCCGGGTTACACTGAGGCCAAACCAATGGTCTTTTGTGGTCTGTTTCCCACCGATGCTGACCAGTTTGAAGATCTGCGGGAAGCCCTTGAAAAATTGAAGCTCAACGATGCTGCGCTCCACTACGAACCGGAAACCTCCAGTGCCATGGGCTTTGGCTTTCGCTGTGGTTTTTTAGGGCTGCTGCACATGGAAATTATCCAAGAGCGGCTAGAGCGGGAATACAACCTAGACTTAATCATTACTGCACCTTCGGTGGTCTATCGCGTCACCACTATCAAAGGGGAAGTCCTAACCATTGATAACCCCAGCCTACTGCCAGAACCCCAATACCGCGAAAAAATTGAGGAACCCTACGTTCAACTGGAAATGATTACTCCCGAAACTTATGTGGGAACGCTGATGGAACTGGCGCAGTCGCGGCGGGGCATTTTTAAGGATATGCGCTACCTCACCCAAGGGCGCACCACGTTGGTCTATGAAATGCCCTTGGCAGAAATTGTTACCGACTTCTTCGATGAAATGAAGTCGCGATCGCGGGGCTATGCCAGTATGGAATACCACCTGATTGGTTACCGTCCCAATGATCTGGTGAAGCTGGATATTCTCATCAACAATGACCCCGTGGATTCGTTGGCGACGATTGTTCACCGCGATAAGGCCTACTATGTGGGGCGTGCCCTCGTCAGCAAACTCAAGGATCTGATCCCACGCCACCAGTTCAAAATTCCCATTCAAGCAGCCATTGGTTCACGGGTGATTGCCAGTGAAAGTATTCCTGCTTTGCGTAAGGATGTCTTGGCCAAGTGCTATGGCGGTGATGTCACCCGCAAACGCAAGCTCCTAGAAAAACAAAAGGCCGGTAAAAAACGAATGAAAGCAATCGGGCGAGTGGATGTGCCCCAAGAGGCCTTTATGGCGGTATTGCGACTCAAGAATGAATAGGAGGTTCAGAATGTCTCAACGATCATCGGGGAAATGGGTGGCAATCGTCACCGGTGCAATTTCCCTGTTACTCGGCATTGGTTATTTGGTGTTAGTCCAACTCTTGGATTGGCGCGGCGACTGGCAACCCGCTCCTTTAGGAGTACTGCGATTGCTCCTGTTTTAGAACCATTAGGTAGCCGGGGGTAGTTTGCCATGAATCGTCAAGCGGACATGACTGAGGGCTCAATCTCCAAGGGGTAACCAATTCGTGGTTTCAAACACCGCTACCTGTGGATCCGCCACAGTTTCCAAATGAAAAGGGTGTCCACCGGTTCAGCCGGCAGCAGTTTTTGCCGCAGGGAATTGGCCGGCAGTGCAATTTGCCACTTCGCCATTGATGAGCAAAACAAAGCCCCGCCCCCAATCCAAGGCCAAAAAGCTAGCGCCAAAGGTCGCTTGGCAAAAGGGTAAACGGGGCAGTGGGTGTAACCACAAAACTTGGGGAGCAACCCATGCCAGACTATGGATTTGGTAAGCACCTAGGGGATAAAGTGTGCGCCAGTTACATCAAGCGCCTAGGATTTGAAAGATTCCCCCTCAACCTCTTCCGGTGCATTGGGCATAGGCAGCCAATACCCTACTCAACTGCCTGGGGCAATAGCTCACGTCGCGGTTGAGCTTGGATCTTCACTTGACCTGATTCATCCACATCAATGAGGGCAGTATCACCTTCGCGAATGCGGCCGGAGAGTATTTCTTCCGCCAAGGTGTCCTCTAGGAGGCGCATAATCGCCCGCCGCAGTGGCCGTGCCCCATAACTGGGGCTGTAGCCCTCATCAATGAGCCGTTCCTTGAAGCGTTCGGTCACTTCTAAGGTAATGCCCTTTTCTGTCAGGCGTGAGAATACTTCCTTGAGGAGGATGTCAGCAATTTGCTTGACCTCGTCCTTCGTCAATTGACGGAAGACAATGATCTCATCAAGGCGGTTGAGGAATTCAGGACGGAAGTACTGCTTTAGTTCCTCATTCACCAAGGAGCGAATGCGGTTGTATTGTGATTCGGCAGCATCCTCCGTGCCAAACTCAAAGCCAAGGCCGCCAGCCCCTTTCTCGATTACCTTCGAGCCAATATTGGAGGTCATGATCAAGAGGGTATTCTTGAAGTCAACGGTACGCCCTTTGGAGTCGGTGAGGCGACCATCTTCCAAAATTTGCAGCAGAAGGTTAAAAACGTCGGGGTGGGCTTTCTCAATTTCATCAAAGAGCACCACCGTGTAGGGACGTCGTCGCACAGCCTCGGTGAGTTGACCGCCTTCGTTGTAGCCGACATAGCCGGGGGGGTGAGCCAATGAGCTTGGAGACAGTATGCCGCTCCATGTACTCGGACATATCCAAGCGGATCATCGCCTCTTCGGAGCCAAAAAAGTAAGCGGCCAAGGCTTTCGTTAGCTCGGTTTTACCCACACCCGTCGGTCCAGAGAAGATAAAGCTGGCAATGGGACGGTTGGGATTTTTCAGACCGACACGGGCACGGCGAATGGCACGGGAGATGGCTTTTACTGCTTCATCTTGGCCAATGACCCGTTGATGTAGGGTTTCCTCCATGTGCAGCAGTTTTTCTGACTCGCTTTCGGTGAGTTTGCTCACAGGCACCCCCGTCCAAGAGGCAACAATGTGGGCAATATCCTCTTCAGTGACTACGGGGGTTTCTTCCTCACCGTTGGCGCTTTCAGCTTTTTTCTGCTGGGCAATGGCACGGATTTGCGCTTTCAGTTCCATTTCGCGATCGCGCAATTCACCCGCTTTGTCAAAGTTTTGGGCACGCACGGCATCATCTTTTTCTTTGAGCACTTGCCGCAGTTCGCGATCCAGTTCCTTAGCTGCGGGGGGCAGTTGCGAGTTAATCAGGCGCACCCGTGAGCCGGCTTCGTCGATGAGGTCAATAGCCTTGTCGGGCAAGTAGCGATCGCTAATGTAGCGATCTGACAGCTTCGCTGCCGCCTCGAGGGCTTCATCGGAAATTTTTAGCTTGTGGTGCTTCTCGTAACGTTCCCGCAGGCCATAGAGAATTTCAATGGTTTCTTCAACGGAAGGCTCACCCACCATTACCGGCTGGAAGCGCCGCTCCAAAGCAGCATCCCGCTCAATGTGTTTGCGGTACTCATCCAATGTGGTGGCACCAATGCACTGTAACTCACCGCGAGCCAAGGCGGGTTTGAGGATATTGGCGGCATCAATGGCTCCCTCAGCAGCCCCAGCCCCAATCAGTGTGTGCACCTCATCAATCACCAAGATCACGTTCCCAGCTTGGCGGATCTCATCCATGATCTTTTTCAGCCGCTCCTCAAACTCACCGCGGTACTTGGTGCCCGCCACCAACAGGCCAATATCGAGGGTCACTACCCGTTTGTCCTCGAGAATATCGGGGACATCTTTATTGGCAATGCGCTGTGCGAGGCCTTCTGCAATGGCAGTTTTACCCACCCCTGGTTCACCAATCAACACGGGGTTATTTTTGGTGCGGCGACCAAGAATTTGAATTACCCGCTCGATTTCTTTTTGCCGACCCACAACGGGATCTAACTTGCCATCAATGGCCATCTGCGTGAGGTTGGCACCAAATTCATCTAGCGTTGGCGTTTTGGTACGCCCTTGACTAGCACCGGCGGTCACCTCTGCGGTTTCACCCAGCATGCGAATTACTTGGGTGCGCACCTTGGAAAGATCAACGCCGAGATTTTCAAGAACCCGTGCTGCTACCCCTTCGCCTTCGCGAATCAGACCCAACAGGAGATGCTCAGTGCCAATGTAATTGTGTCCCAACTGGCGGGCTTCTTCGAGGGAGAGTTCCAATACTCGCTTGGCGCGGGGGGTAAAGGGAATCTCCACCGCAACAAAACCAGACCCACGGCCAATAATTTTTTCCACTTCGATGCGGGCGTCTTTGAGGTTCACACCCATGGAACGGAGAACCTTTGCCGCCACACCGGTGCCTTCCCCAATGAGTCCGAGGAGAATTTGTTCAGTACCGACAAAGTTGTGGCCGAGGCGGCGTGCCTCTTCCTGTGCCAGCATGATGACTTTAATGGCTTTTTCTGTAAACCGTTCAAACATGACCCTTCCCCTAATGGCTCCTGCGTGCTGGTAACACTCATCTTAACACGTCCACTTTGGCGTGTTTTTGTATGCCAACTTACTATCACTGTAAATGTTGACTCATTTTTTTGCAGGTGCGGTTGCCCGTATTTTGTAGGACAAAAGGCGATAGACTACATTTGCTGATGCCTAAATTTTTCCCCAATGGCTAATCTATCGGATTTTCTTGCCGTTGAACCCTCCCAGCGCGCCCTCATTTTTGATATGGATGGGGTGATTTGTCATACGATGCCCTATCACCTTGAAGCTTGGCGCGTTTACGTTGAGCGCACCCCTGAACTGCGGCAACAGATCAACCTTGAGCATCTACGGCAAATGGGGGGTAAGCGTAATGCTGAACTTCTCCCTGAACTCCTTGGGCGATCGGTGACTGCAGCGGAAGTAGAACGTTGGGGTGCGGGTAAAGAGGCAGTTTTTCGGGAACTACTGGCACCCCATTTGGAACTGTTGCCGGGGCTGTTGCCCTTTCTTAAAAGCGCCAAGGAGAAAGGCTATCGCTTGGGTTTAGGCACCTCTGCCTGCGCTGCCAATGTTAAATTGGTGCTCTCCTGTGAGGGGGTGGGGGACTTTTTCGATACGGTGGTGATGGAGCAGGATGTGCAACGGGGCAAGCCGGATCCCGAGTGCTATCTCCTAGTGGCGGAGCGATTGCAGGTGTTGCCGCAGCACTGTCTGGTCTTTGAAGATGCGGTGGCAGGGGTGCTGGCGGCGGTGCGCGCAGGGATGCTCTGCTGGGGCGTCTTGACAACGCAATCGGAAATGGCACTTCAAGACGCAGGAGCAGAAGTCTGCATTGAGGATTTTACGGATCCGCGCCTTCGGCGACTATTGTCCTAGGGCATTTTCGGCGATCATGGGTACTGGCGCGTTAGGAATCCACCACCTTGGGCGTTGATCTGCGCAGTTATGTCTATCTCGACTCCATCCAACCGCAACACGCGGCCTACTTGGGAACCGTGGCTCAAGGGTTTTTGCCCCTACCAGGGGACTGCTCCCTTTGGGTGGAGATTTCACCGGGGATTGATGTGAATCGTCTTTTGGACATTGCCCTTAAGTCTGCGGTGGTACGGCCGGGGGTTCTATTTATCGAACGACTCTATGGGCTATTGGAGGTGCATTCGGGCAATCAGGGGGAGGTGCGAGCCGCAGGACAAGCTATTTTAGATGCCATTGGCGCTCGGGTACAGGATTGCCTGCGGCCACGGGTGATTTCCAGTCAGGTGATTCGCAACATTGATGCCCACCATACCCAGTTGATTAACCGCTCCCGGCGGGGCAACATGATTTTGGCGGGGCAAACCCTCTATGTGTTTGAAGTTGAACCCGCAGCCTATGCCGCCTTAGCGGCCAATGAAGCGGAAAAAGCAGCACTCATTAATATTTTGCAAATTTCAGCGGTGGGCAGCTTTGGCCGCCTCTTTTTGGGGGGTGCAGAACGGGATATTCTCGCGGCGGAACGGGCGGTCTTAGCAGCAATGGACCGCTTACCGGGGCGGGATAGTCTTAGCGATCGCCGGGAGTAGCCTTTGCGTGTTTTTTTAATTTCTTCTCTAGGCGGTCTAAAAGAGGACAAGAGTCACTCTTTTGGAGTTGATAGGCTCCTCGCCAGTCAAAGCTCTGCCAGCTAAAAGGGATCTGGGAGGCGGCAGCAAGCCACAGTAAACGCTTGGCACGGGTCATGGCCACATAGAGAAGGCGGTATTCTTCGGCAATTTTGGCTTCTTTGGCTTTTTGATAGGCCGCTTTCCAGTTGAGAGGGGGTTGTCCATGGCAGTGGGCACGCAGTTGCGATCGCACCACCTCTGTAAACTCCACATCAGGACTGAGGAACTTGGCATTGGCAGGCACCCAACTCTCACCGGAGAGGGTTTTTGTTTCTATAAAGGGGATAAAAACGGCATCCCAATCCAGCCCCTTGGCACGATGCATCGTCATAATTGTCACCTGACCTGCTCGCACTAAGCGGCTATGGAGGTCTTCCATCTCAACAGCGTCAAAGCGATCTGCTGCCACCAATTCCTGCCAGCGGGGATAAATACGCTGCCACAGTTGCGTCGGTTCCTGCTGTGCCAAGTGGCAAATCAGGCGATCGGTGGTGGCCAATTCAGCAGCGTCATAGTCTAATTCTTGAGCGCAGTACGTGATCAAGGGAAATAGCGACAGCTCTAGGCGGGCTTTGAGGAGACGTTGACAGTACTGCCGTGCCTTGAACTCTGGCTCCTCAGCAGGGGGGTCTAAAGGACCGGGGTAGAGAAACACCTCCGGCTGGGCGGCCAAGCGATCCAAATTTTGGACAGCAATGCGTTTGCGCTCCTGAAGAACAGTCAGGGCTGCCTTGACTGCTTCGGGGGAATAGGGACAGTGGAGAAAATAAAGAATGTCCAGCAATTCCTTGGGGATTTGCGATCGCCGTTCAATGCCTGACACATCGAGAATGGGAATCCCTTGAGCGGCAAGGTCAGTACCAATGTTGAAGCTAGAGGGCGATCGCAACAGATCTGCAATGAATTCCCCTTGGCGGTTGGTGCGCACTAGGACGGCAATTGAGGCATCAGGATGGTCTGCCAATACTTGGGAAATGCGGGCTGCTAGCTCTCGCACGGTCTCAAAAATAGTTGCCGGTCGGGTAATTTCTACGCCCTTTCCCCAAGGGTCTGGGTTTTCCCCTGGTTGCCGCTGAGTCGGGGAGACGGGCTGAATCTTTTGGCTCCGAAAGGGGAGTTCTTGGTTTTGGAGGAACCGGTTGCTCCATCGCACCAAAAAGTTGGCCGCTCTAATCACTAGGGGGGTCGATCGCCCCGCTTGGGTCATGGTGTAGAAGGCGTGTTTTTGGGCACACTGGTTACAGAATTCATTAAAAAAGAGTGGGTCTGCCGCTGTAAACGTGGAGTTAATGGCCTGATTGGGATCCCCCACCCGCACAAAATTAACTTGTTTTGTGGTGCTGTCCTCAGCCAGAAGTTGCAGTAAGCGCGATTGCAAGGGGGTCGAGTCTTGAGCCTCATCCTCAAAGACGGCATACACCCGCTGTTGCCACTCTTGGCGGCACTGGGGATTGCCCTCTAGGAGTTGCACCGCTGCCAAAATCATTTCATCGTAGTCAATTTGCCCCCGCTGAGCCAAATGGTGCTGGTACAGTTCCAAAAGATCGGCACCAATCTCCAAAAAAGGGTAAAGGCTCGGCTTCTGCTGTGTTTTGGGGAGTGT
>DVDZ01000203.1 GCA_015296025.1 Thermosynechococcus sp. M46_R2017_013
GGCATGACCTGAGCTTTCTAGGGGAAGTGATAGAAATGACCCCTGAGAATGCGGTAGCGATAATGGATAGAGGCTTTGCGAGTTTGTGATGTTGATAGCAAGACAGAGTTTTAGATAGCGACAAATCTTTGGAGTCTGACGGATGAGGAAGTAGCTGAACTGTATCGACAATGATGAGCAATTAAGAATGCACTTATCGTTGGAGCGGTTGCTGACGAAGAGTTGGACTGGGATCGTCAACTAAAATATACATGGTCTTGATTGCGTATTTAATTCTAGAGCCAGTGAACATACCGGAATACTTTGGGAAGAAACGGTTAGACAAGTTGAGATATTGGCAATTAGAACTCAGTCGGCGATGTTCAATAGTGCATTGGAGCTTTGATTGGCAGCTAGGGCTACTTGTGGCCTCTCGCATCCGCTCGACGCAGGCTGAGAGTGTTAAGTTTTGTTACAGGATTCAATACTTCTGGGCATTGCCATAGCTCAATAGTGCGCTTGTTTTTTTCAGATACACCCGCAACTACGCTAGAATAGCGGCAATGCCCTTGGAGGGAGGCCCATGTCCCTGAAACTTACCCTAAACTCTACCCTACGTTTTTGGTTCAGTGTGTTGCTGGTCACTTGGTTGCTGGGGCTACTGGGGCTAGGCTGGTTAGTACAATCCTTTTTGGTGCTGTTTTTAATCTTAATGTTGACCCCTGTGCTCCTTTTTGTGGGGTTGCAACTTTGGGTTCGCTGGAAGCTGGTGACGGCGGCCTGTCCAGTGTGTGGTTTTGAATTTAGCAGTTTGAATAATACTCAAACCCAATGTCCCGCCTGTGGCGAAGTTTTGAGGGTGCGCGATCGCCAGTTTCAACGATTGGCTCCTCCTGGCACCATTGATGTCCAAGCAGTAGAAGTCAGTCACGCGGTGATTGAGGACTAGCCACAATGGTATGATTAGCCCAAGATTGTTGGTCGCTGGCAAAATGCCCGATGCAACAATCCCCATCTATGACCAAATTTGTTACAGGATGCCCTATGCGACAACTTAACTTTGTAATGATATTTGTCATTGGCTTGGGCTTGGTTCTCTTTAGTATTCAAAATACAGATCCCGTTAGTATTAAGTTCTTTGAAGGAAAGGTGATTCAAGCCCCATTGTGCATTGAACTCATTGTGGCCATGGGCATTGGGGCTGTCTTTGCTTGGGTCTTCAACGTCTGGGTACAGGTGCAGCGCATCTTTACAATTCGGATGGAAATGGAAGCCCGCGATGAGCAAATTGCCCACCTTGAGGAGGATGTGGAACGCTACAAAGCCGCCCTTGAAGAACAACAACGCCTTCTGCCGAGTGTCAGCAGTGCCTCGACAGAAAAGTAGTCTAAGGCCTTGAAAATTCGTTAGGCTAGAAAGTGATTAACTTTTGTTATTTTGTGTTAATTGGGCGTGTCCTATGGCTGCATCTCTGGCTGTTGAAAAGAAAAAGTTAAAAAATCCGCCCCTACAATTGCACTACTTGGGCGATCGCGTACTGCGTCAGCCCGCCAAACGGGTTTCTAAAGTTGATGAAAGTATTCGCGATATTGCGCGGAAAATGCTGCAAACCATGTACAGTGCCGATGGTATTGGCTTGGCGGCACCACAAGTCGGCATCAACAAGCAAATTCTCGTCATTGACATTCATCCCGATGACCCTGAAGCAGAGCCGTTGGTGATGATTAACCCCGTCATCAAGGACTTCAGTGAAGACCTTGAGGTGTGCCAAGAGGGGTGCCTGAGTATTCCGGGGGTTTACCTAGAGGTGCGGCGTCCAGCTATGGTGGAGGTGGCCTACAAAGATGAGTGGGGGCGTCCCCAACTGATCCTGGCGGGAGGGCTGCTTGCTCGGGCAATCCAGCACGAAATTGATCACCTGACGGGAGTGATGTTTGTTGATCGCGTGGAAAACCAAGCATTGCTACGCCATGAACTCAGTGAGCATGGGTTTACCGCCAGTGCTGTACGTCCCATTGCTGCCTAAGGAACCTGGAGGGTCATTGTCTGTGGCCAAGAGTTATCTATACCTATTGGGTGCCTGTGTGGCAGCGATCGCCACGGTGGGGAGCCTTTTTGAACTGAGTTCTGGGGAGGCTCAGTTGGGTACTGTACCGACCACTGTGATTTTGCTCCTCAGTGTGCCCCTTGGTTTAGCAGCCTTTATAATGGCTGTGCGCCTTGGTCGTGCCAGCGATCGCCCTTAAATTAAAATGCTAGTGCGTAGAACTTGCTATGACACTCACCTACCCTGACGATCTCCAATATCTCGACAGCCATGAGTACCTGCGCCTTGAGGGCGATACGGCCACCCTCGGCATCAGTGCCTTTGCTGTCGATCAACTGGGAGACATTGTCTTTGTCGAGTTGCCCGCCGTTGGCGATACTCTAGAAACCGGTGAACGCTTTGGCAGCATTGAATCCGTCAAGGCCGTTGAAGATCTCTATGCCCCCTTAACGGGAACTGTGGTTGCCGTCAATCAGGCGGTCATTGACAACCCAGAGCAAATTGCTGCCGATCCCTACGGCGAGGGGTGGTTGGTGAAGGTGCAAGTCAGTACCCCGCCGACAGGACTTCTCTCAGCAGCGGATTATCGTGCCCTTGTGGAAGGAGCTTAGGTGGCAACGAACGCCTTGCAAGGCCTTGCGGATACCCTCTTGACGGTGGTGGCCAGTCTGGGAGCTGCTATTTTCCTCACTCACTTGATTCAGTATTTGGTGGGAGCCGAAGTCTATACCTACCCCGATCAACTCTGGGGTGGACTGCCCCTCACCTTAAGACGGGGAGATATTGCCCTGCGCACCAGCCAGTTCATTATCTTTAGTCGCTGTGGTCTTGATGATTGCCCTGACCTATTGGGTCAAAGGGACGCGTATGGGGAAAGGATTGCAAGCTGTAGCCGAAAATCCCGCCGCCGCCACATTACTGGGTGTTGATGGCGATCGCCTGATTCAAGTGACATTTTTTATCAGCAGTGCGCTGGCGGCTGTTGCCGGCACCCTTGTTGCCTGGAGTGTCGGCATTACAGGACCGCAGTTTGGGATGATCTTTGGCCTTAAGGGACTAGCGGTGATTGTTCTTGGTGGTTTGGGGAGCTTGCCGGAGACAAGGCTGGCAGGCTTTTTGCTGGGACTGGTGGAGGCAATGGTGCCTGCGGCTGCATCGGGTTTTCGGGATGCTGTGGCCTTTGCAATTTTGTTTCTTGTGCTGCTGGTGCGCCCCCAAGGACTCCTAGGTCAGCCTCCAGTTGAAAAAGTCTAAGGGCAGCTAGCAATTCCCTGCGGTTGCTAAAACAGGGCTACCAGAGGATACCAACTCCACCTTCAAACTGACGCCAAATTGGGTTTCAAAGGGGTCTTTTTTGTAGTTAACGCTCCAAATTTCCAGCTCACAGCGATCGCCCAACTCTGCCGGGTGCACCTGCACACAAAATTCCCGCCGGGGGGCACGCCACTCACAGCTAATGTGATCTACGGCTCCAATTTGCCGCCGATCCAACGCCGAAGCCAGCCGTAGAATCGCACTGAGTTGCTCAACAATTTGGCGTTCTCGCCGTCCCACCAACTGGCGGAAGTTTTCATGTTTTTTCTTGGGGGCGCTTTTGCGGTGATAGCGACAGAGGTTGGCAATGATTTCAATTTCCGTATCGGTGTAGCCGAGCAGGCCGCCGTGGCGCACCAGGTAGTAGGAATGCTTGTGGTGCGCAGAATGGCTGACGTAGTGCCCCACATTGTGGAGAATGGCCGCTGCCCAGAGCAGTTCTCGCTCAATGTCTGTCCAGTGGTGGAGAATCCCTTGGGTACAATCAAACAAGGTGAGAGCAAAATCAGCAACCCGTTCACTGCTAGGGAGGTTGACGTGGAACTTTTGTGCCAGACTGTAGATACTGCGCTGCCGCACTGAACTTTGATAGCGGAGGCGGTCTTCAATTAGGCCATGGGTCAGCATCCAGTCAACAATGATGCCTTCCCGCAGGGCGCGATCGCAGGTGATGAGGCTAGTTTGGCCAAGCATCTCCATCGCTTCAGCAAGAATCACTGCCCCAGCAACAATAATTTCTGCACGTCGCTCCGACATCCCCAAGAGTTGACAGCGCTGGCTAAAGTTAAGCCGCCGTAATTTGGCCACAAGCGCTTGCAAGTCCTCAAGTGTCAGTTTATACCCCCGTAATGACGGTGGACAGCTACCAAGGCGATCGCAGGTGTGGATCATCATCAGGCTTTCAATTGTGCCGGAGGTACCCACCAACTGGGGCGTTTCGTGGGGACTGAGATGCTGACGCAGATCTTCAATGGCACGATCCAACATTCCCCGTACATAGGCGCGCAAGGCGGCGTAATCCTGATCGCTAATGGGATCGCTCTTGACAAATAAATCTGTCAGGCGTACTGCCCCTACTTTGGTACTGCTGAGATAGCGGGGTTCATGGCCATCCCCCAAGATTAACTCTGTGGAACCCCCACCAATGTCAATGATGATGTGGGGTTTGCCGTTGAATTCTAACCCCGAGAGAACCCCCAAATAGATGCGCCGCGCTTCCTCTTCACCAGAAATTAAATCAATCGTAAGGCCAGTCTCTTTCTTGACCCGCTCTAAAAACTCGCGACCATTGGGGGCTTCGCGCACCGCACTGGTGGCTACGCCAATGATTTCTTCGGCCTTGAGACCCTTGGCCAATTCACGACAGCGACGCAGGGTGGCGATCGCTCGATTCATGGCCTCCTCCGTGAGCTGCCCCGTGATTTGGCAGCGTTCCCCCAACCGCACCATATCCTTTTCGGCAGCAATGATTTTGAAGCTGGGTAAACTGGGCTGAATTTGCACTACCACCATGTGAATTGAGTTTGTCCCGACATCAATTGCCGCCAGAACGCGATCGCTGAGGTTCACCGCTCGCCACAGGTGGAGATGTTGTTCAGCCGTCATTGGACTTGTTATGAAGGGGACAAACACCCCCTATGGTACCCTAACTACAAACCTTTTCATGAAGATGAAAGCAGGTATCTCCTATTTCAGAAAAAGGCTGTATTTCCTGTTAAGTGATCCTTGATTTTGGCGGCAATCCGTGAGCCTAAATAATCGGGAATGACACTGCCATTGGGGCCTAGCAGATAAAGCAACAATCGCACCCGTCCCTGCCAAAGCATAAAGTTGATATTCACCACCAGCAGTTCCTCTTGCCAAATCGCGTGCATCACCTTGTAAAGTAGGGCGGGATGATTCGCAGACTCCACCAAGAGTGCCGGCAGATGAAAGACCTGATCTTGATAAAAGCTGGTGGTAATCTGCGGTAGGCCTTCGTTGAGGTTAAACTCCATCGCTAGCATTTCCTCAACGGCAAACTCGCCACTGAGGGTCTGTTGCAGGGCACGGCGCACCCTTTCACTGCGTTTTTTGGTGAGGGGTTTGCCCTGCTCTGAGAGCACAAGTTTGACAAACACCAGCATCGGTGGCCGCACATGGCCATAGAGTGAGACATTGTGAATCGTCAGCTTATAGGCGGCCATCACCCCAAAGAGATCACTGAGCAGATAGGAGTGATTGCGGTGGGCAAAGTGGAGAACAGAGCGATCGCCCTCGGGGACAATCTGAATCACTGCCTGATTTGTCCGATGAATTTGAAAGCCCAACTTCAGGTTTTGCAGTTGGACATCCCGACCAACAAATTGCTCATAAAACTCTGGAAAGGAGCGGTTAAACCGCTTCAGAACATCCAGGTTGCGCAGCTGAAAATCGGAAACCATGGGTGAGAGTCGCTATACTATAGCCTAGGCCGGGTTACACTTGGTCACTTTTCCATCTCCAGCATACTTGCATGAGCTTCTGGAAATCGCTGTTCAATTCGCAACCAACTGCTAGTGCCACCACTACGTCCCCTAGTTTAGGGTCTCAGGGAGAACGGGACAACGGCACGGAAAGTCAAATTATTTTTAGCAAAGAAAAAGACATTGATGTCTATGAGTTAGAAGAACTCTGTGATGCTGTGGGCTGGTCACGCCGTCCCATTCGCAAGGTAAAAAAGGCAATTCAGCACAGCTTTTTGGTGATCTCGATGTGGGAGCAGCGGGGTGCCTATCGTCGTCTCATTGGGTTTTCGCGTGCCACCTCTGACCATGCTTTTAATGCCACCATTTGGGATGTGGTGGTGCATCCAGAATTTCAGGGGCGGGGCTTGGGCAAAGAATTAATGCGGCAGATGATCAAAGAACTCCGCAGTGAGGACATCAGCAACATTACCCTCTTTGCCGATCCCCATGTGGTGGACTTTTACCGTCAGTTGGGCTTTCGCCCAGATCCTGAGGGGATCAAGGGAATGTTTTGGTACCCCAATTCCCGCTAGAGCCGATAATCAGTAACGTAGCCAATCATCCTTTGCCATGAACCAAACCCCCCTTGTCACTGAGGCTGAGATTACTGTCGCAGGTCTCAAGCCCCAAGAGTACAGCGAAATTGTCCGTCGCCTTGGCCGCCATCCCAACCGTACGGAATTGGGCATGTTTGGGGTGATGTGGTCAGAGCACTGCTGCTATAAGAACTCCCGTCCTCTGCTCAAGCAGTTTCCCACCCAAGGGGCACGGGTACTTGTCGGTCCTGGTGAGAATGCCGGCGTGGTGGATTTAGGAGACGGCCTGCGTCTTGCCTTCAAAATTGAGTCCCACAACCATCCCTCGGCCATTGAACCCTTTCAAGGGGCAGCGACTGGGGTAGGGGGATTCTGCGGGATATTTTCACGATGGGGGCGCGCCCCATTGCTCTGCTCAACGCCCTGCGCTTTGGCGACCTCAAAGAGCCCAAAACCCAGCAATTGGTCAAAGGCGTGGTGGGGGGTATTGCCCACTACGGCAACTGTGTGGGTGTGCCTACGGTGGGGGGTGAGGTGTATTTTGACCCCTGCTATCGGGGTAACCCCTTGGTGAATGTCATGGCTCTGGGACTGATGGAAACGCCAGAGGTTGTCAAAGCAGCAGCCGGCGGTGTGGGAAATCCCGTCCTCTATGTGGGAGCCACAACGGGTCGTGATGGCATGGGAGGCGCTAGCTTTGCCAGTGCGGAGTTGACCGATGAATCCATAGGCGATCGCCCCGCTGTTCAAGTGGGGGATCCCTTTCTGGAAAAATGCCTCATTGAAGCTTGTCTGGAAGCCTTTCAAACCGGTGCTGTGGTGGCTGCCCAAGATATGGGGGCAGCGGGGTTGACCTGCTCCACATCGGAAATGGCCGCCAAAGGCGGTGTCGGTATTGAACTGGATCTAGACAAGGTGCCTGTGCGGGAAGAGGGGATGGTGCCCTATGAGTTTCTGCTCTCGGAGTCCCAAGAACGGATGCTCTTTGTGGCGGCTCAAGGGCGGGAAGCAGAACTGATTGAGATTTTTCATCGTTGGGGCTTGCAGGCGGTGGTGGTGGGGCAGGTCATTGCGGCACCAGTCGTGCGGGTACTCTACCGTGGGGAGGTGGCTGCCGAGGTGCCTGCCCGTGCCTTAGCGGAAGAGACGCCAATTTATGAGCGGCCCTGTCCTCAGGAGCCTCCTGCCTATGTCCAACAGGCACAGGAGTGGTCAGCGGCGGAATTGCCGTTGCCAGCGCGATCTCCCGCAGAGATTTTGCTGACCCTGTTGGCTACCCCCAGCATTGCTTCCAAGGCATGGGTCTATCGCCAGTACGATTATGAAGTGCAAAACAATACCCTAGTTTTTCCCGGCGATGCCGATGCGGCAGTCATTCGCCTGCGGGGCAGTGCAAAAGCAATTGCAGCAACCGTAGATTGTCCCAGTCGCTACGTGTACCTCGATCCTTACGAAGGGGGCAAAGCAGCTGTGGCCGAAGCTGCCCGTAATCTTAGTTGTGTCGGGGCAGAGCCTCTTGCTGTCACCGATAATCTCAACTTTGGCAGTCCAGAAACCCCTGTGGGGTATTGGCAGTTGGCTCAAGCTTGCCGCGGTCTTGCCGAGGCCTGTCGGGCGCTAGGTACCCCTGTGACTGGGGGGAATGTCTCCCTCTACAACGAAACCATTGATAGCAGTGGCCAGCCCCAACCTATTTATCCAACGCCAGTGGTGGGGATGGTGGGTTTGATTCCCAACTGGCAGCGGGTTGTGGGGCAGGGCTTTCGGCGGACGGGGGGATTGGATTTATCTGTTGGGCTTGCCCTTGACCACCCCCCTTGAGGGATCCTCGCATCAGCTTAGGCGGCTCCGAATACCTCGCGCAGATTCATGGCCTTGTAACAGGCCGCCCGCCGCAAGTTGACCTAGAGCTGGAGCAGCGGGTACAAGCAACCTGTCGCTACGGGATTCAACAGGGCTGGGTGGCCAGTGCCCACGATCTCAGTGAGGGAGGCTTGGCCGTGGCCCTTGGCGGAAGCTGTCTCAGCGGCCAGCGGGGGGCGACGATTCAATTGCCGGTGGGCACCTATCCCCGCTGGGATGTGCTTCTATTTGCAGAAGGCGGAGCGCGAATTCTGGTTTCGGTGCCGCCAACGGAACAGACAGCGTGGGAGGCCTATGTACAAGCGCAATTACCCAATGCTTGGACACGCCTAGGGGTTGTTAATGGTGAACATACAGAACTGTGTATTGACACCTGTAACAATTCTCCGCTCATCAAGGTTACGATGGAAGAGTTAGCTCTTGCGTGGCGATCGCCCCTGCCAAAGTATTTGGACTAAATGACAGAACAACAATTTGCTGATAAGCCGGAAGAAGCCTGTGGTGTATTTGGGGTTTATGCCCCTGGGGCGGATGTGGCTCGCCTTGCCTACTTTGGCCTCTATGCTCTGCAACATCGCGGTCAGGAATCCGCAGGAATTGCCACATTTGCGGGTGAAACGGTGCACTGCCACAAGGATATGGGTTTGGTGTCCCAAGTCTTTGATGAGGAGATTCTTGGCCGGTTGGTGGGAGACTTGGCTGTAGGTCACAACCGCTACTCAACCACAGGTTCTAGTCGCATTGTCAACGCCCAACCCGTAGTGTAGAAACTCGCCTCGGCTCTTTGGCCTTGGCTCACAATGGCAATTTGGTGAATACCTATGCCCTGCGGGAACAGGTGCTGGCCTGTGATGCGCCGACGGCGGTGTTGGCGAGTACAACGGATTCAGAACTAATTGCTTGGGCGATCGCCCAAGCGGTGGCCACGGGGCAATCGTGGTCAGAGGGCATCATTACTGCGGCTCAACAGTGCCAAGGAGCCTATAGCTTGGTGATCGGTACGCCGGCGGGATTGTTTGGACTGCGGGATGCCCACGGCATTCGTCCCTTAGTGATTGGCCGCCTGCTGACAGAGGGGAAGCCTCACTATGTCCTTGCTTCGGAGACTGTGCCCTCGAT
>DVDZ01000161.1 GCA_015296025.1 Thermosynechococcus sp. M46_R2017_013
GCAAAAACTTTGGGGGCGATCGCCTGTGACCTCAAAAGCTTTTATCAGGGCTGGATTGCTGGCGCGATCGCGGACTTGATGGCACAGCAAGGGGGCAAAATCAGCCAAGAGGATTTGCCAACTTATACTCCCCTTCGGCGATCGCCAATCTGTGGCACCTACTGTGTATTTCAAGTTTGTTCGATGCCGCCCCCTCTTCTGGGGGTGTTGCTCTTGTGCAAATGCTCAATCTTTGGCAACTACTTCCCCCTACTTCCACACCCCTTGATCGCGGTCACTACCTCGCCAGTGTGATGCAAATTGCCTATGCCGATCGCGCCCGTTATCTTGGGGATAGTGACTTTGTGCCTGTTCCCGTAACCACCCTCACCAGTCGTCGCTATGCCCAATAGCGGGTGACAGAAATTTTCCCCCGGCGTGCCCGTACTCAAGAAGCTGTTGCTCCCGCAACCCCGATCCAATTTGCGGAGTGGGATAATACCAGTCACTTGAATTGGTTGGTAGGGAAAAGGCATGGCACAGTTAAGTCTAGCTGCTTTGGTGGCTGCAGTGCGCACAGGCAATTGGTTGATTAGTTTTCCCACCGATACAGTGCCCGCTTTGGCCAGTCGTTGCGATCGCGGAGAACTAATCTACACCGCCAAGGAGCGCCAACCAGATAAACCCTTGATCCTCATGGGCGCCAATCCTGAGCAACTCTGGCCGTTTGTACGTGGCACTGCCGCTGAATGGGAACAGTGGTCTGCAATGGCGGCGCGCTATTGGCCAGGTGCTGTAACCTTGGTATTGCCTGCCGCTGAACTCCCCCCCGGATTGAACCCCCTAGGTACAGGCACAATTGGCTTACGGGTTCCCAATTGGCCTCCTGCGCAAACGCTCCTAGAGCAAACAGGACCTTTGGCCACCACCAGCATTAACCGTTCGGGGCAGCCGCCGCTCATTGAAGTGGGGGCGATCGCTCGCGAGTTTCCCCAAGTGCTGACGCTCCACCCTTGGCGGTTACCCCCTACGCCTGCAGAACCCTCAACCGTGGTGCAGTGGCAATCGGGGGAATGGCACGTCCTGCGCCAAGGGCGAGTGCAGATTCAAACGTCCTAGTACTGGGAATCAATTTCGCCGGAGGCGACCCGTTCGAGGAGTTCCTGTAAAATTTTCTCCTCTTCTTCGGAAATTTGGCCATCGGAGAGCACCGCATCAATAATCTGGCCATGCTCCTCAAGGGTAAGAATTTTATCTTCTAGGGCTTTTTCCACTAAAGCTTTCACTTGAGCTGCATCCATCTTGCGACTCCACGTCGTCACTGCCAGTATAGCCTCACACTTGACCAGAGATGCAGCAAGCCCCGCCGTACCGCTGCGCGGGAGCAAGCTAACAGGGCGAGGAAGGATAGGGCAGACGGCGTAGCCTCCTTGGATTTCACTGTGGCCTCTGCTGCTGCTCAATGGACTGTCGCACGATAAAAATATGATTCACCACCTGCAGCGCATCCAAACCTTCAAATACGAACTCATGCCGACTGGCGATCAGACCGAGTGACGAAACAGGCCGAACACCACTTGGCTAGCGAATACGCCCGTACATCCCCTACAACAGTTGCTCAAGGACTTAGAACGTGCCTACAGCAACTTCTTCGCCAAGCAAGCCG
>DVDZ01000144.1 GCA_015296025.1 Thermosynechococcus sp. M46_R2017_013
TATGGAGCAATTCTTGCTGCCAATCAAAGGATCAACTTAACCCGAATTACTGCGGTCAATGATTTTTGGGAGAAGCACCTTTGGGATTCGTTACGGGGGATTTTGCCTTGGCTTCAGCTCCCTGAAGGAACACCTTGGGGAACAAAGATTCAACAGGTTATTGATATTGGCAGTGGGGGTGGTTTTCCGGGAGTACCGGTGCGATCGCCCGCCCCGATTGGTCAGTGACCCTCCTTGACGCAACCCAAAAGAAAGTCAAGTTTTTGCACTCTCTCCATTCAGCGGTTGGTTTGGTCAACATTTACCCAGAATGGGGGCGGGCAGAAGCCCATGGGCACCGCTATGATCTAGCCTTAATTCGCGCCGTCGGTGATGTCAGGCGTTGTTGTGCCTATGGTTTGCCCCGACTGCGGTCGGGGGGCATTTTAGTCCTGTACCGGGGTCAGTGGAGCGACGAGGACACCCAGCATTTAGAAACCCTCTTGCCGCAATATCGCAGTCAACGACTAGACATTCAGGCATTTACGACCCCCTTGAGCCATGCCCAGCGCCACTGTATCTATATCCAGCGTCAGGGTTGAATTCGCACGTCATGACTTGTCCTCAGGTGGAGTCTTGATGTAAATAAATATGACAATTGATGGTTTGGAATTTTCGCCATACACATTTACGGGGGGATCAGTTATACACAAATAGAGAGCGAACCAAAACACGCATTGAATTAATTGGTTGGGGCAATTTGGCAAGTCTCGGAGGAAAACTGTCAATGTTTGGCGATAATAATACGGGTTTTAGAAGCTGGCTCGCTGAACTCGTCAATGGGATGGGTTTGGCATGGTGGGTCAAAATAGAGACAAAAAATCCCCCCTGCATCTACTACTTTGGTCCTTTTCTGACGCCCATGGAGGCAGAAAGAGAGAAGGAGGGCTACATTGAGGACTTGAAGGCTGAAGGAGCAGAGGGACTTGAAGTCAGTGTAGTGCGCTGTCGTCCTGAAGAAGTCACCATTGACGCCGAAAAAAAGACGCAGATGCCCCTTAGTGTCGGCATGACATAAGTCAAGTCTAAGTTGGTTCTAAAACACAACTCTGTCCTTAAAGCATAGTGCTGTCTTAAAGTTTGTCCTAAGTATCTTCACTGGACGCCAACCCCAACAAGGCTATGTTCCGCAGGATCACGAGGGCGGATGGAATTCTCTGGGCGATCGCCTTTATTACCGGGTGTATTTTCAGTCTCTTTCAGTGGGGTTGGCTGGGGGTCTTGGCACTGGGGGGGGATTCTCTATGGGGGGCGCCGTTGGGGCGGCAAGGTTTGGCTGCGACTGCCTGCAAGTCAAAGTTTTGCGATCGCCACTGTGGTTGCCCTCTTGGCAATGGGCTATGTGTGGCTGCGCACGCCCCAGCCAGGGGTGAATGATATTAGTCGTTTAGTGCCGCGTCTTGAGGCTCTGAATCTACCGCCAACAGTGCTTGTCGAGGGTTGGGTTGAAACCACACCACTCCCTAATCGCGTCGGGCGACAACGTTTTTTCCTAGGGGTGGAGCGCTACCAAAATCTCAGTGAGGTACCCGCCCAAAGTGGGGTTCTGCAGGGGAGAGCCAGTGGTCGCCTTTACGTGACGCTTCCAGCAGAGCAAGGGGCAAAGCTATATCCCAGCCAGCGGATTCAGATCTCAGGGCGGCTCTATCTTCCCCGTGCTGGGGGCAATGAATTTTTTCGTGCCTTTAACTTTCGGCGACAGCTTCAGTTACAGCAGACCTTTGCCGGCTTAGCAGGCAATAGGGTCACCCTTTTGGATCAAGGATCACGGTGGGGGCTGTGGGCACTGCGGCAGCGAATTGTCCAAGTCCATGCCCAAGGATTGGGCGATCGCTATGGGGCTGTGGTCTCGGCAATGGTACTGGGCAGCCGTGCGGTGGCCATTCCCTTTGAGGTGCGCGATAGCTTTCGGCGAGTGGGGCTCTCCCATGCGCTGGCGGCCTCAGGGTTTCATACGGCTATTTTGTTAGCGGTTGTCTTGGCGCTGACCCGCCCCTTGCCGCAGCAGTGGTGCTATGGGTTGGGGGCTGGGGTCTTGGTGCTCTTTGCCTGCTTGAGTGGATTTGCTCCCTCAGCAATTCGAGCTGTGCTCATGGGTTTGGCGGGGTTAGTGGCTCTAGGGAATGGCCAAAGGGGGCAACCTCTTCTGATCCTGCTGGCGATCGCCACTGCCATGCTGATTTACAACCCTCTATGGATTGAGGACATTGGCTTTCAGTTGAGCTTCTTGGCCACATTGGGCTTAATTGTCAGTGCCCAACCCATCAGCGATCGCCTCGATTGGTTGCCAACGCCTTTCCGTAATCTAATTGCCGTGCCCCTCGCCGCCACCCTCTGGGTTCTCCCCTTTTCCCTTTCTATCTTTGGCGTTTTTCCTGTGTATGGTCTGCCGGCCAATGTCATTGCCAATCTGCCCCTTGTCCTCTTAACGGTTGGCGGCTTTATCAGTGCAATGATTGGCCTCCTCATTCCTCCTGTGGGTTCCGTCCTTGCCTGGCTCCTCTACTACCCCACGGCCTTTCTCCTGTGGCTCATCCAAGCTATTGGCCAGTTGCCGGGAGCAACAATTACCCTTGGCAGCCTGAGCTGGCTCCAAGTCGTAGTCCTCTATGGCCTGATTATTCTTGTGTGGCTCAGTCCTCGGTGGCGGCGACACTGGTTTTTGCTGTTTACCCTTGGCATCACCCTTGTTCTAGTGCCCTTTGTTTTGCGCCAAAACACCCTCTTGCAAGCCACTGTTCTCGCCAATACACAGGTTCCGACACTTGTAATTCAGCAGCCAGCAGGAACAGTAGTGATCAATGGGGGCGATGCCCAAGGGCTAACGGCTTTCTTGGCCCAAGAGGGTATTAACCGTATTGATTGGGCAGTGGCCAGCGATCGCCAGTACCGTCAACAGCAGGGCTGGCGCGACATCCATCGCATCGCCCCGATTCGCCAATTTACAGATGTGCCAACGGCCAAAAGTGATCCTGCCTATCGGGAAATGTTGGCCACCCTCAAGGTGCCCTATGAAACATTGCCTCTGCGGCAACCCGTTCAACTGGGTCAAGTAAAAATCACTGTCTTGCGCTCAGATCCTGCAATCTTAGCGTTGCAGATGGGGAGTAGTCGCTGGCTTTTTGTTCATGATCCTAGTCGCGATGCTGCGCAAACCGATTGGCTGGCCGTGACACCCGTAGAGCCGCCGCAGGTTCTCTGGTGGTGGGGCAGAACATTAACTCCCCGCCTATTTGAGATTGTCAAGCCGCGTAGTGTCATTCTTAGTCGCAACACCGTTGATCCGGCGATCGCCGACTATCTAAAGCAGAAACAAATTCCCTATTTTGTGGTTGGAGAAACAGGAGAAGTGCGCTGGCAAGCCGATGGCTCCCTAACGGCAAATGCCCCCAAAAACGATGGCTTGATTTAACTCTCACTGTGTTGCAGGCGTAAAGGTGCGGTTGCCAATGTTTCTTGGAGCACCTGCTAGATGCGCTATCGAATTTTTCCTCGATTGGGGTTTGCCCATCAGGAAGACCGCCGTTGCCGGCAACTGCCGCCGTGTCTCAGTCAAGACCTCTGCTAGAGCCGTTGCATCCACCTGAAACCATCGACTCAGGAACTGCCCATATTGCCCTAGGCTTGGCTTTCTCCACGCTGGTCGTCGCCATAGCTAGGGGATTCGCGGTAGATTGCATCCAGTTGGGCTCGGGCATCCTCCACACTCAGGGAGCGCATCACCAACAGGGGTTCATCAATGATGTGACCCTCGCTATCTAAGAGTTCTGGATGGGTCACCCGTTGCGGTGAAAATTGCCGTTGCGATTCTATACCGAGAGTCAACAAACTACGAATTAGATTGGCCATGGCCAGTAGTGCCAAGACCGTAAAGGCAACAATATAAATCAACTGCAACATGAAGAGAGCACCTCCGAGCCAAGCGCCGAGAATGGTTTAAGCGTCACAAGATTTCGATAAGCGATAGTGGTGGGCAACCTGCCAGCACTCCATCAACAGCGTATGCCACTGCATTAACACCTGGGTATCAACCCCCACTTGGCCGTCCGTTGCCCGAAAGAGGCTTTGGGTAGCAATCACATCATTGAGGGCAGTCTTTACTCGTTCAAGGAGTGCCTGCTGTTCTGCTACCCCTAAAAAGGGAATCACTTCTGTCTCCAGTAGCGAGCGCGATCGCGTGAACCAGTACTGAAAGTCTTCAAGTAGTGGCTCCAGCAAAACCTTAAGCAGTTGAGGTTCGGGTAAATTTGAGTGCAGCATAGGGATGGATAAGGACGACCTACTTCTATCTTAAATCTTAAACTCGTTTACATATCGTTACATTGTTCATTTTTGACCGCTCTTGCCTCGGCGCGATCGTTTGGAAGGAATCAAAGAGACGGTGTACCCTAAAAAAAGACTCAAAAATACCGATTTGACCCTCATTAGCAGTGTGTATAGGTATGGACATCCACGACTTTTTTGCCCAAAGTGCTGGCCGCTGGTTTTCTCAACGAACCAGTCATCACTTGGCCTTTAAGCAAACTGAGTCAGGCAAGTCTCAGTTAACCATTGAATTACTGTCTGTGGATGATCCTGCGGTAATTGCCCTGTGTCAGCAATACGACATCGATCCGACTTGGGCAGTGTGCGGCGCACGGGTCAGTTGGGACGGGACAATGGAATGGGACAGCGAGAAGCACGAAGGCTCAACGGTACTGGTACCCATCATGGATCAGGGGTCGCGCATGGAGGGCAAGCTCCTGCGAGAAATGGGCTATGCCGAAAAAGCGCCGGTTGCCGGTCGCTTCAGTATGGGCAGTGATGGTGCCCTAACATTAATTACCGAATACGAAACGATGTATTCCGAGGAACGTCTCTGGTTTGCCAGTCCTAATCTACGCCTGCGCACCAGTATTCTTAAGCGTTTTGGCGGCTTTAGTATGGCCTCCTTTTGCTCAGAAATTCGTCTGGGGGTGACACAATCCACCAACGCCTGATGGTCTTTCTCCACGTTGCTATTAACGTCTCAGATCTGGAGCGGGCTGCTGCCTTCTATGAGGGGTTGCTGGGTCTTACCCCCGTCGATCGCCCCCTGAAGTTTCCCGGCCGTTGGTATCAAATCGGTACCGTGCAAATTCATTTAATCCAAGCGGAAAAGGTAGTGCCTCCCCATCCAGATGAGCGCTGGGGACGCAACCCCCACTTTGCCCTTGGTGTGAGTGATTTGGCAGTTTTTGAACAGCGTCTAACTGCTGCCAAAATTCCCTTGCAACGCAGTGCCTCAGGACGGGCAGCGATTTTTGTAGCAGATCCCGATGGCAATCTAATTGAACTCAGTCAACTGTTTTAGAGTATCAGCTCAGCAAGGCCTAAAAACTGAATGCCCGTTGGCTCAATGGCAAAACGATAGGGTAAAATTTCCACCCCTTGGCTATAAGCAGCACGTAGTAGTTGTCCATAGGTAGGATCGGCACTGTCCCCCGGTGCAAAGCGATCGCAATCGCCGCGATTAATAAAATAGAGCATACACACCCGTGCCTGTGGCTCAGTTTGCCGTAGCCATTGCAGTTCCCGCAGATGCTTTTGGCCTCGGGGGGTTACTGTATCGGGAAACAGGGCTAAGCCCCCTTGCGCCCAAGTGGTATTTTTTACCTCAACATAGGCACAGGGTCGCTGGGGATGATCCGTCAGGTAAAAGTCGATGCGGCTGCGTTCTTGACCATAGGCCACCTCTCGCTGCTGGGTTTCGTAGCCCGCCAGTTCCGGTAGAATTCCTGCTGCCAAAGCTGAGGCAATCACCCGATTGGGCAAATTTGTATTTACCCCTACCCAAGTGCCATCAACAAAAATCATTTCCCATGTATAGGCCAGCTTGCGTTTAGGGTCAGCATGATAGGAGACTTGGACAGGAGCACCCACTTTGCAAATCCCTGTCATTGGACCAGTATTCGGACAGTGAGCCGTAATGCGATCGCCAGAGGTCAACTCAATCTCGGCAAAAAATCGCTGATAGCGACGACAGAGAATCCCCTCTTGGAGGGGTGGATAGTGCCAACACAAAGTGGAAGTCACAGGCAACAAGTGGAAAGCGCAGGTTTTTATTCTATCCCTAGTAGTAAAATGCCAGCCTCCCTTGCTCCTGTGGAAGCCGGCATTCTACGGAATATTAAAGGAGATTTAAGGTTAAGGTCTGTATAGGCTGACCTCAATTGAACACCTCTATGATGGCGTCACTTTTTAGAAAGGATGACTTTCCTAATCTTTTCTTTATATTTATGTGACAGCAGCCTAATATTTTGTTACATGTCTTAGACTTTCGCAGTATTGTCCTGAAAACTCCCCTGTCGTCGTCACAAGAAACGCCCCTAAATCCCGTAACATTAAGATGTATGTCGCAAATCTTAAAAATTTCTGAGGTATGACCGCCGAAACCCCTGATGTTGCCCCTTTGGATCGGTTTGAGTGCCGTGCCTGCGGCTACATCTATGAACCCGCAAAGGGCGACGAAAATCGTTCGATTCCCCCCGGCACTGCCTTTGCCGATCTCCCCCTAAACTGGCGGTGTCCAGTGTGCAGTGCCCCCAAAAAGCAATTTAGTAACATTGGACCTGTAGGCGCTCCCTCAGGTTTCAAGGAAAATCTCAACTATGGCTTCGGTGTGAATCGCCTCACGCCGGGTCAGAAAAATATCCTCATTTTTGGTGGTCTTGCCCTTGCCGTTCTTTTTCTACTGAGTTTCTATAATGTTCGCTAAACAAATTGACATTTATTGGCAAAAAATGAAAGGATTCAAGTTCCTGTATTTGCTACTGGTGACCGTTGTCCTCTGGGTAAACCTTAGCGCTTCTGCCCTCGCCATCCCGGCTTTGGACTACAACCCCTGGGAAGCGATCCAACTGCCAACGACTTCAACGATTCTCGACATGAGCTTTATTGACCGCAATCACGGTTGGCTGGTGGGCACAAATGCCACACTAATGGAAACACACGACGGTGGTCAAACTTGGGAACCGCGCACGCTGGTTTTAGATAATCCAGACTATCGCTTCAACAGCATTAGCTTTCAAGGGAACGAGGGTTGGATTGTCGGTGAGCCGCCAATTATGCTCCACACAACAGATGGCGGCCAATCTTGGCGGCAAATTCCCCTCAATCCCAAACTCCCCGGATCACCCCGCCTGATCAAAGCTTTGGGCAATGGCACAGCGGAGATGATTACCGATGTGGGTGCCATTTACCGTACCAAAGATAGTGGCAAAAACTGGCAAGCATTAGTCCAAGAAGCGATTGGTGTTATGCGCAACCTCAACCGTTCACCTTCTGGCGAGTATGTGGCTGTCTCTTCGCGGGGGAGCTTTTACTCCACGTGGCAACCGGGACAAACCGCTTGGGAACCCCATAATCGCACTACCTCGCGCCGTGTCCACAATATGGGCTTTACCCCCGACGGTCGCCTTTGGATGATTGTCAATGGCGGTAAAATTGCCTTCTCCGATCCAGAGAATTCTGAGCATTGGGGAGAACTCTTGAGTCCCCTGCGCTTTAATAGTGTCGGCTTCCTTGATCTGGCCTATCGCACACCCAATGAAGTATGGGTAGCAGGAGGTACTGGGGTGCTTCTCTGTAGCCAAGATGGGGGGCAAACGTGGCAGCAGGATGTGGATGTGAAAAAAGTCCCCTCGAACTTTTATAAAATTCTTTTCTTTGACGCCGATCAAGGCTTTATTCTGGGTCAAAAGGGAATCTTGCTGCGGTATGTCACTAACTTGACTGCGGCTACGTGAAGTAGAGAAGAAGTTATGTGACATACTCCCGACCCTCACGCTTTACGCAGAGGGCGGGCTTCTCCAGTCTTTTGACCTTCGCGTTTTACAGTGATATTCCTACTTCATCGCCCGTGGTGGAGCCATGGAAGCGGTACGTTGAGTAGTAAGATTCCTCCTCAGGAGAGGGCGGGGCTTCCCGCCGATGAGCTAGAATCTAACTTTTCGGGGGCGATCGCTACAACCTCCAAGCGGTGTGCCCCTTTTTCCAGTTGAATTTTCTGCCCAGCATTTAGTACGATTGCGCCATGAATTCCAGCAACACAGCATTTTCGCTCCATGAAGGGAGCAACTTCCTGCGTAATATCTGGTACTACGGTCTGCCAGCCGCTGACCTCAAGCCGGGTCAGTGTCAAGCCAAAGTACTCCTAGGAGAACCCATCCTATTTTGTCGTACCACTTCGGGTAAACCCTTTGCTCTGCGCAATCTTTGTCCCCACCGGGGTATTCCCCTGCACTATGGTCGCTTCGATGGGGAGGAGGTGGAGTGCCCCTACCATGGCTGGCGCTTTAATGCCCACGGCCACTGTACACTGATTCCCTCCCTCACGAGTGATAGTGATGTCGATCTCAAGCACTTTGGTGTGTTGAACTATCCGGTGCAGGAGGTGCAGGGCAATCTCTGGATTTTTTTTCCGGCCAATGAACGCAATGTCAGCGACCCCACCTTGGAGGTACCCTTAGTGCCCGGATTTAGTGCCGAGACCCAACCCCAAGCGGTGCAAAAATTCATTTTTCCGGGACATCTTGACCAAGTATTTATCAACTTTATGGATCCCTCCCATGCGCCCTTTGTCCATCGGGCGTGGTGGTGGCGCAAACGGGGCAAACTCTTTGAGAAGGCAAAAACGTTTGACCCGTCGCCTATGGCTTTACAATGCGTCGCCATCCCCTGCTGCGCAAATCTTGGGCGCACCATCTTTTAGGCGGTCACCCTGAGGTGGAAATTATCTATCGGCTACCGGGGATTCGCATCGAAACGAATTATAGCGATCGCCACACCTTTTGTTTTCTGATTACCCTCACCCCCATCAATGACCAGGAAACGGAACTCACGGCCACCTACTACTGGACATTTCCATGGCTTGCCCCCCTCAAGCCATTGCTGGCTCCCTTGGCACGGGAATTTCTTAACCAAGATTTGCGTATTGTTGCCAAGCAAAGTGAAGGCCTGAAGTATAACCCACCGTTGACCCTGATTAAGGAAGCAGATTACCAAGCCAAGTGGTACTACCAGATCAAGCGGGAGTACGAAAAAGCTACCCAAGAGGGACGCGAATTTGTTAACCCCCTCAAAACCCAAATCCTGCGCTGGCGCTAAAGGCAGCGACCCCTCTGGTAGGATGAGAGGATTAGATCGTTACACCGTCTGCACCTATGCTTTTAGATCTATCGGGAAAACGCGCCCTTGTTACAGGCATTGCCAATAACCGCTCCATTGCTTGGGGGATTGCTCAACAGCTCCATGCAGCAGGTGCCGAACTAGCAGTGACTTACCTTCCCGATGAGCGGGGAAAGCTCAAGCAAAAGGTCGAGGAACTCACCGCACCCCTTGCCCCCAAGCTACTCCTGCCTTTAGATGTGCAGCAACCCCAACAAATTGCCGAAACCTTTGCAGCAATTCAATCCACTTGGGGTGGCCTAGAGATTTTGATTCACTGTTTGGCCTTTGCTCAAAAAGAAGATTTGAGTGGTGACTTTTCAGCCGTCTCCCTAGAGGGCTTTAATCTTGCCCTCGATATTAGTGCCTACTCCCTGATTTCCCTCAGCCGTGCGGCAAAACCCCTGATGACCAACGGCGGTTCAATCATTACCCTTACCTATTTGGGGGGGGTGCGGGTGGTGCCAAACTACAATGTCATGGGCATTGCCAAGGCAGCTTTAGAAATGAATGTGCGCTATCTAGCGGCGGAACTGGGGCCTCAGCGTATCCGCGTCAATGGTATTTCCGCTGGCCCAATTCGTACCTTGGCCTCCTCAGCAGTGGGGGGCATTCTCGACATGATTCACCATGTGGAAGCCACAGCACCACTGCGGCGCACGGTAACCCAAACAGAAGTGGGTAACACAGCAGCTTTTCTTGCCAGTGATCTAGCCAGTGGCATCACTGGTCAAATTCTTTACGTGGATTCGGGCTACTGCATCATGGGCATGTGAAAGGTATGCGCTAGAGTAGAGTCAACGAGTTATTGACGAGGCAAAGCATGGGTTTACTTGATCGTGTGGGCATGGTGATTCGCTCTAACCTCAATGCCCTGGTAAGTTCTGCGGAAGATCCAGAAAAAATTCTCGAGCAAACGATTATTGACATGAATGCCGACTTGGTCAAGTTACGCCAAGCGGTTGCTCAGGCCATTGCCGCCCAAAAACGACTCGAACAACAGTACGCGCAAAATCTTAAAGATGCTCAGCAATGGGAAGAACGGGCACGGCTTGCCCTCAGCAGAGGAGATGAAGCCCTTGCCCTAGAAGCTCTCAACCGCAAGAAAACGGCAACGGACACCGCTGCTGCCCTCAAGGCTCAAGTGGATCAAATGGCGGTACAGGTGAAAACCCTCAAAGACAACTTAACGGCGCTGGAAAGCAAAATTTCTGAGGCGAAAACGAAGAAGGAGATGCTCAAGGCACGCGTCCGGGCAGCCAAGGCCTCTGAGCAGATTCATCAGGCCGTCAGCAGGGTGAGCACCTCTAATGCAATGGCGGCATTTGAGCGCATGGAAGATAAAGTCCTACAAATGGAGGCTCGCTCCCAAGCAATTGCGGAATTGAGTGGCGATACCTTAGAAAGTAAATTCCAGTCTCTCCAAAGCAGTGCCAACAAACAGGATGCGGAATTTGAACTGCTGGAAATGAAGCGGCAGATGGGCTTACTACCGGATTCCCCCTCTGCTGGTACGTTACCCCAGAGTGCCAGTGGCAGTAGTCAGTTAAATATCAATATCAGTGTCTCAACTCCAGAGGTGCAGGATGCGCCCCGTCCAAGCTCATCATCTCCCGCTAAATCCTTTGACGACGATATAACAGAACTGCGCCGCCTCTTGGAGAGTTAACCTAAGTGGGTCGCCTGGGATTCGAACCCAAGACCAATCGGTTAAAAGCCGAGTGCTCTACCGCTGAGCTAGCGACCCGCACTGTTTTGCAGCTTTTTTAGTATAGAGAAAACCTCCTTGAAAGACAAGGGGTTAGGGAGCAAACCAGTGGGGAAATTGGCAAAACTGTTCTAGGTTGAGGAGATGAATACGCGGATGTGCCTCGGCTTGGGCGCGATCGCCAACGGTGATATACCCCCAAGTAGCTAAAAAGAGTTCTGTTGCCTCTAATTCTGGGGTAGCTGCAACTTGTAAAAGCGCCCCAAGGCGATCTTCAACAAACCACAGAGGAGCACCGTAGGTTGACTGGAGGGCTTTAAGGATGTCGGCCTTAGGCTGCTGTTGCTCCTTGCCATAGATGGCCGCCGCAGGAAAGGAAATGCCCACTTGCGCCAGTAAATAGGTCACAAAGCGTTGCTCTTTGGTGGTGACAATGGCCAAGGGCTGCCCCTGAGCTTGCCAGCGCTGGAGAGCGGCCACAACACCCCTATAAAAATCATGGAGTGCTAGCCAGCTTTGCCAGTCTGTTTGAATCCAGCGATCGCGCAGGCTATCCACCCGTTCTCCTAAATCGGTAGCAGTCAGATGGTAGGCAGCAAGCAGGCGATCGCGCACCTTTGGCCAGTCTGCGAGAATCTCTTGAGCAGGGGTGCCTTCAAGGATTGCCCGCAATAGGAGCGGCATCTCCCAACCCACTGTAATCACAGGCCGAAGTTGACAAAATTCGCGCTCTAGCCTCTCTAGGGAAAGGGTCAAGGGCTGGTCAGACCACACCTGCTGATACACCCGCCAACTGGTTTGAAAATATTCCCGCAGGCCGTTGCAGAGCACGCCATCAAAGTCTAGAGCCAGTAAAGAGGGAGGAGTTTGGGTCATTAATTTTTTAGCTTCAACTGGGGCGGGAGGATTCGAACCCCCGAATGGCGGGACCAAAACCCGCTGCCTTACCGCTTGGCGACACCCCATTACATCGCTTTGTTAGCATAGCAAGTCTGGCGACTTTTGTTCAAGGGATAAGCTGATTTTTTTTCGTGCCTAAATGCTGTAGTACAGGGGAAACGATTTTGCTTCCCGTGGCTTAATAAAAACCTGCTGTTGGGGTTCAAGGCGAAGCTCATCAAATCGTTCCCGCGATAAGTGGGCCATCAATTCTTGCCCATCGTCTAGGCGCAGTTCCACTTGAATTTCCCAGCAAGGTGAATGATGCGGTGAATGCGGGCTGAGACCGTACTGCCATTGGGACTAGTCTCAATAATGATGTCGTGGGGGCGCAGAAAGATATCGCAGTGGGGGGGGAGTGCCTTCCGTTTCTTGAAAGACGCGGGAGCGCAGGACATTTACAGGACCAATGAAGCTCATGACAAAGGGACTGGCGGGATGGTCGTAAATTTCCGCAGGCGTGCCCACCTGCTCCACCTGACCTTTGTTCATGACCACAATTTGATCGGCAACTTCCATGGCTTCCTCTTGATCGTGGGTCACAAATACCGTTGTGACATGGACATCGTCGTGGAGATGTCGCAGCCATGCCCGCAGTTCTTTGCGCACCTTGGCATCAAGGGCGCCAAAAGGCTCATCCAGTAACAGCACCTTCGGTTCTACGGCAAGGGCTCGGGCAAGAGCCACCCGCTGGCGCTGTCCTCCCGATAGCTGAGAGGGGTAGCGATCGCCCAAACCCGTCAACTGAACCAACTCTAACAGTTCTTCAACTCGGGCTTTAATCTTGGCACGGGGCACCTTGCGCAGCTCTAGGCCAAAGGCGATATTTTGGCGCACAGTCATGTGCTTGAAAAGGGCATAGTGCTGAAAGACAAAACCAATATTACGCTCTTGGACACTTTGATAGGTCGCGTCTTTACCCGTGAGCAGAATCCGGCCAGTGTCGGGTATTTCTAGACCCGCAATCAGCCGCAGTAGGGTTGATTTGCCAGACCCCGAAGGCCCCAACAGCGCCACCAAAGAGCCACTGGCAATGTCCAAATCCACCTGCTTGACCGCTTGAAAAGAGCCAAAGGACTTAGAAACGTTTTCAATGGTGATGCCCATAGCACTGCCAGCAATACTCTAGTTTCTCTATAAGATTACCGTAGTTTTGAGGCCTTGTGCCTTTGCCCACGTGTTAGTCAACAGCCCTCCTTCAATCATGCACTCAACAATTGATTTTCTGAGAGACTTGTCATAGCACCAAGACACTTGCTAGAATCATTAAGCACCTTCAAGCCGGGATAGCTCAGTTGGTAGAGCAGAGGACTGAAAATCCTCGTGTCGCCAGTTCAATTCTGGCTCCTGGCATTTCTTCCCCCATCCGCCTGGTCTCCCTCTTACCCAGTGCCACAGAAATTGTTGCAGCTCTTGGGTTAACCTCGTTTCTTGTGGGACGTAGTCATGAGTGCGACTATCCACCAGAAGTCAAGGCATTGCCAGTTTGTACACGAGCACGGCTAGATGTAAAGCAGTCTAGCCTGGCCATTGAACAAGCAGTCCAAAACCTTCTGCAATTGGCCTTGGGCATCTATGATCTAGAGCTGGCAACCCTCCAGCGGCTCCAGCCCACCCATATCATTACCCAAGATCAATGCGATGTCTGCGCGGTAACTCTGGGGGATGTCCAACGGGCGATCGCCGAACTCTTTGACCCACCCCCCCAGTTGATTTCACTGCAACCCCATTCCCTGGCGGATGTTTGGCAGGATATTCGGCAAGTTGCTCATGCCCTTGGGATGTCTGCTGACCCCCTCCTAAAGTCACTGCACACAAGAATTCAGGCCTGTCAAGCATGGGTGAGCGATCGCCCGCGGCGGCAGGTGGTCACCATTGAATGGATTGACCCCCTAATGACCAGTGGCAATTGGGTGCCAGAGTTAATTGCCCTAGCAGGTGGTGAACATGTGCTAGGTACAGCGGGAAAACACTCTTCCTATATTGAGTGGTCAACCCTGCTGGCAATTAATCCAGAGGTGATCATTGTCATGCCCTGCGGTTTCGACCTCGAACGCACCCGTCAAGAACTCCACCAAGCAGTGCAAACTTATCCCCAATGGCAACAATTGCGTGCCCTGCAAAGCGGTCAACTGTACATTGTGGATGGCAATGCCTACTTTAATCGCCCCGGCCCGCGCCTAGTGGATTCCCTTGAGATTCTTGTAGAAATTCTCCACCCGTCTCAGGAACCGAAGTTTCAAGGCACTGGCTGGCAGCAATATGCCCTACCCCTGGCAGAATGACCCCTCAAGCAATGAATCTGAAAAAAAGATAAAAATTGACCGTTGCAGATTTGGCTATTTCGCCTAAGATGAGGGAAACTCAACTGATCTCATTGATCCCGTGCCGTTGTCCCAAATACATCAATAGGCAAACTTCCTATGGCAATTGGTTATTTAGCACTGGTTTTGCATGCTCACCTCCCCTTTGTTCGCCATCCCGAGAGTGACTACGTCTTAGAGGAAGAGTGGCTGTTTGAGGCGATTACCGAAACCTATGTGCCCCTCATCTGGATGTTTGAGGGGCTAAAGCGGGACGGCGTGGACTTCAAAATGACCATGAGTATGACACCGCCATTGATTTCAATGCTGCGGGATCCGCTGTTGCAGGAACGCTATGATCAGCACTTGGCAAAACTAGAGGAACTGGCGGAGCTAGAAGTAGAGCGCAATACCTACAATGGCCACATCCGCTACCTTGCCGAGCACTATGCCCGAGAATTCAACCGCGTGCGGCAAACGTGGGAACACTACGATCGCGACCTTGTCAAGGCCTTTAAGCAGTTTCAAGACACCAACAATCTAGAAATCATTACCTGTGGTGCCACCCACGGCTACTTGCCCCTCATGAAAATGTACCCTCAAGCGGTGTGGGCACAACTACAGGTGGCCTGTGAACACTATGAACAAACCTTTGGTCGTCCGCCCAAGGGCATCTGGCTACCGGAATGCGCCTACTACGAAGGCCTAGAGCGAATGCTTGCCGATGCTGGTTTGCGCTATTTCATTACCGATGGCCACGGTATTCTCCATGCCCGTCCCCGCCCTCGCTTTGGCACCTATGCACCGATCTTTACCGAAACAGGAGTAGCTGCCTTTGGTCGGGATCACGAATCCTCCCAGCAGGTGTGGTCATCGGAGGTGGGCTATCCGGGGGCGCCTGAATACCGCGAATTCTACAAGGACTTGGGGTGGGAAGCTGATTACGAATACATTAAGCCCTACATCATGCCCAATGGCCAACGCAAAAATACCGGGATTAAGTACCACAAAATTACTGGCCGCGGTCTTGGTTTAGGGGATAAGCAACTCTATGACCCCTACTGGGCACGGGAAAAAGCAGCCGAACACGCTGCTAACTTCATGTTTAACCGCGAAAACCAAATTCGTTATCTCTATCACTTAATGCAACGTCCACCGATTGTCGTCTCTCCCTACGATGCTGAACTCTATGGCCATTGGTGGTATGAAGGACCATGGTTTCTGGACTTTCTCTTCCGCAAGGTTTGGTTTGACCAAGACACCTTTGCCATGATCCACTTGGCAGACTATCTCCGTGCCCATCCCACACAGCAGGTGTGCCGTCCTTCCCAGTCTAGTTGGGGTTACAAGGGCTTCCATGAATACTGGCTCAACGACACCAATGCTTGGATTTATCCCCACCTTCACAAAGCCGCCGAACGGATGATTGAGCTGGCCAAGGGAGAGCCGTGGGATGAACTGAGTTGGCGTGCCCTCAACCAAGCAGCGCGGGAATTACTGCTTGCCCAATCCTCAGACTGGGCGTTTATTATGCGCACTGGAACAATGGTGCCCTATGCAGTTCGCCGCACCCGTAGCCACCTGATGCGCTTCCATAAGCTCTACGATGACATCAAGGCACAAAAAATTGATGCTGGTTGGCTGGAAAAGGTGGAAGCAATTGACAACATCTTTCCTCACATTAACTATCGGGTTTATCGCCCCTTGTAGTCAGGGCAATACTTAAAGAACGCCAAAGCCTTTGCGTTTCTTTTGTTTCTTGGGCTTTTTAGGTATCTGAGGGCGTCCCCCACGACCCATTGGGTTCATGCCTGGCATCCCCATTCCTGGAAAGCCCCCTTGACCCATCTGCTGCATCAGCGATCGCATTCGTTGGAAATCACTGACCAACTTTGTAACATCGGCAACTTGATAACCCGAACCCTTGGCAACCCGTTCACGGCGACTGGGGGAGTTAGCGAGAAGTTCAGGATTACGGCGTTCTTCACGAGTCATGGAGTTAATCATGGCTTCTGCCCGCTTGAGTTGCATTTCCCCCTGCTGGAGTTGCTCCGTTGAGATTTTGTTCATGCCGGGAATGAGCTTCATAATTCCCGCAAGGGAACCCATATTTTTAAGTAGGCGCAGTTGTTTAAGAAAGTCATCAAAGTCAAACTGGGCTTCGAGAATTTTGCGGGACATTTTTTCAGCATCGGCCAAGTCCACTTCCTCTTGGGCTTTTTCCACAAGGGTAAGGACATCCCCCATCCCTAAGATGCGAGAGGCCAAACGATCGGGATAAAAGGGTTGAAGAGCCTCGACTTTTTCGCCGACACCAATAAACTTGATGGGTTGTCCGGAAACTTGGCGGACAGAAAGAGCGGCACCGCCGCGTGTATCCCCGTCTAGCTTGGTAAGAATGGCGCCCGTAATCCCCACCTGCTCATGGAAGGCACGGGTGAGATTGGCTGCCTCTTGCCCAGTCATGGCATCCACCACTAAGAGGATTTCGTGGGGTTGTACCGCTTCCTTGATGGCGGCCAGTTCTGCCATCATCTCGGCATCAATTTGCAAGCGCCCCGCCGTGTCAATAATCACGGTATCCACACCGAGTTCTTTGGCCTTGGCCACTCCTTGGCGGGCAATTTCCACTGGGCTAACTTCTGTGCCCAGCTCGAACACGGGCACGTCAATTTGTTTACCGAGGGTGATTAACTGGTCAATGGCCGCGGGGCGATAAACATCGGTGGCCACCAAAAGGCTGCTGCGCCGTTCTTTGCGCAGGTGCAGGGCGAGCTTTGCTGTAGCCGTGGTCTTCCCCGTTCCCTGTAAACCTGCCATAAGAATAATCGTCGGTGGCGGCTCTACGTGAGCAAGGGGACTGTAGGATTCCCCCATTACCTCAACGAGGGCATCGTAAACAATTTTGATAAATTGCTGATCGGGACGAACCCCAGTAATGACCTCAGCGCCGATCGCCCGCTGACGCACGTTTTCAATAAAGTCTTTGGCAACTTGGAGGTTGACATCGGCCTCCAGTAGGGCACGGCGCACTTCCCTAAGAGCTTCTTGAATATTGTTTTCCGTAATTTTGTCTTGACCGCGTAGGGTTTTCCAAGCAGATTCAAGGCGTTCAGCAAGGGCGTCAAACATGGATTACAGCTCAAGGGGCAACAATAATAATTAAATTGACCTTAATTGATTTTAGAGTATCTATCCTAGCAAACCGTCCCTGACAAAGAGTCCTTGCACCTGATTCCAGAAAACACCTGTCAGTTGTAATCCCCAGCAAAGTGAGCAACGGAAGTCAACTGTATCCGCTAGGCTTTCACGGTAAGATAAATAGATAAGGGTTAGAGGCTTTTTCTATAGGGTTCTATAAAGACTGCCTACAAAAAGCTCTGATCGGCGGGAGGTGTCCGATGCTGGTGATCCTCACCCAAAATCAGATTTTACCGTCACAGTCTGTGTGTCAATCCTGCTTGTTTGCCGACCGCCAAGGTCAACCCCGCTGGCAAGCGGGTCAGCTCCGATGTGGGGCACCCTTAGGGGGTACTGTCGAAGCGGGATGTCAACACTTTCGCTGTCAAATGGGGTTTCACTTAGTGGCGGTATCAGATTTGCCCACTCCTCTAGAGCAAGACCACTGAAGGAGATCACTACATAACGAATATCAATGCTGGAATTTGAAACTACGATCCACAAGACTTTTACGGCGAATGGTTTCTGGCCAAGGGACAGCCATGACCCTTTATTCAACCCCTGTTACAAGGGGTGCAATTGCTCCTAGCGGGAGAACTACAACAGCGCCCAAAAACTCCTCAACAGCTGATATTTAACATTGGCGCCACATTCACCGTCTATGGTGCCACAGAAGGGACCGCGCGGGTCATGCCCTTGAAACTGGCGTGGCCGATGACAAGGTAATTTATGCCTACGTGCTGCAAATGATTCGCTATTGCCTTATAAAGCTGTCTTTTGGGAACATAAGATGCTAGCGGTAACGCACCACCTATGTTAAACAATTATTAGCTATTAACCAACACTGATCGGTGAACTTAGCCTAAACTTGCTGAGGTACTGAAGGAATTTAAGCGCATGAATGAATTTGAGACATCCCCAACCACAGAAACCACCCATACGGAAAAGCCCATTTTTGAACCAACGCCGGCACCAGCACCCCTAGCGGAACGGGAGCAAGCCATAGCCTCCAAAGCAGATGGTCTCACAGATGAACAGTGGCAACAGGCTCGCGAAAAACTCTATTGGCTCCTCACGGTCTTCCCCGATCAAGTCAGTACATTTGTGGGTGAATACAAGCAGCCCCTGCGCACGCTCTTCATTATTCTTGCCACTGTCCCCTTTGTGGCACTAGCGGTTGCCATTTTAGAAGTGGTGAATGCTATTCCCCTCTTAGAGCCAACCTGTGAACTTGTGGGTTTTGGCTATACTTGCTGGTTTCTCTATCGCTATGTCCTTTTTGAATCAGGCCGCCGCGAATTTGGCCAAAAGGTGAACGAGTATAAATCCCGTATTCTTGGCAATGAAGGCGGCAGTTCTTCCTAAGGAAATTCAAAATTCATGCGGCTGCACTACCTCCAGCATGTGCCCTTTGAGACCCCCGCGTCCATTGCGCAGTGGGCGATGCCGGTGGTTTTGATTGGCAGGGGAGTCATCTCTATGCAGACGAGCCGCTACCAGCTTGGACGGAGGCGGATGCCCTAATCGTTATGGACGACGGATCTATGGGGGTACACGATGATGCTCTCTACCCTTAGTTAGTAGCTGAGAAGGCCTTTTTACGGGAAGCGATCACCAGTAGGTTGTCCATTTTAGGGATTTGCCCTAGTGCTCAACTCTTGGCACAAGTTCTAGCAGCAGAGGTGACCCCCGCGCCCATGAAGGAAATCGGCTGGTTTCCCATTGAACTCACAGCAGCCGCCCAAGCGCATCCTTCGTTTCAAGATTGGCCATCCCAAGCAGGGATTCCTGTGGGGCGATCGCGTTATTGGTCTTCAATTTCCCCCGTCAGCCTTGGGGAGTTAATTGAGCACTGGTACCCAGTCCCCACATTCAATCAGCGATAGAAATTGAAGCCCAAGCGCCACAAACAGCCATCTTAACCCTTTATCTGGAACGTTTACTTGACCGCTGGATTGGGCAGTGATCATTACTAGTCGGCAGAATCCCTTGGTGCGCTCGATCCGCAAGCTGCACCACCGCAAATATCGCCAAGGGCACTTGCTCTTAGAGGGCACTCACCTGCTACAGGAAGCCCTAGCCGCCGGCTACCGTTTTTCAGTGGTTTGTTACACGGGGTCTTGGCAAGCGAAGCAATCCTCAGCATTTTGGCAACAGGTTCTCCACAGGAGCGATCGCACCGTTGAAGTCAGTGACGAAGTGCTTGCCGCCCTTTGTACAACAATGACCCCCGATGGCGTGATAGCTGTAGTCAACCATGTTCCTTCCTCTACATTGCCCCTAAAGGGGTTAGGCTTGTGTTTAGTTACCCTTCAGGATCCCGGTAACTTGGGAACGATTATTCGTACCGCTGCCGCAGTGGGTGTTGAGGGACTATTGCTGACTGCCGATTGTGTAGACATCACCCATCCAAAAGTGTTACGTGCCAGTGCTGGCCAGTGGTTTCGCCTACCCATGCAAACCGTTACCGATGGTTTGGCAACTCTCAAAGCCTATCAAGCCCAAGGATGGCAAATTGTGGTTACACTCCCAACCGCACCGCTAATCTATTGGCAGGCGGATTTTCGTCAACCCACCTTACTTGTCATGGGAAATGAGGGCCAAGGGCTGCCCTTGGCCTACCATGACACTACATTTACTGCGCTGCGGATTCCCCAGGAACCAAACGTTGAATCGCTGAATGTAGCGATTGCTACAGCAGTGCTCTTGTACGAAGTCTATCGTCAACGCTGGTCGGACTAAACCACAAAGAAGTTGAGAACACCCACCACCAGCACGAGGGCAATCCATAGCCCGGAGCCAAGGAAAATTAACTGCTTTGAGCGATCCCAATCTTGGGGAGAGGCGAAGGCCACTGGCACACCCACCACCATCACAAAGGACAGGATGACAAGGGCAGCAAGAGCCAGTTGAAAGAGAATCGTCATTGTTGCTAACTCCCAAATCTTATCAGCGGCAATGGTAGCGAAGCGGCTACCTCTGAAGTAGCATTATCTCGCATTTCTTGACCGTAAACTAGGCAGGGAAGCTCGTGGATATCGCACTACTGCCAGCCGTGGCTCAGCCATGACTGCGGATCAACGCACTCGCCATTGACGTAGAGTCCCCAGTGAAGATGCGGTCCTGTGGAGGCACCAGTATTGCCCACGGTGCCAATCACTTGCCCCGCCTCCACCATTTGTCCCTCTTGAACGCGAATTTGATCAAGGTGGAGGTAAATCGTCAGTACCCCTTGTCCATGATCAATACCCACGGTGTTGCCATGGATCAGAAATCCTTGGGACTCTCGCCCCACTAAAGCCACACGTCCTCGCTGAGCGGCCACTACCGGTGATCCCTTTGGCCCTGCATAGTCAACGCCTCGGTGGAAGTAGTCTTTGGCAAAAACCCCGTTGTAGTACCGCCGCACGCCGTAGGGGGTGGTCACAGAGCCACTGTTGGGGCGGCGAAAAGGCCCTTGCCAGAGTTTTTCGGGCGTCACCAGTGTCTTAAAGGCATCCACGCGATCAAATTCAACATCCGTTCCTGGGGAATCTTTGCTTGGGGGCAGCCAAATGTGTTGCACAGGAAACGAGCGATCGCCCACCCACAGCAACATATTGCGGATTTCATTGCCTGCCCGAACCACCAATGAACGGCGCCCCGCTGTCTGTAGCGGTGTTGTTGCCACAAAAGCCCGCCATTGCTGTGGGCCAATGGAGAATACCGGCAGTGCTTTGCCGGCCACCTCGATAGTCGGCTGTTCTGCAGCGTTGACCACAATGGCGAGTGTATCTCCCAAAATAGCGCGATCGGGAGTCACGGTTACCGTGAGGGGAATGGTGACCTGACTACTCGCGGGCACAACAGTGAGAGTGACGATGGCGGGTACTAGCCAAGGCAGAAGGCGATCGCTCATAGCTTGATCTAACAGTGAGACCATTAAAACAAAACTATGCTAGCGTTCCAAGAAACTCAAGAAATTCATTGGGTATTGAACAAAAAAGCCGCCAGTCAATTTGCCGACGGCTACACTATTAGTGCATTCCTTAGTTTTACTTAACGACGGCGGGGCACTTTCGCTAAGTAGTCAATATCAGCTGCGCGCAACTGTTGGGCATAGCGCGCCTTGGGTGCGATCGCCGCTGCCAAATCGCGATATTTGCGCGGGTCGCCCTCCGGAAGCCGCCGCTCTTGAAACTTGCGATCGTAGAATTTCTCCAAGGTAAACCGCCAATCGGTGGTGGTGGTGCCCACTTTGTCGCGGTATTCAAAGCCATAGCGTGGCGTTACGAGGTTAAAAGGACGTCCCTCCATTCGCTTGCGCTGGTAGGGTACCGTAAAGTCACCGAAGGCATTGGTGTATTCCTCGCTGTCGAGGAGGGCATCGACAAAGCCATAGAAGCCAAGGGTGCCGATTTTAATTGACCAAGCAATTTTTTCCTCTTCATTGTAGGCACTGCGCCCCAAAAAACGCCGCAGGCAAACATCCACCAAGCGGTAGTTGTTATTCACAGCTACCACTGTATTATAGAACCGCTCCGATTTCGCCAAACCACGAATAAAGTCCCGCACTGTAATCACCCGATTCACCAATTGGGACTCGAGGGTGACCTGCCGATTAAAGGCCAAGGTGGCGTGCTCGCTGAAGACCTGCCGATAGCAGGCCCAGATCACCTCGCGAATTTCCGCGTAGGAAGTCGCATCCTCAAGACGATAGATATAGGGGGTATCTTCGTTTTGATCGGCAATGCCAAAACTGGCGACGCGGTGGTTTTGAGTCGTAGGCTTGTAGGCGAGTAGAGGTAAGTCCATGGATCTCTCCCAAGTCAAAGAGTGAAACAATAGCTAGCGCAGCGGAAAGGTCGCCGTTGGGTTGATCGAAACCGGTACCGTTGGGCGATCGCGCCGCGTGGTATCGGGGATTTGCACATTGGCTGTGGACACTGGCTTGAATTGCAGCGGTGTCACCTTGACCGACCGTGCCATCTCCAAGAAATTGCGAATATCGCCCCACTTGTAGCGGCTGTTTTCTAACTTATCGCGCCAGTAGTCACCATAGCGAGGGGTAACTAAGTTGAAGGGGCGGTCTTTATAGCGACGACGCTGGTAGGGCACTGTGTTGTCGCCAAAGTTTTGCGTATATTCATCACTATCCACAAGGGTATCCACAAATTTCTGCCAACCATCGGTGGCAATGCGAATAGACCACGCCAATTCTTCCTGTTTGTTGTAGGGAGCACGCCCAAGGAGCCGCTTCAGGGCAATTTCCACTAGGCGATAGTTGGAGTTGGTCTCCACCACCAAGCGGCGGAATGTCTCTGATTTGGCTAGGCCGCGAATAAAATCCCGCACCGAAATGGCACGATTGGTCAGTTGCGATTCCAAATGGGGCTGGCGGGTACTTTTGAGGACAACATGTTCGCTAAACACTTGGCGATAGGCTGCCCAAATCAGTGCATCAATATCCGACTGATCCACTGCATCTTCTAAGGAATAGCGCCAAGGGGTTTCTTCATTGGGGACTTCATAGCCCGGTACCCGTTGATTTTGGGAACTGGGGGCGTAGCTTAGCAAGGGAATCGTCATGGCTTACACCTTTGGTTGAGAGGGCAAATAACGGTAGGGCAAAGCAACGGCCACAGGTTTGACGGGGGTGGGTGGTAAATCCCGCTCTTGGGCTGTGTTAGGAACCTTCACCAACTTGAGGTAGCCCGTGCCACATGGCGTTGACTATCGAGAGTGGGCACCACAATTGAACGCGCCATAGAGAGGAAATTGGCCGGAATCGCCCCCCGGATCACTTGCTTGTCGAGGGGCCCTGTGGTGTAGTAGCGCACCTGATAGTAAGAACGGCCACTGAGGGACATTTCCTTGTTGCGCCAGTAGTCGCTGTAGCGGGGATTAACAAGGTTAAAAGGACGCGCCCTGCGCCGCCGCCGCTGGTAGGGGACAATATCGGCACCAAAGTTTTGCTGGTACTCTTCACTGTCCACAAGGGCATCAATAAATCCCTCAAGGCCACGGGTGGCTAAAATAATTGACCAAGCAATCTGTTCTTGCCGACCATAGGTAGGGCGACCTAAGAAGCGCTTAAAGGAGATATCCACGAGGCGGTAGTTGGAGTTGACCGCCGCTACTTGTTCGCGATAGACCACTGACTTACCTAAGCCGCGGATGAAATCTTGAACAGAAATGGCACGGTTGCGCAGTTGTGATTCTAAGAAAGGCTGGCGGTAGGAGGCCAAAATCAGGTGCTCACTAAAAATTTGGCGATAGGCTGCCCAAATTAAGGCATCCACGTCTGTGGCATCGGTGGCATCGGTGAGGCGGTAAATGATGGGATCATCCTCGGCGGGGACTTCATAACTGACCACCCGCTGGTCAAGGGTTCTGGGCTTCACAGCCAGCAAGGGTAACGACATAACTTTCCAATCCTTTTAGATGTGCATGGACAGACAGTCCCTCTGGAGGGCAAGCTGACAACGGGAACGCACAACAATGTCGGGGTCGCGATCGCTCAAATGATTCAGGAGTGAACACACAGCCTCCCGAATGGCGCAGGCAGCCGCCTGCTGATGCAAATGGTCAAGGGCAACGCCCACGGCATAGCGAACCGCCCAATCCGCTGCTTCACTGTTGCGCTGCAGAACCGTGAGTGCTTCCCTTAATTGAGCCTCTCTTGCCGTCTCCTCAGGGATTAACTGCCAGCGCAGCGTTCCCAAGGCCTTTGTGGCGGCACGGCGAACACTGGGGGCAAAATCCGACTCCGCAGCAGCCAATAAGACCCGCAGAGCGGCGGGATGACCAATACTTCCCAAGACACGCACCCCATAGGCACGGGCGCCATAGTTGTCTCCATCCAACTGAGCCAACAGGGGATCAACGACAGCATCCCCAAGGGCAATGAGGCCTTCCACAGCGGCCTGGGCAGCAGGGGGGTTGTTGTACCCCAAAACGGCAATCAGCGTTGGAATGGCAGCGGTGTCTTTTTGTTGGGCAAGCTGAACCACGGCTTTGTGCAGCGCCGGAGCAGAGGCGGCGGTCTCAACGGCATGGATATAGGCAAGAAGATCACTCACAGCAGTTGATCCAATCCTTGAAAAAGGGAGAGGGTCTGTTCGGCTGGGGCAGCCTGACGCAGTTGCTTGCTTAGGATGCCGTGGAGGGCAATGAGCTTAAAGCTGGCCTCAACACCCGCCTGCAAAATGGCCTCTGCTGCCGGCAGATACCCCATCGCTCCCAAATCCAAAAGCGCTGTCCGTCGCAGTTGGACATCCTCGCTTGCAAGCGCTGCCAAGAGGCGATCGCCATATTCCGCTGCCCCCGTAAGCTGAAACAGTGCTCGTGCAGTGGCAAATTGGACTCGCGGCACCTCATGGGTCAGGAACGGCTCAATCAGGGGAATCGCCTCGGTGGCACCGAGGTGCCCCAAGCTTTCAATCACAGCTTCCACCGGCTGCACTAGATGAGGACGACCGGGCACTGGCCGTGCCATTGCTACACCACCTTCTAGGAGCGCTTGTAGAGGGGCGATCGCTTGGGGATCTCCCAATTGACCAAGAGCAATGGCCGCCGCCTCACGGACATAGAAATCCTCACAGTGCAAGCACTCAATTAAGGCAGGGACAGCTTGGCGATCGCCCAACTTGCCCAAGGCACGGGCTGCATTTCGCCGCAGGGGGTACCCCCCCAATTCTGTGCGATCGGCCTCATCGGCCAAGGCCACAATCAAGGCCTTGACAATGGCCTGCCGCTCCGCTGCCGTTGCCATTTCTAGACCAAACTTTCCCAACCACCACGCCGCGTAGTAGCGGAGACTGGGATCTGTCCCCTGAAGCTGCGCCAGCATTTGGGGCACTGTAAGCTGTACCGGTTCAGAGACCGTCGTCATTCCCTCTCCTGACATCAGTCACCTAAGAGGCAACCACTGGGGTAATGGAAACGATTTTGCCCCCCATGCGAGTAATCCGCTGCATCTCCTCATTCATGCGGTTGTAGGGCACGGTAATAAAAGTGCTACCGCTGCGGCGGATTGGAAACCCCATTTTGTCGGTTTCTTCATTTTGACGCAGACCCACAACCTCGTAGCGGAAAACGCGAGCGCCGGAGGGACTAAGGGCAGCACTTCCAGACGCAGTTTGACCAAACATGACACCTGACTCCCAATCTCAAAAGGACGCTAAACAAACATTCCTAGGCAGGATTGACACTGACAATGCGAGCACCTGTGCGCTGAAGCTGTTGCATTTTGCTCGACAGTTGCTCATAGGGTACCAAGAAAGCGGTACTGCTACGGCGCACCCCCGGATAGCCCGGCTGGCGAATGCCCGCCACTTCAATGCGATAGACGCGGCCACTTTCACCAAAGGAACCGCCCAAGCAAGCCCGTGGAGGAACATCAGCACTGGGGGCGTAGTAGGCAAAGGCGGTATCGCTCCTCGAAGGCGGGACTACTGTATTGGAACTGTTGGTGGCTAAATCCCGCGCTAAACGGGACATACTGCCTTCTGCTTGGGCGCGATCGCTATTGGCATAGCCGCGATAGAGACGGAACATACGGTTAAAGCCGACGGTTTTCTGCCCCGGCTGAGTATTAAAGCCGCGATAGTAGGGCACTACCCAATCGCCAAAACTATTGGTGTACTCAGGGGAATCAATGTAGGAGTCGATGTCGGCATCAAAGCCTCATTTTCGTAAAGATCTAGGTGGAAGATCACTTCCGACTCATCGTAGGGTGCCCGCCCCAACAAATGTTTATAGTTTAGTTCAATGACACGGGTTTGAAAATTGCCGTAGAGAAACTTCTCTTTGTAGAGTTCCGATTTGGCCACTGCGCGCACAAACTCCCGCACGGTAATTTTGCCATTGCGCAACAGTGACTCCGCACTCACCAAACGCTCCGATGCCATGATGTAGTCATTGCCTAAGACCTGACGGTAAACGGCACGGATGACAGTCTCTAGATCTTCCTCGCTCCAGTTGGCCCGCAGCTCCACTCGGGGAGCATCACTGAAGGCGGAGGTACCCAAGCGCGAAGCAGCAGCAGTAATAGCCACGGTACAAACTCCTAAATATCAAGGGTACAAACAAGCCCGGTGTTGTAAACAAAGGGTCAGCCCAACGCCGACAACATCTGCTTACCTCACCGGGCAACAAAAGGAAACGCCTATTAGCTGAGGGCGTTAATGGCGTAGTCGATGTAAGCGTTGGCTTCCACCGCAGCTTGACCCGTCAAGCCATGATTGGCTTTGATGTATTTCAGAGCTTCCACATACCAGCTTGGGGAAAGATCAAACGTGCTGTTGATTTCAGACAAGCCAGCAATGAGGTACTCATCCATAGGACCGGTGCCACCCGCAACGAGGCAGTAGGTTATTATCCGCAGGTAGTAGCTAATGTCACGGGCGCACTTGGCTTTGCCTTCGGGGGTCGAGGCATACTGAGGACCTTGCATGGTGGTGGTGTAGGGGAATTTTTGGTACACCGCTTGAGCTGCGCCGTCAATCAGGCTCTGAGCATTGTTGGTCAGAGCGCGAGCAGCTTCCATGCTGGCCACAGCGCGCTTGAAGCGACCATCAACCGCTTGCAGTTCAGTGTTGCTCAGGAAACGACCTTGGGTATCGGCGGCGGCAATGGCTTCAGTAATCGGCGTTTTCATGGATAAAATATCTCCCTAAAAAATATGCGTGTTCAGAACGGTCAAAGTTAGAGAACGTCAAGGGTGCCCTAGGCAACAGCGGCAGCGGCACGATCAAAGTAGCCAGCAATTTCAGACATCAGGGCGCTGCAATCGCCAGGGGTGATGCCATTGGGATCATTGGCGATCGCGATTGCGGCATCTTTCATTTTTTGAATGGCCACCGCCACAGAGGAACCGGGCGTACCGAGGGCTTGGTAGGTTTCGCGCAGACCGTTCAAGCAGCGATCATCGAGCACGCTGGAGTCACCCGCCAAAATGGCATAGGTCACGTAGCGCAAGATGATTTCCATGTCGCGCAAGCAAGCAGCCATGCGACGGTTGGTGTAAGCATTCCCACCGGGTTGGATCAGTTGGGGTTGCTCTGCAAAGAGGGCACGAGCAGCGTTGGCAACAATCGTGGAGGCATTGCTGGTGATGCGGTTAACGGCATCCAGACGCTTATTGCCTTCTTTCACCAAGTTGGACAGGGCATCGAACTGGGCGTTGGTGAGGAATTCACCGCGGGCATCGGCCTGAGCGACAACTTTGGCAAATGCATCTAGCATGGATCAATTCTCCTTAAAGGTTGTTAAAGAAGTGAGACCTTCTTGACATTCCTGCCCACAGAGATAATGCAGGATTCTTAGGGGGCTGATCAGCAACTCCCTAAAGGCTGTGCCAAGCAACCTAAGAGCGACCAAGCTGATCCTTGGTGTTTTTAAGGAACGCGCAACGCTTTTGGGCGTGCCGGAAAGGTCTAACGATCCCTGATGGGTTGTTTCCCAAAGGGGTCTGGGAAACAACAGCCGTGTTGTTAAACCCTTCAGGTATTTCTTATACAATGCGGTGGGAAACCTGTTTCGCCGTAGTTATTAATTTGTAAAATACTTTTGTGAGATAAATTAAGGTTCTGCGATCGCCATAAAATTAGTGCTATTTGTCCTAAGTTTTTCCTAAATTTCGTGAAGTTTCTTTAACATTGTTCTCAGGAAGTGACAATCCCCATGAGTGAGCCGCTGCAATTTAGCTTATTTGACTCCCCCACAGAGGCACAACCGGCGCCAACAACGCCCCTTGATGCTGCCACCTACAATCAGATTCCGCTGCGGGCGGAGGTGCCCATCCCCGCCGGTACCTACCGTGACTTGGAAGCCCTAGCGGCGCATTGTCAGCAGTGTCAACGTTGTGGCCTAGCAACCAGCCGTACCCATGTAGTGATTAGCCGTGGCAATCCTGCCGCCAAGCTGATGATTATTGGTGAAGGCCCCGGCCAGTCGGAGGACGAAACTGGCCGCCCCTTTGTGGGCAAGGCGGGGCAACTCCTCGATAAAATCCTTGCTTCAGTCAATTTGGATAGTGAACGGGATGCCTATATTTGCAACATTGTGAAGTGCCGTCCCCCCGGCAACCGCGTCCCAACACCAGTGGAAGCAGCAGCCTGTTTGCCCTATTTACTGGAGCAGATTCGCCTAGTGAATCCCCGCATTATTCTGCTGGCGGGGGCAACGGCTGTGTCTGGCTTACTGAAAGATCATCGCGGAATTACTAAAATTCGTGGCCAGTGGATTGAATGGCAGGGACGGTGGTGTATGCCCATTTTTCATCCGGCGTATTTGTTGCGCAATAACTCACGGGAGCCGGGCAGCCCTAAGTGGTTAACGTGGCAGGATATCCAAGCTGTGCGCGATCGCCTACGTCAACTCGATTCTTAGACTACTCCTGACGGTGGGGATGTTCCTGTAAATAGCGCAGCCAAAGTTCCGAAAGTTCCCGCGCCTGTTGCTCCTTCTCACTAACAATGTGGTACATTCGCCGAGGCCGACCGCGACCTTCTACTTTTTTCCAGTAACCATCAATAATCCCCTCATCCTCTAGGAATTTGAGGGCACTGTAAAGAACTGTATCGGAAAGGCGATACAGGGGATACTCGTTTTCAATAGCTTGGATCAGCGCTGTGCCATAGGAGTCCCCCTTTTCCATAAGGGTATAGAGCACATAGCACACGGCAACTTCCTTGCTCAGGTAAACCGGCGGTGGCTGGCGGAAAAAGGTGTAAATATCTTCTAGTTTCATAACCTTATCCTCAGCAATGGACTACTGCCCCCAAAAGCGCTTCAGATCATTAGGGGATTTGGATGTAACTCTGTTGCTCCAAACGATAGGAAACACAAGTACCCCCCGTTAATGTCAGTACTTTCCTCTGGCCTCCTATTGCCCGTGAAAGTCACTAAGTATTTATCGCTACCAAGACTCCAATCCTGTCTTGCAGCCCTTTTCTTTAATATCGGATAGATAAAGGAAAGGCAATTCTCTCCTGTAGCAGCTTTCACGATTTGAGCGTGTGCCATCCTTGTAAAAAGGGCTGTACTTCTGATTTTAGGAAGTTTGAGAGAAAAGTGTTCTTTGCATCATAATTCCGCAGTTAACAAAAATCAAGTCATTGGCTTGTCACAAATTGATTTCAAGGGGAAGTATGGGCCAGATTTCTTAACAAAAATTCACGATAGATCTGCCAGCGTCGGCCATTGTGGATCAGCAGGGTGAGGTGAGATACCCAACAGCGGGCAGCAAAGGATTGTTCTTGAAAGTCTGCCCAAGCGTGGTGAAAGTTTTCCTTGGTTAAATCACGAAAGGCAATTGTCATGTGGGGGGTAAAGGGGTGCCGTTGTGTGGGAGGGAGGTTCAGGGGTTGCGCTACCGCTTTGACTAGATCCGCTTGTAGAGTCTTGAGCGCTGGAGTCGGTACCACGTGAATATAAATGACTCGGGGAGGAAAGGCGGCAAAGCCATCAAGGATCAATTCCACTGGAGCGGCTTGATGGGAAAAGGCTTCTAGGGCTTGCTCAAGATCTCCTACCACTGCATCTGGCCACCAAAAGGGGGGATAGAGGGTGACATGGGGGGGAGAGCGCAGTGCCGCTTGGCTCTGGTAGCGATCGCAACAATACTGCTTGAGACGGGTCACCCGATCCTGAATTTCGCTATTGGGCAACAAAGCAATAAAGTAATGCCGCCGGTTCATTAGCGTTGAGCCACCATGGTCCAATGGCGATCGGAGGTAAGCGTCACTTGCCACTGCTGCGGCAACTGCGGCAGTCTTCTCACAAGATTGCTCATTTCTGTCAAAGTTAGCGCCGCATGGAGGGAATCGGCAAACAGTTGCTGCTGTTCAGGCGTGTCTTGACCAGCATACTGGTCAACGAGGGCTTTTAGGTCAGCCCCTGTATTTGGGCGACAGAGATCACGGATAAAGAGGGTTCCTTGGGGACGCAGTACCCGCAGCATTTCCGCCAAGGCAGGTTGAGGGTTTTCCAAGTGATGGATGAGGCTATTGCTGATGACCACATCAAAACTTGCTGTGGCAAAGGGCAAGGCTTTGGCATCCCCCTCAAGGAAGGACAATTCTGGACTGTGGTGCCGCGCGATCGCCAGCATGGCAGGACTGAGATCAATTCCCGTCAGTTGCCAATGGGGATAGCGTTGATGCAACACTTGCAGAATCCGCCCTGTGCCCGTCCCCACGTCCAAAACCTGGAGGGGTTGCTCAACATTGGGTAAAACGGCGGCCAGATCTTCACAGAAGGCGATATTGACGGCAGTAAAATCCATGGCGTCATAGGCAGCAGCCGTTTCTGCCGTCTCCATGACCTCCGGTTCTAGGATGCGTTGCAGACTCATAGAGAGTTCCTATAAGCCCGTGGCCGAGCGTCCCTGCTTGGGTAAGCGCACAAACACAAAGTAGCTCAAATAGAGCATGTAAATCACGAGGGCAACCGCCGCAAAGAAGCCAAGGGTACCGGCGCGGGCTTGGGGGTGGAAAATCTCCTTGAACATCAGGGGTGGCTCTAGCCAAGCTTGACAACGGGGGGTCTGAACGGCACCAGCAACAAACGCACAGTGTAGGTAAAAAGTCTGACCCAGGGCAGCAAGGACACAGTAGAGTGTGATTGCCCAACGCCAACTCCTAAAGACTTGACCAATCAAATCTTGGCGATCGCTAATTTCTTCATTGAGATCGACCCAAAACCAGAGGCTAATGGGAATCAGTACCAAAGCCATGAATCCTGTAACATAGGCTACTGGCCACTGGGGCATCATCAAATACACCGTAATCGCCAAGAGGCTGGACACCCGCCAGTAGATAATCAGCAGTTGAGTAATGGCCGGCACGTTTCTAGCCGTTGACCACAGTAGCAGGATCAAGGGAGTGACCACTGTAAAGAGTACTGCAAGGCGGTAGTCCATCCACACAAGCGATCGCAAAAGTTCCAAGGACATGGCAGGCCACTGACCCAAGTGCAACGGTTCTATTATTATTAAGGATCGCCTTCACAGGGCACAAGGCACTAAAGCGATCGCACCCGCTCATACCAACGCATGAGAATTGCCGCTAACTTTTGCGAATCATGGCGCACTGTGGGTGTGGATTCATCCATCACATCGGCTAGGATCAGGCGGCAGTTTTGGCGGGCAAGTTCCTCGCGATCAATGACCACAGGCGCACTGCCCTGCTGCGCATAGCGTTCAAGGTGAGCGGCACTGGGGGGATATTTTTGAACCAGCACGGCATCAAACAGGCGATCGCCGGTCACTGCATCTAGAGCGCGCACATGATCACTGACGGTATAGCCCTCAGTCTCCCCCGGCTGCGTCATAATGTTGCAGATATAGACACAGGGGCATTGGCGCTCCGCTAGGGCTTGGGCAATTTCAGGCACCAAGAGATTGGGAATGATACTGGTGTAGAGGCTGCCCGGGCCAAGGATAATGTAGTCGGCGTTGCGCAGGGCCTGAATGGCTCGTGGCAAAGCCTTGGGGGCAGGGGGAGAACAGCCAATTTCCACAATTTTGCCGCGGGCGGCCGTAATGTTTGATTCCCCATGAATCAAGCGACCATCGGCAAGGCGTGCCCACAGGGTCATATCCGTAAGGGTTGCCGGCAAAACCTGACCGCGAATGGCCAAGACCGCTGAACTGGCGGCGATCGCCTGCTCCAGATCGCCTGTGATATTCGCCATGGCTGTCAGAAATAAGTTGCCAAAGCTGTGCCCCGCCAAGCCTTCTCCCGCTTCAAAGCGGTATTGAAAAAGTTCAGTGACGATTTTCTCCTCATCTGCCAAAGCTGCCAAGCAGTTGCGAATATCCCCCGGTGGCAGCACCCCAATTTCCCGCCGCAGTCGTCCGGAGGAGCCGCCATCATCGGCCATTGTCACAATGGCAGTAATATTGGAACTATAGAGCTTCAGCCCCCGTAGAAGTGTTGACAGCCCTGTCCCGCCACCAATGGCAACAATTTTCGGTCCTCGCCCCAAGCGCCGATGGGTGAGGAGGCGCTCCACCAGTGCCTTATCATCCTCTGGCAGGAGGACTTCTGTAATCGAACCCAGAGTACGGGCATACCCCCAAGCAATGAGTGCTAAGCCCCCAAAGAATAGCAAAGGGCCGCTGATATAACTCGGTACAAAACGAGCCACAGTCTGGAGAAACTGCTCTAGAAATTGCAAAAAGTAGAAAATTGGGGTGAGGTTAATGCTAATGGCAAAGCCAAGGCTGGCTAGCAAGACACCCACCGCACTGATGAGCAGCCATCGTTTGACCAGTAGCCCAGGGAGAAGCCATTGAGACCACAGACGGATTTTCCGACGTGCTGGACGCAGCTTTGCTGAGAGTTGTTGCGCCTTATTCGCTCTCCTCATCCGGATCGATACCTAAATAGGTTTTGCTGAGATAGCGAGCAAGACGCTGGAGTGGGTTAGCTATCTGTTTTTTGTGTTCAGCGTGCTCCCTATTGACAGGAACGCCTAGAATTTCTGAAAATTCATCATCACCGATTTCCCCCCGCCTGATGTTGAGCA
>DVDZ01000148.1 GCA_015296025.1 Thermosynechococcus sp. M46_R2017_013
ATCAACGGTTTGTGGAACTCCAGCGCTTTAGTGAACAAACCCTCAGCCGCGTGTGGGCGATCGCCCCAGCCGAACCGCGCATCTTTTGTCAGTTTAGTTTTTGGGAGCACACAGGCTCTAACCGGGGGGTCTTACCCCGCTGGCAAGTGATTCAGCATCTTGACCATGTTTGGCTCACCCTCAATTGTGCCTTAGAAACCAGTACACCTCATCGCCTTTGGCAAGACTGGCAACTAGTGCAGCGGGCACTAACACACCTTCTTGCTGACCCGCCCCCTTGTCCACCGCCACTGGCGATCGCGCTACCGCCTTTGAACCAGCAATATGAACAATTCATTGCGAGTGCCAATCGTGCCCTCCAGCTCCTAGGGGAGGGAGACCTCAAGAAATTGGTTTTGGCTGCCGCCCTCACCCTAGAGCAACCCCAGGGGTTTAGTTGGCTGGGGACGTTACACAACCTGCGCCAGCACCATGGCAACTGCTACATCTTCAGTGTTGGTCAACAGCGGCAACACGTGTTTGTGGGAGCCAGTCCCGAACGGTTGGTTAAAATTGCCAATGGCGTTCTCTGTGCCGATGCCTTGGCGGGTTCCCGTCCGCGGGGGCAAACCCGGCAAGAGGATCAAAACCTGCGCCATGGCCTCTACCAAAGTCCTAAGGAGCGTTACGAGCATCAGGTGATTGTCGAGTTTCTCTGCCAAACCCTCCAGCAGCTCGGCCTGATCTGTGAGGTGCCTACCCAGCCCCGCATCCTTGAATTGAGTCATATTCAACATCTGCAGACCCTAGTTCAGGCTCCCGTTCCTCAGCCAACTCATATTCTCCAGGTGGTTGCTGCCCTCCATCCTACCCCAGCAGTGGCGGGGTATCCCTCTTTACAAGCACAACACTGGCTGCGGCAACTGGAATCCTTTGATCGCAGGGGCTATGCCGCTCCCCTTGGCTGGGTGACACCCAACGGAGAAGGGGAGTTCATTGTCGGTATCCGTTCTGCTCAGCTTCAGGGAAACTATGCCCATCTCTTTGCTGGAGCTGGTATTGTTAAAGGCTCTCAGCCGGAACGCGAATGGCAGGAAATCCTGTGGAAATTTCAGACAATGATCTCCGCTTTGGCCTAGCGTAGCGGTGGCTGCTTCTTACTGATGGTCAGCATTGGCAAGGGTGGAGAGGATTGGGGGGGCAGGGCATATTGGGGTACCTTCTCTGGTAGAGAACGTCCCGGCGATCGCTGAAGTAAGCGCAAGAGGAGCGCACTTCCCATTAGACCTAGACCCAATAGCAATAGACCGTTGTAGCCCCCCAAGCCACCAATGGTCGAATCAACCCCTCCCATCAGCAGGAGGAAGGCAGAGATGGGTTCTTTACGGTAAGCTTTGCGCAAAAAGCGAGGATAAATCATAGGCGATCGCTCAGTGACTCACCATTAGAATATGGGAATACGAACAGCTTGGCGTTAAATGGGCTACATTCTAGCAACCCTACGCCAAAACAGGTATTGATTTTTAGGTATTTGGCTACTTCTATCCTGACAGATATAAAGGTCAATCGGCATGGACAGCAAAAGGGGGCGTCGCCCCCAAATGCTCTCTCTAGTAGGTTTCCACGTGCCAGCGACCTTCTTTCTTGAGCGTGCCCTTGAGGAATTCCTGCCAATCGGCACCATTTTTGGCCGCCGCAGCTGTCATTGCTTCATCAATGCCCGGCTCCATCCCCCTGAGACCACACATATACACATGGGTATTTTTCTTCTGGAGGAGTTGCCAAATTTCATCGGCGTGCTCGGCAATGCGACCTTGGATGTACATCTTGCCACCGTCGGGGGTTTTCTGTTCGCGGCTGATGGCATAAGTGAGGCGAAAGTGATCCGGATAGCTTGCCTGGAGTGCCTCTAGTTCATCCTTGTAAAGGATATTTGCGGTGTAAGCGACACCAAAGAAGAGCCATGCCAGCCCCTTGAACTGATAATCGGGGTTATTTTCTTTGAACATGCGCCACAAAAAGGCACGGAAGGGAGCAATGCCGGTTCCCGTTGCCAGCATAATAATCGTTGCTTCTGGATCATCGGGCAGAAGCATTTCTTTCCCCACTGGTCCTGTGATTTTCACCTCATCGCCGGGTTGCAGTTGGTTCAAGTAGGAGGAACACACGCCATAGATGGTTTCGCCCGTCTCTTTGTCCTTGTACTCTAGACGCCGCACACACAGTGAGACTGTTTTATCATCTTGAAAGTCACCGTGGCGAGTCGAGGCAATGGAGTAGAGGCGCAGTTTGTGGGGTTTGCCGTTGGCGTCGGTACCCGCAGGAATAATGCCAATACTTTGGCCTTCGAGATAGCGCAACTCAGTGCCAGAAATATCAAAGATGATGTGCTTGACGGTTCCCTCGCCCCCTTCACGCACTAACTCTTCATTGGAGATGACCTTACCAATGCAGGGATTGTTAGGACGATAGATATTAATGGGAATATCAACTTTCTTTTCTTTAACAGGGGCAGCATCATTATTGGCTAGGAGTTCAGTGGTGGCACTCAAGGGCGCACCTGAACCGTTGAGGGGTTGAATGCTGACAATTTTGCCCCCCCAGCGGGTAATTTGCTGCATAAACTGATTCATGCGGTCATAGGGAACGTTGAAAAACTGACTGCCACTGTTGCGGATGGCGTAGTCAGTTTTATCGGTCTCGGCATTTTGTCTCAGTCCTACCACTTCATAGCGAAACATCCGACTGCCAGAATTCGTCGCATTGTACATGGGCTACACGATCTCCAAGAAATTAACTCAGCTTTACATTTTGCAACACAACGTCCCAGCCGCGATCAATCAGTTATCACGTTTTGGCTACGGGATTGCCGTGCTTTGGCCACCCACATTATATCTAGCAGGGGTAGCGACAGGGCTTTCTCTAGCGGGGGCTAAATTTCTTGCCCGGCCAAGACAAGTTCACTCCCCCCAGTGTAGGTTTGCAAAACATAGCGATTGCGCCCTGAGCGTTTGGCCTCGTACAAGGCGGCATCGGCGGTTGCCACCAGCTCCGCCATTGGGCAGTCCCCAAGGGTGGGGGTCACGATGCAAATGCCGGCACTGACGGTGAGGTAGGGCTGCACTGGCGAACTGGCATGGGGAATCCCTAGGCTGCGAATGTAGTTCAAAATCCGTTCTACAACACAAACAGCAACGTCATGGTAGGTCTGGCGCAACAGGAGAATAAACTCTTCACCGCCATAGCGAGCCACCAAATCGGTCTCTCGTAGTTGGGATTTAAAGGCTTGGGCAACCCGTTGCAGGGCGCGATCGCCCGCCAGATGACCATAGGTATCGTTGTAGCGCTTAAAGTGATCAATATCCAGTAGGGCAATGGCAAAGGGGGTATGGGTGGTAGCCGATTCCCGCCAAGCCGATTCCAGATGGGCCTCAAAGGCACGCCGATTTGCCAATTTGGTCAGGCTATCTTGCTGTGAGACCCCCTGTAGATGGTGATTTTCCGCCTCTAGTTGTTTTTGCCGTTGCTGTAGCTTGACAATTAGAGCTGTTTGCCGTGCCATTTGCTGTTGCAAGTGCTGAAACTGTTCCCGTTGGACGATAAACTGCCGTAGAAACCGAGGCTGGCGAAAGAGGCGCAGCAGAATCAAGGGGGGCTGACAACGGTGAATACCCACCGCCTCCACCTCAATTTTTTGACCTTGGTGGCCTTGGAGAGTGCCGGGTACCATTTGCGTGGCCTGTTGCCAGAGGGGTAGCCATTTATTGAGTTTTTCTGGGGGAGTGGCCACCAGTTCCCTGAGGTTGCGATTGAGAACATGACCGCCAAAAAATTCACGGCCTTTGGAGTTGATGGCCACAATGGTGCCTTGGGCATTTATGACCAACATTGGCTCTGGCAGCAGATCAATCCATGCCTCAATATCGAGTGTAACGTTGCTCATCTTGACCCCGCTGGCATGAAGGAAGTGGCTGGCTTAGACTGGCTCTATGCGATAGTATTCTCGCCCTTTGGCAGTTGAGGCAGCGGCAGTGGGCTGGGTATAGATCAGCACACGGCACCCTTGATCCCCATTGGCGATCGCCTCTTCAATACAGACCTTGGCATAGCCTAAATGATCCGCCACAATCACGCCAAACACATTCGAGGTCATCATGCACAACGAGGGATGACCAACGACACCACTGCCAAGGGGGCAACGCTGATTGCCCAAAATAATGCGTTCCTCATCCTGCTCTATCAGGAAAAATCCCCCTTCAATGCGATTTTTGAGGTCAATAAGAATTTGGGCAACCGTCTTAGCATCAAAGGGGCGATCGCCGAGGGCTTGGGTATAAAGTTCGTTGATTTGATTCCCCATTTGTTGCCCTACAAGTGCTATAAAGCCCGAGGCATCCTCCAGACCCACAACATCTTCAAGGGTTTCTGCCACTAATCCCAGTAAATGTTGCAGAAAGCTAGAGGACTTTAGGCCAATGGGTAGATTGCTCACATTGATGTGAGCCTCAGCGGGGGACATTTCCGCTGCTGTCATAAGGGTTGTCCTAGGGAAACAGAGTTTGAGCGAGTTACCAAAAGCGTGTAACTCTTTCAATCTATGGTAAATAAGCTAAGAGAGATAATAGGAATCTATAAAAAATTCTTCACACTTTCCTAGTTAGAGAGGCAGACACAAGTCAACGATCGCGCCTATTCAGCATTTTGCGATCGCTGCCCTTGATAGGCCTGCCAACTCTCCACGACGCGACCGAAATTGGTGCGGAACTCTCGCCAGCCGAGCCAACTTCCCTGTTCGTGTTCATCCCAAGAGGCAGAAAGAATGCCATAGCTCAGTCCTAGGGCACCAAGGCCAAAGAGACTGAGACTGGTGATGACAACGGCTATATTGGGCAACTTAAACCACCCCTCATGAACCATGAAATAGCTTAGGGGAAACGTCATCAATCCCAAAAGAGTAGGGGTGCCGCAGAAAATGGCCATCCGGGCAACCATCCGCTGGCTAACAATTTCAGGAATCCCTGTACTTTTGGCTTGCTTGGGTGCAGATTTTGAGACATTAGAACGGACGGCTGCGGTGGCAGGAGCTTTGAAGGGCTTGGCTGCTCCTTTTTTCTTTTTAGGTTCAAAAGGCAGATCCGACCGTTTTGCCATTGTCCTTAACCCCGAATTCCTAGACGTTCAATGAGTTGACGATAGCGTTGGGCATCATGGCGATGGATATAGGCCAAGAGCCGCTTGCGACGGCCAATAATTTTCAGTAATCCTCGGCGAGAGGCGTAATCTTTTTTATTCGCCTTTAGATGTTCGGAAAGCTGCTTGATCCGCTCCGTGAGGATGGCAACTTGGACATCCGCAGAGCCAGTATCCGTAGCGTGGATTTGGTAGGCGTTAATGATTTCTTGTTTGACGTCGTGTTGCAAAGCCATGGTCATCAATTGTGAACAGCGCGATCTATTATCATACTCCGTTTTTTTGAAATAAGAGGCTTCTTGGAGGGCGACTATCCTACCTGTTGGCTAGCACTATGCTGCTCTAAGAATTGCTGACATTGGTGCTGTCTTCCTCAATGGGGGCGATCGTCAGCAGTTCCTTGAGGGGTTTTTCACTATCGGAAATCGGCGGTTTGGCCGTTGTCAGTTCTGTATCAATAGCAAAGGTGGCAAATTGGGTGAGAATTTCACGGCAGAAGACCTCTGCTGCCCGCGATCGGTAGCGATTGGGATTGGTAATCAGCGACAGTGTGCGTTTCACAACCACATTTTCAATGCTCACCCGCCGCAGGCTTCCCAGTTGTAGCTCTTTCTCAATGGCGGAAACGGAGACAAAAGCAGCTCCTAAGCCCGACTGCACGGCATTTTTAATCGCCTCGATGGAATTTAACTCCATCTCTACCTTGAGGCGGCGAGGGTCAATGTTGGCGCGCTGAAGAACCTGATCAATCACCTTGCGAATCGTGGATTGGGCATCGAGGGCAATAAAGCCCAGTTTGTACAAGTCTTCTTTGGTTAGTGTTTCTGCAGTAGCCAAGGGATGGTCTACCGGTAAAACCAGTGCCAGTTCATCCTCAGCATAGGGGGTCACAGTGATTTGCTCACTTAGTTCCGAGGGGACTTCACCGCCAATGATTGCCAGATCAATTTGGCCGTTGACCAAACTCCAGCAGGTGCGGCGGGTGGAATGTACATGCAGTTGAACAGCAACTTCGGGATACTTGCTGCGAAATAGCCCAATCATGCGGGGCATCAGGTAGGTGCCAGTGGTTTGACTCGCCCCAATGATGAGTGTCCCCCCTTGCAATTTTTGCAGGTCTTCGATGGCACGGCAGGCTTCATGGCACAGGGAGAGAATTTGATCGCCGTAGGCCAGTAGGAGTTGTCCGGCTTCGGTGAGTTGGGCGCGGCGTCCCCCGCGATCAAATAGGGGAACATCCAGTTGGCGCTCAAGGTTTTGCACCTGTAAACTCACTGCGGGCTGGGAGACGTAGAGGCTGTCAGCGGCTCGCTTAAAGCTTCCTTCGAGGGCGATTGCCTTCAGGATGCGCAATTGATCAAGGGAAAAGGGCAATTCGGACATAGGCAGAGAGGCCGTCGGCGTGCCATTGAGAGGCGTTTTTCTGAACTTATCAGGAATCATGCCCAATTGATTCTATCCCTGCAAAAAGACTTTGGCGTGCTAGTGACGTAAAACAGCACGTCTGAACCCATTGTAAGGGTTGGGTTTCCTCTAGGGAATCGCTGACTTCTGTTACATGTTGTTACGTTATTTCGCTATGCAGCCACCGATCGCCAATCCGGCTGTACCCGAACATTCGCCGGCATTTGTGACCTCTTGACCCCATACTCAGTTGCTCATCCTCCAGCAGCAGAGAAAAGGGACGATTTCCCTTGGCTAAAATCGGTCTAGGGATGCGCTCGCAGAGCCGCTACACAATTGCCCGAGGAGTTAACATCGTGCCCTACGCTTGGCTAAAGTGGCTGCCGCTGCCGGTTGTTGCCACCACCCTAGGGGTGGCTGCTGTGGTAATTGGCATGCGCCAACTGGGACTGCTCCAGCCAGCGGAGCTAAGTCTCTATGACTTTTATGTGCGATCGCAACCCGCCCGCGACCCTGATTCGCGTATCCTGACGGTGCTGGTGACAGAGCAGGACATTCAAGCCCAAAAAACGTGGCCGCTGCCGGATGCTACTGTGGCGGATCTGCTCACCCGCCTCAATGCGGCGAGTCCTCGTGCCATTGGCTTGGATATTTTTCGTGATTTGCCCCAGCCTCCCGGCCATGATCGGCTGCAAAACATGATTCGCATCAACCCGCGCATTATTCCAGTGTGCAAATCAACGGGGGAAACAGCAGAACAACCCGAAGTGCCCCCCACCACCAAGTATTCCTGCAGCACAGGTGCCAGAGCGGGTGGGCTTTGCCGATATTCCCCTCGATAAGGATGGCGTCATTCGCCGCAATCTATTTGCAATCAGCAATCCTAAGGCGCAGCGGTGTACAACGCCCCTTTCCTTTGCCCTAATGCTGGCACTGCGTTATCTTGATCAGGAGCCAACTCAGACCATTAAACTCGATGACAAGGGTTTAACCCTGAATGATGTGCACTTTCCTCTGCTGACCAGTGATGCCGGTGGCTATGTGGGCATAGACGATCGCGGGATGCAAACCCTGCTTAAGTACCGCTCACGCACCGCAGTAGGGCCGACAGTTTCCCTAACGGATGTCCTGAGCGGACGGGTAAGCAAAGACCTAATTCGCGATCGCGTAGTTTTGATTGGTGTGTCTGCACCGAGTATCAAGGATATTTTCCTCACGCCCTATAGTGGTAGTGATGCGGTGACGCAGCAAATGCCGGGGGTAGTTGTCCATGGCCAGATGGTGAGTCAATTCCTGAGTGCTGCCCTCGAAGGGGAAGGTCCCATTTGGTACTGGCCACTGCCGCTGGTGCTAGGTTGGATTCTCCTGTGGGCCGGGGTGGGCAGTGTGCTTGGCTGGTGGTTGCGGCAACCGCTGTGGTTGGGTATTGCAGGAGTGGGGGGGCTAATTGTTCTCTTTGGTGGTGGCTTTGGCGTTTTTGTCATCGGGAGCGGCTGGATTCCCGTGGTACCGCCGGCGATCGCCCTAGTGCTCAGCAGTGTGGGCATGGTGGGCTACGTTAGTTATCAGGCGCAGCAGGAGCAGAAATTTTTCCAAGCCAAAGTGCAGGAACAGGAAAAAGCTTTGGCGTTATTGCGATCGCTGATGGCTGAGGATACAGCAGCCCTCAATGCAGCACTGCGAGAACCGACAGAAATTACAGGTAAACCCCGATCTCTCCTCAGTGGTCGCTACAAAATCCAAAAAGTCTTGGGTTCAGGGGGCTTTGGCCGCACCTATTTGGCCCAAGACACCCAGCGACCGGGAAATCCCCTTTGTGTCGTCAAGCATTTGCGTTCGGGACGCACCGATGAGCGCTTTATGCAGGTGGCACGGCGACTCTTTAATACCGAGGCAGAAATCCTTGAAAAACTGGGACGCCACGATCAAATTCCCCTTTTGCTTGCCTATGTTGAGGAAAATCAGGAATTCTATTTGGTGCAGGAGTTTATTGATGGGGCTTCTCTGAGTGAGGAATTACAACAAAAACACAGTGAAGCCCAAGTCATCCAACTCCTCCGAGAAATCTTAGAAGTGCTGAGTTTTGTCCACAGTCATTATGTGATTCACCGCGATCTTAAGCCCGACAATATTATTCGCCGTGCCAGCGATCGCAAGCTAGTATTGATTGACTTTGGGGCAGTGAAGCAAATTCAACCCCAAGAAGTGGAGAAAACCCAAGGGAGCACCGTGGTCATTGGTACGATGGGGTATGCTGCGCCAGAGCAGCTCTTTGGTCAGCCCACCCTCAGCAGTGATATTTACGCTGTGGGCATGATTGCCCTGCAAGCCTTAACCGGCATTAAGCCCTGCGATCTACCGCGAGATTCGCAGACGGGTGAAGTGGATTGGCAACAGTGCGTTACAGTCAGTGAAGGTCTAGCGGCCGTGCTCAATAGGATGGTGAAATTTAACTTTAGCGATCGCTATCCTTCAGCTAAGGAAGCCCTGCAAGACGTGCGGCGTTTAGGGACGCCCGCTTTATCCGTTTTGTGAATCATTTTGTAAATCGTCTATGGTGCTCTCTGACCTCCCTCTGGGTACTTCGGCGCGTATCACTGCCATTGAGGGAACAGCTGCTTGGCAGCGCCGCCTTGCCGCTGTGGG